>CAMNWO010000013.1 GCA_946565805.1 uncultured Clostridium sp.
AATAATTATTTTATATAAAAAATGAGACATTCAAGACCTGTCCCCACTGTCTCAAGACCTGTCCCTTTTGTCTCAAAAGTCTAATCTAGATGATGAAATTTTTTATATAATTCTCTTGCCGTTTTTGGACAATCTACTCCTGCACTGTCTGCATTTTTAACTGGTGCAAATTCTTCTTCTCTTTTAACACGAAGAATTGCCATTTCATCTACTTTTCCAAAAGCATCAAACAAGAATGCTTCAAATTTATAAGCATTTGGTGCATCTGGTACAACTAGTTTTCCTTCTTTGTCTAGATAACTTGCCTTTTTGTAAGCTATATGATATGGTAACGGATTTGCTCCCATTCTTTCTACTGCATCTACACTAAATAGATTACATAGAAGATGAGATTCTCCATATAGTAACTCTCCTTCTTCATCTGTCGCTTCTGCCATTTCATCTGTTATTTCAGAATATTCAATTACATTTGGTTTTCCATTTCTTTTACAAAATACTCCTACTTTTTCATGTGGATCTGCTTTGACTGCTGATTTACAAGCAACTGTTACTTTTTTATCAATGGCAATTCCCATTAAAACAGGATCTACCATCTTTACTAAACAGTTGTCTACTCCTCCTATGAATACCCACTCAGTTCCCATTTGTTTCATTTTTTGAACCATTCCACTTTTTACAAGTGATTCATAAATACCTCCGTGTCCATCTGCTGCTTGTTTGATTAATCCATCTTCTCCAATTAAGATTTTTCCTTCTGTGTCTATCATAGGCAATTCTCCTTGAATAAAGAAGAATATGTTTTTATCTTTTTGATAACCGAAATATTTATTTTTTTCAAAAAATGCAAGAGTTGCTTTGTTGTTTTCTCTACTCGTCATGATAAACCATGGGATAGTAACTCCGTATTTTTTTCCTTCTTCTTTTAAATTATCACATAATAATTCAAATAAAGACTTATGAGAGTCCAACCCAATATCATAGGTTCCTTTTGGTCCATCATGCCCTAATCTTGTTCCTTGTCCTCCTGCCATAGTTACTGCTGCTAATTTTCCTTCTTTAATTGCCTTTTTCCCTATGTTCTCATAGTATTTATAATCATCGCACAATTTGTATTTATCTAAATAATCAATTGGCGTAATTTCATCATTTCCACTCTTTTCTTTCTTTTTAGTATGGTCATATAAACTATTAATTAATTCAAAGTCTATTACTTGAATTTGTTTTAGTAATTCTTTCTTGTGTGTATCATCTAAAGTTTTATAATGGTTTAATAGATGTTCTTGCCCATATTTTTTTAAAATACTTTGCATTTCTTCTACTTTTAAGTCCATTGCCATCTTTCCTTTCTTGCTCTATCTTATCCTATTTTATTTTCATTCTTTTACTATTTATACACTATTTTAAAAAAATTAGCAACTATTTTCCTATATTTTCTCGATTTCTTTTTCTCCACTGGTTCCTAATACTTTTTGATATTGGTCCATTACATTATCTAATCTATCTCCTATTTCTTCTATTTCATAACAATCTATGATTTTAACATGCTTTTCTTCTGGTATCCATTTTTCTATATTTTGATTAACATTATGAATATAGTTTTCTTTTCCTTTAATAAAGATTACCATATCTTTTTCTTTATCTGCTTTTGCTTTGATTTCTTTAAATTTTTCTAAGTCATTACTTTTCCAATTTAATTTTAATATTTCTTCTTTTTTATCTTCTTTAAAATTTATTTTTGTTAAAAATGTTTTCATGGTTTCTTCTAAATCGTTTTCTGTTAAAATAACAACTTCACTTTCTTTTTCCATTTTATTTTTAATGTAAGGTAAGCTTATCATTTCAAAGTGATAATCACTTGCATAAAATGCACATATTTTTTCTTTTGTATTCTTTCTATTCATTTCTAAATTCTCCCTTCCAATCTTCAAACTCTTACGGAAAGTTTATTTTTTTGAGCACTGGTAAATTTTACCATTTCTTTACAAATATGTCAATATTATTTCAAATAAAATTTTCCTACATTTTTCGACATTTCAATTTTTCTCCTATTTTAGTATAAAATTTTCTAAATTGTTAATAATTAATAGTAAAAGGAGGAAAACATATGAAAAAAAATTTAAAAATGGTAATTATTTTGAGCCTTTTATTATTTCTATATACATCCATTTGTGCTATTTCTTATGCACAAAATATATCAACTGATATCGCTAACAGCGTTTTTCGTTTACACGTCTTAGCTAATAGTGATAAAGAAGAAGACCAAAATTTAAAATATAAAGTACGTGACAATTTATTAAACTATATGAATTCAATTTGTAAAGATACGAAATCAAAAGAAGAAGCTATCTCTATTGTCGAAAAAAATAAAACTACTTTTGAACAAATTGCTAGGGATACAATAAAAGAAGAAGGTTATTCTTATTCTGTAAAAATTAATATTGGCAATTTTGAATTTCCTACTAAAACTTATGGTGATATTTCATTACCTGCTGGCTATTATGATGCTCTTAGAGTTGAAATTGGGGAAGCCAAAGGCCAAAACTGGTGGTGTGTTATGTTTCCGCCCTTATGTTTTGTAGATATTTCTTCTGGTGTAGTTCCAGAAGATTCTAAAGAATTGATGGAAGAAAATTTGTCAGAGGAAGAATTTGCACTTATTTCTAATCAATCTGAAAATGAAATTCAATTTAAATTTAAATTATTAGAATTTTTTGCAAATACTGGTTTAATTACAGCAAAAAAATAGTACAAGTATTGCATTCGTATCTAGTTTGTGATATATTCTAAAATGTAATAGAGTGTTATCTTTTAATACACTCTTTTTTTATGCAAACAACAAATATTGGGGGTTATTTAATTGGAAAAATTAATCGTAAAAGGTCCAACACCTTTAAAAGGTGAAGTAACAATTAGTGGTGCCAAAAATGCTGCTGTAGCTATTTTACCTGCTGCACTTTTAGTTGATGGTACTTGCACTATTGAAAATTTACCAAATATAAGTGATATTAAAATATCTTGTGAAATATTAGAGAAATTAGGTGCTAAAATAACTTGGAATACACCAAATAGCATCACAATAGATACATCAAATTTAACAACTACCAAAGCTCCTCTTGATTTAACAAGTAAATTTAGAGCATCTTACTATATTATTGGTGCCATGCTTGGTAGAAAAGGAGAAATTGAAGTTGGTATGCCAGGTGGTTGCAAATTAGGAGCTAGACCAATTGATCAACATATCAAAGGATTTGAAAGATTAGGTGCTAATGTAACTGTTGAGAAAGGTACCATTTATGCAAAAGGCAAAAAATTAACAGGATGTCCTATTTATATGGATATTGTGTCTGTTGGTGCTACCATTAATGTTATGCTAGCTTCTGTTTTAGCAAAAGGTACAACAATTATTGATAACGCTGCCAAAGAACCTCACATCGTAGATGTTGCAAACTTTTTAAATACAATGGGCGCTGATATTAGAGGAGCTGGAACAGATGTTATAAAAATTAATGGTGTAGAAAAATTGCATGGAGATGCAACTTACTCTGTTGTTCCAGACCAAATCGAAGCAGGTACTTTTATGCTAGCTGCAGTTGCTACAAAAGGTGATTTAGTTATTAAAAATTGTATTACTAAGCATTTAGAATCTATCACTGCTAAAATTATTGAAGTAGGTGGAAATGTAGAAGATAATATTGATAGCATTCGCGTTTGGTGTAATAAAAGACCAACAAAAGCTACTATCAAAACACTTCCTTATCCTGGATTTCCTACTGATTTACAGCCACAAATGGGTGTTGTATTATCTTTGGCAAATGGAAATAGCATGATACATGAAAGCATTTGGGATTCTAGATTTCAATATACAGAAGAGTTAAATCGAATGGGTGCTAAAATTAATGCACAAGGAAAATCTGCTTTTTTTGAAGGTGTTAAAAAACTAACTGGCGCTCCTGTTTATTCTTCTGATTTAAGAGCTGGTGCTGCTCTTGTTATTGCTGGAATAGCTGCTGAAGGTACTACGGAAATTTATAACTTAGAACATATTGATAGAGGCTATGAAAACATTGAAGAAAAATTTAGAAGTATTGGTGCTAAAATTGAAAGAGTAACAGAATAATTATATTAAAAATAATAGGATAAAGGAAATACAAATCGTCATGTTTAATTTTTGTAGTTTATATAGTGGAAGTAGTGGTAATAGTTTATTCGTAGAAACAGAAAATACAAAGCTTTTAATTGATGCTGGTGTAAGTAGTAGAAAAATTGAAAATGCCTTATTAGATATGAATATAGAACCATCCTCTTTGGATGGTATTCTAATTACCCATGAACATTCTGACCATGTACAAGGCTTAGGAACTTTTTCTAAAAAATTTGATTTACCCGTATTTGTCAATCAAGAAACTTTGGACGCTATGCCGAAACAAAGAGATAAAATCAATGGAAATAATATAAAAACTTTTAAAGTATCTGACAAATTTTCAATTAAAGATTTAGATATTAAACCTTTTTCAATTCCCCACGACGCTATTAACCCTTGCGGATTTAATATTTGGAAAGATGATAAGAAAATCAGTATTGCTACTGATATTGGCCACATGACAAATGATATTTTAAAAAGTTTAGAAGAAAGTTTATTTGTTATGCTAGAATCCAATTATGACCCAGAAGTTTTACGTTGTTCTTCTTATCCTTTTCCTTTAAAGTCAAGAATTGCTGGACCTACTGGACATTTATCAAACGAAATGGCTGGGAAAACAATTTCCTATTTGTTACAATCTGGTCTAAAAAATGCTATGTTAGGCCATTTGAGTAAAGAAAGTAATTTCCCAGAACTTGCTTATCAAACCGTTATGGATGAATTAATTGGCAATTCTTCTTTTACTGCTAATTCTATTGGTTTAAATGTAGCAAGTAGAGATTGTTCTAGTAAATTAATTACAATTTGAGACAAAGGGGACAGGTCTTAACTGTCTCATTTTTTCTCAAATGAAATAAATTCTATTAAAATATAAAAATGAGACAGTTAAGACCTGTCCCCTTTGTCTCAAAAGGAGGAAAAAATGTTAACAATTCAAATTATTTGTGTGGGAAAATTAAAAGAAACTTATTTAAAATCAGCTATTGATGAATATAGTAAAAGATTATCTCGCTATTGTAAATTGGATATTTTAGAGTTACCAGATGAAAAAATACCAGATAAATTAAATGGTACTTTATCGGATGATATTAAGTCTAAAGAATGTAATAATATACTTCGCCATATAAAAAAGGATGCTTATGTAATTGCTTTAGATTTGAAAGGAAAACAATTCTCTTCTGAAGAATTTTCTTCTCAAATTGAAAAGATCTCTATGACTTCTAGCTCAATCACTTTTATTATTGGTGGCTCTTTGGGATTGACTAATGAAT
The DNA here is from genome assembly GCA_946565805.1 of uncultured Clostridium sp. Taxonomy (GTDB): domain Bacteria; phylum Bacillota; class Clostridia; order TANB77; family CAG-508; genus CAG-269. The sequence continues at coordinate 5,413 of CAMNWO010000013.1, forward strand.
TATTAGCTAACTGTCATGAAAAAGTTTGCTTTTCTAAGATGACTTTTCCACATCAATTAATTCGTGTTTTTCTTCTGGAACAAATTTTTAGAGCTTTTAAAATCTCAAATGGAGAAACTTATCACCGATAGTTTTATACACATTTTTCTAGTTTCTCTATTTCTTCTTTGCTTAATCCAGTAATTTCCTCTATATCTTGAATTTGCATTTTCTTTTGTAGCATTTTTTGAGCTGTTTTTATAATTGTCTCTGTGATCCCCTCTTTTTTCCCCTCTCTTTTGCCTTCCTTTTTGCCTTTTTCTCGTCCTACTTTTTCTCTTTTTTCTCCTTCTATTTCTAAATCTAACAACATTTTAGTTAATGGGCTCATACCAAATCTCTCCTTTTCATTTAATTTTTCAATTATTATATCACTGTTTTCTTTTCCTATGCGAGGTGCTAAAATTTTTTCAATGATTTCTATTAATATTTTTTTATCTTCTTTATTTTGTATTATTTTCGTAATCTCATTTATCTTTTCGACTAATTCTTCTATACTTTTGCATTTTTCTAATATCATCATACTTGAAAATAAGGTTCCTATTTCTAATAATTTTTCAAATGTATAATCTTGTACCGTTATTAGGTTATACCACAAATTAATTTTATATTTTTGGTATTTTTGTGATTGATATTGCTTTTGACTAAATTTCGTCTGTGCATTCCATTTTTGAAAACCTGTATAAATTACAATTGGAACTACAACTGGATAAATTCCATGCCCTTTTTCTTTTCTCATAATTTCTTGTACATAACTTCCTATTCTTTCAATCATTTCTTTATGAATGGTACTTTGATGTTCTATTAAAAAATATACTGGTTCACTTTTTAGCTTATAAATGATATCTGCATATTTACCTTTATACTGTTTCGTGATAAATTCTGCTGAACATTGAACCAATTCTTCCTCTTTTATGCTATCCGTTAGCTCTAAAAATTGATTTAAAAAATTGGCCATTTCCCTTTTTCTACCCAAGATGACCTTAAATATCTTGTCATGTTTTTTATCAATTTCTTTTAGTTTTTCTCTCCTATACTTTGTATCCTTTTGCTCTTCTAAATGATATTCCTCTCCTTCTTCCTGTAATAATTCAATGATGTTGCCGTCTAAATATTTCAAGTAAGTTTTTCTTGTTATAAATTTCAATGTATCTCCTCCTTATATAATAATCTATTTTAATTTTGATGTCAATTTTTATTTTATAGTAAAATCAAGGTTTCTCTTTTATTTTTAACAAGTTTCACCTTTTTTCTTTCTTTTATATTAATTTTGTAGAGAAAATACAAAAGATAAAAATACAACATTCCTATTTAAGGGGCTTAAACAAAATAATTTTACGGATTTATAGCAGTTTTATGGGGGAATATTTTCTCTACAAAAATAAAAACGATTAAATTAGTTTGAAATCTTTTTTTGAATTTCTTTACTGAATTGATAAATTATAATTTTTCTGACAATGAAAAATATTGATATAAATAATAAAGTTTTTGTTAACATGGAAGAAATTATACTTTAATTTCTTCCATTTGTCAACAAAAACTTTTCGACATAATTCTACAACTCTTTATGCCTGAATTATGTTTTTTCGTTACTGTCGCCTTTATTAAGCATTATATACAAAACTTATTATCTTTTGTTTTCTTATTTTATAAATTGACAAACAACAACACTCATCACTATTCCTACAACATCAGCCACTAGACAAGCCAACAAAACAAATCTCGTTTTCTTTATTTTCACACAACTCGTATAAACAGCAATGGTATATAAGGTAGTTTCTGTAGATCCCATTATAGTAGAAGCAATTACTCCAATCATACTATCTACACCATAATTTTTCATAATATCTGTTGCTACTGCAATCGAACCGCTTCCTGAAATTGGTCTTAACATAGCAAGTGGCATAATTTCACTAGGAAAATGGATAACATTTAAAAGAGGAGTAATAAAACGAATGATAATATCTAAAATTCCAGAACTCCTTAAAGAACCAATAGCTACAAAAAGACCTACCAAGGTAGGCAAAATAGAAAAAACAATCTCTATCCCTTCTTTCGCCCCTTCTAGAAAGTCATCAAAAACCTTATTTTTTTCAATGAAACCATAAGTTACAATCCCTAAAATAATTAGTGGCATAGCTAAACTTGATAAAAAATTAACAAATTGCATATTTCCCCCCTACTTCTTTTGGTTACATCGAATTAATAATTTAGCTACTAAAATCCCGCATAATTGCTGCACATATTGTAGCAACCCATACAGGAAACACAATTGCTGTTGGATTACTAGAACCTAGTGAATTTCTAATAGCAATTACGGTTGTTGGTATAATTTGAATCGATGCTGTATTTAAAACAATAAACATAAACATAGAATTACTTAATGTATCTTTTTCAAGATTTTCTTTTTGCATCGATTTCATAGCTTTTAATCCTAATGGAGTTGCAGCATTTCCTAAACCTAAGATATTAGCAATCATATTCATCGAAATTTCTTGCTGAACTTGTTTATTTTTTTTCATTTCGGGAAATAATAACTTTATAATAGGATTTAATAAATTTGTCAACTTGCTTATTATACTTGTTTTGCTAGCTACTTGCATAATTCCATTCCATAAACATATCGTTCCGAAGTAATTCAATCGATAGTTTAATCGCATCATTTGTGCTTGCAAAAATACTGCTATTGAGCTGTTCTAAGTTTCCAGAAAAAATAGCATAAGAAAAAGATATTAGGATAAAAATAGGCCATATTGTGTTTAACATATTTATCACCTAAATAATTTTATTCTAAACTTGACTTTTTATTACAATATAATTGACCTGCATTTTTATTTGTGATATAGTAATGGCATAAGGATTGTCAAAATATAACTTTTAAGGAGGATGAATGTATGAAATCAACTGGAATTATTAGAAGAGTGGATGAACTTGGTAGAGTTGTTATTCCAATCGAAATTAGAAACCAATTTGATATTGTTGAAAAAGATCCAATCGAAATATATGTAAATGGTTCTTCTATTGTATTAAAAAAATTCGAACCAAATTGTATCTTCTGTGGTAATAACAAAGATTTATTATCTTACAACGATAAATTAATATGTTCTGATTGTGCCACTAAAATAGGTTCTTTAGAACAAGAATAAATAGATTACAAAAAGAGAGAAATAAGTTAATTTCTCTCTTTTTACTGAATTATATAAATCTTTGATAAACTTCGTTTTTCGTTAATCCCCTATCTTTTGCTATTTTCTTTATAATCTCTTTTTTCTGCATTCCTTGTTTTTCATACATTTCATAATGTTCTTCTAAACTTAAATTTTCAAAATTATTTTCCGCTTCTACTTTTTCTGTTGCTTCTATTAATAAAACTATTTCACCTTTTACATTTTCTGCTTTTTGTATTATTTCTTCTATCGTTCCTCTCATAAATTCCTCATGAATTTTCGTTAATTCTCTTGCCAAAACAACTTGTCTTTCTTCCAAAATATTAGATAAATCTTTCAAAGTTGCTTGTAATTTATGAGGTGCTTCATATAGAATCGTAGTCTTTCTAGCTTTTTCAATTTCTTCTAATTTCTCTTTTCTTAGTTTCTTATTTAATGGTAAAAAACCTAAAAACATAAACTCTTTCGTATCAATTCCAGAAGCAATCAAAGCATTTATCATGGCACAAGCACCTGGAATTGGAACTACCTCTATTCCTTCTTCAATACATTTTTTAATGACTACTTCTCCTGGATCACAAATTCCTGGTGTTCCAGCATCTGATACTAAAGCAACCTCTTGCCCTTCTAATAACTTTTCGATTAACACCTCTGTTTTGACATCTTCATTATGCCTATGATAACTAATCAATGGTTTAGATATTTCTAAATGATTTAATAATTTTAAAGTATGTCTCGTATCTTCTGCTGCAATTACATCAACTTCTTGTAAAACTTTAATGGCCCTTAATGTGATATCATCTAAATTGCCAATTGGTGTTGCTACTATATATAGTTTTCCCATATTCTTCTCCTTTTTACTCTTTTTAATTTCACAAAGTTTAAAATGTGACAAGCACAGCTTAACCTTTGTGATATATTTTGTTTATTTCATCGGTATATTCTCCATTTTTGTTATAGATATATAAATTTTCTTGCACTTTTAAAAATGGCTTTGCATTTTTAATTCCTTTTACTAAAATTAGCTTTGGTTCACTTGTTTCATTTGAATAAACAAATCGTAAAGTTTTAGGTTCAATTTTATAATGTCTCATAAGACTTAAAATATCAACTAATCTATCTGGTCGATGTACCATATAAAATTCTCCTTTGTCTTTTAACAACTCTTTGGATGCTTTTATAAAATCCTCCAGGGTTGCTGTTGTTTCATGCCTTGAAATAATTTTCTTTTCTTCTTCGTTTGTTATTCCTGTGTCTTTTTTCTTATAAGGTGGGTTAGTAACTATGGCATCAAATGTATTTTTTTCTAATATATTAGTTAGGTTTAGGATGTCTTCATTTAGGATTTTAAATTGTTCTTGTAGTTGATTTAATTGGATACTTCTTTTTGCCATTTCATAAACTTCTTTTTGTTTTTCAATTCCTAATATTTCTTTTAATTGCGTTTTTTTACATAATAAAGTAGCTATAATTCCTGTTCCTGTTCCTAAATCTAGTACTTTTGCATTTTTTTTAATTTTCTTGGCAAAGTCTGATAATAAGATACTGTCCATTCCAAAGCAAAATCCTTTTTTGTTTTGAATTATTTTTAGGTTTTTATATTGTAAGTCTTCTATTGTTTCGTTTTCTTTTAATTTTATTTCCATTTTCTTTTCCTTCACTTTTTTTGCTTTCTTACATATTATACAATAAAAAACATATTTTTGCAAAATTGGAATTAGGAGAGAATTTAAGTATGGATCGAATTTTTTTAAATGAGAATAGTAAAAATAATGAAAATAATAGAGGAGATAAAAAATCCCCTCCTAAAAAGTCTTTTGATTTTAAGTTGTATAAGAAAAATACTCTTAATTCTTTAAATGATGTAGAACATTTTTTGAACACGTTTCAACATAATTTAAAGTATTTTAAATTGTTTAAAATTTTAAAATAATAATTTTATTGCTTTCTAGTATATGTCTCATTAAATTCTGCCTTTTCACTCCCATCAATTACTATTTTTACTTTATTAACCTCTGTTAATTCTGTTACAGTATTTACAACGCAAGTAATTAAATTATCTTTCTCTTTTTCATCTTCTTTGGCATAATTTAAAAATTCAGCTGAGAAATCTAATACAACGCAATCTCCTTCTAAATAACTTTTATTTAATTTAGTACCTTCTGGTATTATCTTCTTATTTTTATCATTTTTCGGTCCTTCTATTAATAATTCAACTAATTTTTCTTGGGCATTGTTAATAATTTCTTTAATATCAATCAACCTAGCTTCTGGATTAATTTCATTGGTTTCTTTGTTGGGAAAATATAAACTCACGATTGTTTGCCTTACTTGCTCTTCTGCAATTTCTTCTTGTGGTGTATATTCTTCCACTGTTGTTTGCGCTTCTTCTTTATTCTTTACATATTTTATTCCCAAATAACCTCCTATTAATATAATAGCTAATATTAAAAAGAAAATAATCCCTATTTTTTTGCTTTTCATAGGCTTCCTCCTTGTTTTTTATTTATTATCTATTTTATTACTTGTTTGTCCCTTTTAGAACTATTATTTTTGAGACAGTGGGGACAGGTTTGAGACAAAGGGGGACAGGTCTTAACTGTCTCATTTTTCTTATTTTTACTAATAATATAAAAAATGAGACAGTTAAGACCTGTCCCCCTTTGTCTCAAACCTGTCCCCACTGTCTCAAAAATCGCCTAGTATTTTCCATTTGACAAAAATGCGTTTTCCGTATACAATGAGTAGGGTTACATAGATTTTCTCTATGTACAGAAAGGAAGTTTTTGTCATGAAGAGTTTAAATGATATAGATAATAACAATAGCGTCTTACACGTTGGATTAGACGTTGGTTCTACAACTGTAAAAATTATTGTTATGGATAAGAATAAAAATACAATATATAAAGATTACCAAAGACATTTTTCAGATACGAAAAATACGGTTTGCCAAGTACTAGAGGATTTACTTTTAAAGTATCCTTCTAATACGTTTACTTTGGCTCTTACAGGGTCAGGTGCAATGTCTGCTACCAAATTCTTAGGAGTTAATTTTATTCAAGAAGTAGTTTCTTGTAAACGCTCTGTTGAAAAATATATTCCCAAAACAGATGTTGTAATTGAACTTGGTGGTGAAGATGCTAAGATTATTTATTTTGATCAATCGATTGAACAACGTATGAATGGTACTTGCGCTGGTGGAACGGGAGCGTTTTTAGACCAAATGGCATCCTTATTACATACAGATACAGCAGGTTTAAATGAATTAGCAAAAGGATACTCTACCATTTATCCAATCGCTTCTCGTTGTGGTGTTTTTGCCAAAACCGACATTCAACCTTTAATTAATGAAGGAGCTGCTAAGGAAGATATTGCTGCTTCTATTTTTCAAGCGGTTGTCAATCAAACCATTAGTGGTCTTGCTTGTGGTAGACCAATACGTGGTAATGTTGCTTTTTTAGGTGGTCCATTAAATTATTTATCAGAGTTAAGAACTCGTTTTATTGAAACACTTAATTTAAAAGAAGATGAAATTATTGTGCCAGAAGAAGCTCATTTATTAGTAGCCAAAGGAGCTGCTTTGGATTCAATTCACACAGATATTATTACACCAGATGAGTTACATCAAAAGATTGAAAACTTGAAAAATTCACAAGACAATACTACTCATCCTTTAGACCCTTTATTCAAAAACAAAGAAGATTACAATACTTTCAAAGAAAGACATGCAAAAGCAACCGTTGCAAAATCTCCTTTAGAAAATTACGAAGGGAATTGCTTTCTTGGAATTGATGCAGGCTCTACGACTACCAAATTAGTTTTAATTAATAGTGAAGGAAAGTTATTATATTCTCTTTATGGAAATAACGAAGGAAATCCATTAAAAAGTGTTATGAATATGCTAAAAAAACTATACGAAGTATTACCTAAAAAAGCTATTCTAAGATATAGCGGTGTCACTGGATATGGAGAAAAACTAATCCAAACTGCTTTAAATGTTGACTTAAATGAAATTGAAACCATTGCCCATTATACAGCTGCTAAAACATTTGAACCAGATGTAACTTCTATTGTTGATATTGGTGGACAAGACATGAAATATATCCGTATGAAAGATGGTTCTATCGACAATATCATGTTAAACGAAGCTTGCTCTTCTGGTTGTGGTTCTTTTATTGAAACATTTGCTAAAAGTTTAAATATAGAAATTGCCGAATTTGTAAAAGAGGCAATTAATGCTAAAAGACCTGTTGACTTAGGCTCTAGATGTACGGTATTTATGAATTCTAAAATCAAACAAGCACAAAAGGAAGGATATTCTGTAGGAGACATTTCTAGTGGTTTATCATATTCTGTTATCAAAAATGCAATTCAAAAAGTTATGAAGGTAAGAGATGTAGAAACCTTAGGAAAACATATTGTAGTACAAGGTGGTACTTTCTATAATGACGCTGTTTTACGTGCTTTCGAATTAATTGTAGGTAAAAATGTTGTTCGACCTGATATCTCTGGATTAATGGGTGCTTACGGAATGGCTCTTTTATCAAAAGAACAATATGAAGCCAATTTGGACATAGAATATCAATCAACTATATTAAAAACAGAAGAATTAGATAAATTGGAAATTAAAATAACACATACACGTTGTAACAATTGTGAAAATCATTGCAAATTAACAATTAATAAATTTAGCAATGGACAAATTCACGTTTCTGGTAATCGTTGCGAAAAAGGTGCTGGAATTGTTACCAAAACTAAAAAATTACCAAATCTAATTCAATATAAACAAGAGCGACTTTTTGATTATAAACCATTAGAAGAACAATTTGCTACCAGAGGAACAATTGGTATTCCAAGAGTTTTAAATATGTATGAAGATTATCCATTCTGGTTCACTTTTTTAACTAACTTAGGTTTTCGCGTTGTTCTTTCTGAAAAAAGTACACGCAAAACTTATGAAAAAGGAATGGAATCTATGCCATCTGAGTCTGTCTGCTACCCAGCTAAACTTTCTCATGGTCATATTGAAAGCTTATTAGAACAAGGAATTAAAACTATTTTTTATCCATGCATTCCCTATTCTAGAAAAGAATACGAAAAAGCAGATAATCATTACAATTGTCCTATTGTTATTTCTTATTCTGAGGTATTAAAAAATAATGTAGAAGGTTTGAAAAAAGAAGATATTAAATTTATAAACCCATTTTTACCTTTTGAAAAGAAAAATCTAGTTAAGAAAATAATGGAATTGAATGAATTTAAAGAATATAACTTCACTAAATCAGAATTACTAGAAGCTACTGAAAAAGCAGAAAAAGAATATCAAAAATGCAAAAAAGATATTCGTGATAAAGGAACTGAAACAGTAAGGTATTTGGAAGAAAATAATCTAAAAGGTATTGTTTTAGCTGGTCGTCCTTATCATGTAGACCCAGAAATTAACCATGGTATTGATACTTTAATTACTTCTTTAGGACTTAGTGTACTAACAGAAGATAGTGTATGTGATAAAACAGAAGCTAAAAGACCTATCAGAGTTGTTGACCAATGGGTATATCATGCAAGATTATATGCCGCAGCAGATTTTGTGGGAAAACATGATTGCTTAGAATTAGTCCAATTAAACTCTTTTGGCTGTGGAGTTGACGCAGTAACAACAGACCAAGTAGAAGAAATATTAAATAGTTTTGATAAAATGTACACCTTAATCAAAATTGATGAAGTCAATAACTTAGGAGCTGTTAGAATTCGTATTCGTTCACTATTAGCTAGTATGAAAAAACGTGAACAAGAGAAAAAACAAGAACAGCAAAGAAAAGGTGATTATGGTATTCAAAAAAGAATTTTTACCAAAGAAATGCGTAAAGATTATACAATTTTAATACCACAAATGGCTCCAATTCATTTTGAGCTATTGGAATCTGCTGTACGTGCCTCTGGTTATCATGTTGAATTATTACGAGAATGCACGCAAAGAACAGTTGAAACTGGATTAAAATATGTCAATAATGATGCTTGTTATCCATCTATTTTAGTAACTGGACAAATGATAGAAGCTCTTCAATCTGGAAAATATGATTTAAATAAAACAGCTTTAATTATGTCTCAAACAGGTGGTGGATGTAGAGCCACTAACTATATTGGATTTATCCGTAAAGCATTAAAAGATGCTGGATTTGAACACATCCCAGTTATCTCTTTTAACATTGTTGGTATGGAGAAAATGCCAGGTTTTAAATTAACCATTCCATTAGCAGAAAGACTATTAAAAATGGTAGTTTATGCTGATTTACTACAAAAAATGCTAACCAAAAATAGAGCTTATGAGGTACATAAAGGAGAAACACAAAAACTATTTGACACTTGGATGGAAAAATGTAAAAAACTATTAGAAAAATCAACTAATAAAGAATTTAAACAAAGTATTTATGACATTGTTAATGACTTTGAAAAAATTGAGTTAGACACTTCTGTCAAAAGACCTCGTGTTGGTATCGTTGGTGAAGTTCTAATTAAATACCATCCTTTTGGAAACAATTATGTAGCAGACCTTTTAGAAAAAGAAGGAGCAGAAGTTATTTTACCAGACTTTATGGGATTTGCAAAATTTATGTGTACTCATAAAATCACTTTCAATAACTTACTAAATATCAATAAAAAATCTGCTAAATTAATGAAAGCTGCTATTAAATTAATTGACATTTTAGAAAAAGATGTAAAAATTGCTTTATCTAATTCCAAAAAAGATTATTTGCCACCATGTGACATTTGGCACTTAGAGGAAAAAGTAAAAGACGTATTATCGATTGGAAATCAAACTGGTGAAGGCTGGTTCTTAACGGCAGAAATGATTGAATACATTGAAAATGACATACCAAATATTGTATGTGTACAACCATTTGCTTGTTTACCAAATCATGTTGTTGGAAAAGGAGTTATTAAAACCATCCGTGAGAAATATCCAGATGCTAACATCTCTCCTGTCGACTATGATCCAGGCGCTAGTGAAGCAAACCAAGCAAACCGTATTAAATTATTAATGACAGTTGCCAAAGACAACTTAGAAAAGAAACAAGCAATGTTTTCTGGGACGGGGCCAAAAAACATCACCCAAGAAGAAAAGGAAGATAAAGCAAAAGCTTTGGTTTAATTCATGATTTTGGAAATTCGCTTAGCTGTGCGAACGTTAAGTGATCTTACAGATAAGTAATACCTTTAGGTACGGAAGTCAAAAAATCATAATAACGACCTTATAAGGAATATTTTACAAAAACTTGACATAGACTGAAATATGTAGTATACTAGAAACAGATAAAGAAAATATTAATGTAATTTCCTTTATGAAAAAAATAAAAAAGCAGGAAATGGCACTTTCCTGCTTTTTACTTATTCTTTTTCTATGTAACTTAAAATCTTTAGTATTAGAATAAGCTTTAACACTAATGTAATTTCCTTCATGTCAATCACCTCCTTTATGAAGGTGATTTCATTATATAATATTTATTTGTATTTTTCAACATATTTGTAAATTTTTATCAATAAATTCTTTTGTCTGTTTATATCCTAATTGATACAATTCATCAATTTTACTCATATCTAATAACCCAACTTTATCACTTTTTATTTTTAAAACATAGTCTGCTCCTTCCATCTCATAGTTTGAAAGCTCTCTCCCCAACAAACTAATAGAACGACCTGCTACCTCTATTAAATTCTTATCACAATTTTGTTCTACTTCATCATCAAACATAATGCTTAATACCTTATCGGCTCCCAATGCTTTTACTTCTTTCCAAGGTACATTTTCACGGATTCCTCCATCAATTAATTTTATATTCTTATATTTGCAAGGGGAAAATACCACTGGATAACTACAACTTGCCCTAACAGCTTTTCCTAGGTTACTATCATTTATGTATTCTATTTGGTCAGAAAAAGTTTTCCTAGTTTGCAAAGAAGTAAAACAAAGTAGATTTCCATTGCACAAATCTACACTTGGAATGACTAATGGAAACTTAATGTCAGAAATATTATAGATTTCCTTTGTCTTTCCTATTCGATTCATCAGTTTTTCAATCGATTTTCCACTATTTAATCCATCAATTTGAATTTGCCCTGTAAAAAGCAATCCTATTATTAATTTAAAAATATTTTTAATGTCGACATATTTTATTTTCTTGCAATATTTTTTAAATATTTGATACATCTCATCTGCTTTAAAATCCATTGCATATAAGCAAGCAATAATACTACCGTGAAGAGGTTCCTCCTACATATTCAAATTTTATATTTTTTTCTTCTAATGCTTTAATGGCTCCTATATGAGCAGCTCCCTTTACGCCACCTCCAGCTAAACACAATCCAATTTTATGATTCAATTTCAGTTTTCTCCTTTCTTCTAATCACTTCTTACTAGATTTTATGAAGTCAAAAATTAAAATGTTCTCATTACTTTGATATACTATATCCTAATAGACATCATGATTTTTTCCTCCGTCCCCAAAATCATCTCCAAAATCACCATTGAAACATTTCTAATTTTGTGATATATTGTTTTTGAAAGGATTTTTTTGATTTATGGAAAAAAAATATTATGATATTTTACAAGTGAATAAAAATGCTTCTCCTGAAATTATTGAAAAAGCCTATAAAGTGTTAGCTAAAAAGTATCATCCTGATTTACAGCCAGAGGAAAATAAGAAACAGGCAGAAGATATTTTAAAGGAAATTAATGAAGCTTATGAAGTTTTATCAAATCCAGAAAAGAGACAAAATTATAATGCTTCACTTTTACAGGAAGAACAACAGAATCACGCATCTTATGGCTATGAAAAAAAAGTGGATACTACAAAGACATCATCCGCTTCTTCACAGAAATCTCAACAGCATCATCCTAATAACTATGAAACAGAGAAGCAAAATCAAGTTTATCAAGAACAATTAAGATATGAGCAAGAACTGTCTTATCAAGAACAGTTGCAACAAGCTAGACAAAAGGCTTATCATGATGCTTATATTCAAGATTTGAAGAACCGTGGTTATAAGATACGTTATAGGAAGTCTTTCAAGGATTATTTTAATACTTTTATTGCTATTGTTTTAACTATTTTAGTTTTGTTTTTGATTTATCAAATCCCTTTTGTTAAGCATTTTTTTGCTGACTTGTATGAAGAAAATGGAATTTTTCGCTTTTTAGTTGATATAATTATAAATTTTTTTAAATAATTTGAAAAACTGGGTAAGCTTAATTGCTCCCCAGTTTTTCCTTCTGAATTTCAAAAGTTTTTGTTGTCTTTAATTTTTCAGTTTTTTTACCATTCGATATATTATTACAGCTATTACAATCACTGCTATGATTGTAAATTTGTGAATAATAATATTCCCTACCACAATTGCTAAAAACGCAATTAGTAATATCTTTATCATCTTCCTCCGGCGTTCTTCTTCTGCCATAGTTTTTTTGCTTTTTACTATCAGCATAATAATGCCTAATAGCAATAAAACTAACAAATTGAAACCTACTGCAATTATAGAACTTACAAACTGCAACATTTTGACAACCTCCTTTTATAAAAAAAGTGTTTACTTGTTCCATTTGTTATTTTATCATATTTTACATAAGATTACAAGCTTTTAAAAATTTTATCTCTATTTTATTCAAAACTGAATGATATCACAAAATTATTATCTTCTTTTAATTGCATTATAATTGTTAAATCTTTTTGTTCAGCAGCTTTACTATTACTTTCTGCTATTTTAGTTTTATAAACATAAAATTTTCCTTGTTCTTGAACTTTTCCTCCTGCCACTTCTATATTATACTCAAAAAAATTCTTATCAATAAATTCTTTAAATTGACTTAATGTTGTAAAATTCTTTTCTTTAAATGTTGAATCTAGCAATTTATAGGCATGTTCATAATCTTTTGTATTTATCATTGATAAAAATATATAAATATTCGACATCACTTTTTCTTTTTCATTTAACTTAGCATAATTTTTATCATAGTCTGCTACTTTTATTGTATAACTATCTAATCTAATTTTATAATTCATAACACCTGTAGCAATAATTGTATAAGAATGATTAAAAGTATCTACTAATGTATATTCTATATAGTCATCAAAATGCTGAACAGAATATTTTGATAATACACTCTCTTTTATTTGTATTTTCAGTTTATTTACATACTTTTCAAAATCTGAATAATTAGGAAATCTCTCTTTCTTGTAAGTTTCTTCTATCAATTTATATGCTTCTTTTGGTTTATTGATTTGCAATTCACTAAATCTTTCTAAATAAATCCTACACATTTTCTCTTCTGTAATGGTAAGATACTCAAATCCATCTTTACTATTTTGCTTCATTTCCGCTGGCTTTATGTTTCCTTCTTTAGCCATCTCGAATGTTTTACTATCTATTGCTTGAATATCATACTGTAAACTATCCTTATTTATTGTCACCTTATAATAAGCATCCTCACCCTGGATAATGTAAGTTTCTATTGTTATTCCTTCTAGCCAATAGATATCTCTTGCTTTAAATTTTTCATTTACTTGTTCTTGTAAACAATTTTCTACAGAGAAAAACTTACTTGGATCTTTTAGTTCTTTTACTTGATATTCTACTATCTCTTCCTTTTTTTTATTTTCTTCTAATACATTCATATTTTCTTCTTTTTTCTTATCTTGACTTTTTAGTATTACTAAAATAATTATAACAATCGTAAGGATAACAATAACAGATATTAATATTTTTGTTATCTTTTTTGAATGGCTCATAAATTTCTCTCCTTATTACTTAATTGCTTGAAACATCTGTGTCATATACCCTATAGTAGTGTCTATCCATCCTCCTGGTACAGTTGAATTTTCACAATATATTTTTCCAATTTCAGAAACAGTATATCTTCCCTCTGTAAAATAATGATGTTTTACTGCTATTTGTTTGTAGAATTCTTCAATAGACTGTTTGACTGATGTATAAGTTTCAAATCTGCCATGTTTTCTTCCACAAGTACATTCTATGTTAAACCAATTATTTTTACCATCTATTGCATGTCCTTCTCTACCAGCGCTCGTTTCCGAAATAGAAACCGCTGCTGCAAAAATAGCATTTACTTTATATTGATTTTGTAAGTCTAAAAATTCTTGCGTATGTTTTTCTAATTCTTGACTTCCAGTATATCCTTTAAATGCCTTTTTTAAAGTTTCTATATCAGTTATAACAATATTGGAAGATGACTTTTCAATATGTACAATATAGTCACCCTCTCCTACAGATATCAATTCATTAGGATAAAATATTTTTAAGTCTATGCTCGTTTTTCCATAGTCTGTATTAGTAGCTTTATATAGTAGGTATTTTACAGTATCTAACATATCTTTTGTATTTGGATTTTTTTCTATCAACTCGAATAACCAACTCGCTACATTTAATATATTACTTCTATTTTTTTCATATTCTTGACGGTTAAATAATATTACAAAATTTAATTCGTCCCCTTTTGTTTCTGTCTTTTCTCTTATTGTTGGCGTTCCTGCTGTATAAGTTTTAGTTTTTACTCGATTTGTTACATTATCACAAATATCGATATCTTTATCATAATATTTAACAAGTTCTATAGTAGAATTTTGATTATCATGTTCACAGTGAAATTTCTTAGCTTCTCCTGTTCGATTTGGTATTTCAGGATAATTCTCATTCTCTTTGGTTATTTGATTTTTTTCTTCTGTTTCTTTGTTCTCTTCTTGTATATCATTATTTTCATAATCTACAATCCATACATTTGCTTTTGTTAAAATCCCTACTGCTGTATTAGTCGTTGTTACAACTGTTTTGGTATAATGATACTCATTTGTTTCCCAAGGATCGTGTACACAATTTAATTCTGCTTTTGTTTGTTCTTTACGATGCCATTCATCAATATCAGTATTTACTACTGTATTATCATGTATCGTAATTTGTATATCACTTTCATAAATTAAATCTGCTAGAGCAAATACAAATTCTTTGTCTTCCCCTACTACTAAAAACGACCATAATAAATCAAAAGGCATTGTATAAGGTTTAACCATTTCTTCATAATTGATATTTGTTGTTGTCATTTCGTATTGTGTATTTTTCCCATTCTTTACCTCAGGATCATTTCCTTCTATCGTTGTATCGATTTGTTTTGATGTAGCAATTGTAACTACATAGCCTTCTTTGTCTTCTTTTTTGTTTAATGTGAAATAAGATAATGCTTTTTTGTTTTTATCTTTAATCCATTTATTAAATGTTTCTGGATCTACATAAGTTAATGTACTATCTCCTCTTTTAAATTTTATAATCCCTTGTAATTCATCTGAATTATTAATAATCGTTTCCCATTCTATTTTTTTATCTGGATTACTTCGAGTGTCTGGATATTTAGTTACAATTTCTGCTTTCATCAATCTTGCTAATTCTTCTGGTGTATCTAAATATTCCTCTACTCTAGCACCATTTGCTTTCATTTTATCCCATAATTCTTGTGCTGAATTTGTAGCTTTTAGTGTTCCATCTGTTTGTGGTGTAACCTGATTAACATAGGTTGAAACTACATATGGTACACTACTATTGTCATTTTCTCTTCTTTCTCCATCTCCTAATGTCAAAAAATATACAAAGGCAGCTAATAAAATAGAAGCTGGTATAATTGAAGCAAATACTATTTTAATAACAATAAGAATTACTTTTAAAATAACTTTTACTGCTTTTTTTATTACTTCTTTTACTTTCTCTCCATCTTCCATCTATTCCCCTCCCATTTTACTACATTTATAAATTTACTACCAATCGAAATGGACTTTGTTCTTCTCTTATCTTTAAATCAGGAAGAATCATTGCTCTTATCGCCTTTGTTGATATATATTTGCTATAAAATTTAACAGCTATTGTTCTTACATGTCCAGCTTCTATTGTTAGCATTGGCTCTGTCAATTCATTCATATAAGCTGGATAATTTAATCCATTCTCATCTTGTAAATATAGCGTTTTTAGCTGAATTTTCTCTTCATTTTTGTTAGTTACTTTTATTGTATAAATTTCATAATCCATATATTGATATTTTTCTAGCACTTGTACTTTAAGATTTAACTTTTCAGCTTCTTGTTCTAGTTTTGATTTTCCAATATACTGATTAATATTTAATTTATACTGTTCTTCTTCCTTTTTTACTGTAATGTAGTCTTGCTTCGTATATCCTTCATTACTTTTTCCTGTTTCTAATAAATTATCTACTATTTTTATTTTATAAGTATTGCCTGTCCAATTTTCGATAGAACAAGTTTTATTTCCACCTTGAAAATTTGGCTTATAATATTGCTTTTCAAAATCTTCTACTGTTTGGTATATTTGTTCTTTACAATCATCTGTTAATAATTCATAAGCTTTTGGTAAGTTTTTTTCATTGCAATAAGAAAGGAATTGATCAATTGTTTCTACTCTGTTTTTTAAAATTTTTGTTGCAATAGTTTCTCCGCTTACCGTTGATTCATTAGTCGTTAACTTCGATGTATTCTGATTTAAATTTATTTTCAAATTATTATTTGCCATTGCTTTTTGTTTCTCACCCTGTGATAGAAATAAATGTCCCATTAAAAAAAGAAAGGAAATAACAATAATAACTCCTCCTATTGTCTTTCTATTCTGTCTACAATATCTCATGAAATTATGCATCGTTATTCCCTCCATTTTTTAATTAATTTTCTTCATCTTCCTCTAGCTCTTTATATAAATTTTTATAATACGCATTTGTTTCTATTTCTTCTTGTTCTTCTTTGTTATTCTCCAATTCTTTATCATATGCCTTTTTTACTTCTGGACTTATTTTATCACTTAGTTTACGATTCATTGCTGTTTTTCCTGCTACATAACCGCCAGCAATTCCCGCAGATATTGCTGTTGCTATCTTTTCTGGATCTCCTGTTACTGCTGTTGCTGCTGTACCTGCTATAGCTGCTGCTCCTCCTACAGCAATCCCTGTAGCAATTCCTTTTAATGTTCTCGGTGTTGCTTTTAAGATACGTTTTCCTGCCACTTTGGTTGCTGCCTTAATCGCCCTACCTTGTCTTGCTAAGTTCATGACTTTTTTACTTCCACTTAATTTTCTTGTTTTAAGAGTTTCACCTGTGGTATTTCCTGCTATTCCTTGCTTCCATATATCTGGTTGTAAACCTAATGTTCTTATTTTCTCTTGATCAATTTCCTCTTGTTTTAAATCAAATTGTGGATTAAATGTTGTGCTATTCGCTTCTTTCTCATCTTTCTTTTCTAATATATCTTCTGGCATGTCTACACTATGTATTTTATAATTATTAGAAGTTTCCTCTGCTTCTTGCTCTTTTTCTGTGTTCTTTCTTTTGTTCCTTCCTGCCATTCCTGTTAGTTTATGAATACCTCCCATCATAGCTGCTGTTACAGCAGTATTTCCAATTGTTCCTGGTGTTTTGGCTCTTTCAAATCCAAATAAGTTTCTTAGTAATTTTTCTGCTGGTAGCATAAAGGAAAGGGCAACAATACTATATACAATATTTTTTCCCATCATTGAAAACGCAGATGACACTAAAATATAATATAAAAGTAAGTGCATTGGTTGTATTAATAAATTGAAAATATATTCTTTAAACCATGTATTAAATCCTTGTGCTCTTCCATCGTTTATTTTGTCTATACAATAAGTAAGTGCTACCAAAGGAGATATTACAGTCAAAAATGCCATATATAAAAATCTCTTAAAATACATAAAAGTGAACATAATAGTAAGAACTACTAGTATTAGAAAGCAAATTACTTCTCCTACATATCTCATTCCTGCTGTTTGCATTTGTAGTGTCACTCTTAAATATCCCATTAAATTTGTATTCCAAGCATAATTTTTATCTGTCTCTATTACATATTCTTTTAATTCCATTTCTTCAAACGCTTCTTTTAGCGTTTCATCTTTCGGTAACAATACACTATAATATTCTAACGGTTCAGCTGATTCTACCATGTCCGTTATTTTTTCTACAATTGCAACGGAAAAAGCCATAATATAATGCATTAAAAATAACAAACATAATCCCATAAACCAATCTACCAGCATTTGCTTATATTTTGCTTTATCACTTGCAACAGTGGATAATAAAATTCTAATTCCTATATATACTAATATGGATAACATAGCTACAATACAAATATTTCGAATGGTCTTATACCATCTACCTATTGTGCGAGTGATTTCACGTTGCATTTCATCTCCTGCAGATGCTAAATGTCCTCTTATACTATTTCCATTCTCATCTTTAAATAATTCTTTTCCATTTTCATCTTCATAATATTGTATTTTTATATTTTTATGTTTTTCTGAAGTCCATGTTTTAATTTCTTTGTTTTTAAAGAAATTAACATCAAATACAGCAATTCTTCCTTTAAAAATTTCCTCTGGCGTGTAAGAATAAGTTGGTAAATATAGTGTCACTGGCAACATATTAGCTCCAAACCAGGAAAGAGTGGTTTTTACAGCTCCTTCTCCATATAGAACATCCATTACCTTATTTACTCCCTCTGGAAGATCTACAAGATTTTCTGATATTGATTCTGATAATATTGTATTATAAGTATATAGTTCCATAAGAAGTAGTCCTGTTGCACCACCAAATCCCCACATTGTTAACACTGTTCTTCCTATTGTTTCTAAATTACCTGCTCTTGTTTTAATTGGTATTAATACATCTCCTTGTGTTCCTAATATGGAAGAATGTAAAATATACATAGCTCCATCTCCGTAAAGCTACTAATAATGACGCTACTGGACTAACTAATTTACCTCCAAACTCTAATGCATCAGCAGCATGCACCGTTCTAGCCGTTGCGTATTGAATGGAGAATATAATTAGAAAAGAAATCACTAGTTTTTTCCATATGCCTTCCTTTGTAAAAATCTTCATTTAATATGAATCCCCCTTTTATTTTGTTTCTATATGATTTTGTTAAAAAGTTTACCTTGCCATTTTTTAACACATCGGTCAATCACAAAAAAGACAACTGCAAAAACTATCATCTCAGCTAATAGGGCTACTCTTAAATCAATTCCTTCCAACCACTTAGCAACATACATTAAAAATAGCACATTTATAATCATAAAAGCATATTGGAAAAACTTATTACTACTTTTTTTAACAACCGAATAAGCTGTATCCCAATCCAAATTTGGTCGTCTCAAATCTACTATTAACATGAGATAGCTATTAATACTATTTATTAATATAGAAATAGCAAATATCATAATCAAAGAAATGATATCAAATATAGGCATTATATATCCAACTATTCCTAATACAATAAAAGAAACAACTGTATTTAATAAAATTTGAGGAACACTTTTATATTGAAATTGTTGATAGAAAGAAATTGGTATTTGTTTCATAAAAATTGCACTTTTTCCTTCTCTTGAAATCGCTGTTAAAGAAATATTAGAAATTGAAAATAATACTTGTAACGCAATTAATAAATAACATACGATTTCTATATTTAAGGATATATTCTGTAATTCCTCACGAATAGTTTCATCTTTCATAACCTCTGTTAAAATAGGCAATATAGCTATTACTCCAATGACACCTGTTATTACAATTATTGTGACTGGAAAAATACATTGCATAAAAAATGCAGGCTCTTTCCATAACATTTTTAATTCTTTTAAGATATAAGCTTTTCGAATACTATGCCTTTTAAGAGAGTATTTGATCTCTCCTCTTTTTTTAGAAGATTTCGTTTTACTCACCATGCTTTTTAAAATATCTTTTATATATGTCACTTTTCCAATCGCAAGAAAAATGATAGCAGCAATTCCATTACAACAAATTAGCTTTGCTAAGGATACTAATGCCGTTATACTATTGGTAGGATTAGATAGTATTGCTATACTTGGATTTATCACAAGAAAGTTTTTTCCTATTATTTTAGTTTTTTCACTAAAAGTCATAATTTGCTCAAAAGATTGTTGATCACTTTCTATTTTGAATAGTCCATTCATTACAACAATTTCTAAAGAAACGAATACTACCATCAAAACCATTGCTATTAATATTTGGAAGATTTCTTTGTTTCTCACAAATTTTACTATTCTCATGATTAACAATACCAAAATACTTACTAGTAATGCTAAAGAAATAGGAAAAATAGCTAAGATAAGAATCTCCCAAAAATAAAATAAAAACGGTGCTTGCGTTAATGAACCATATAAAGTTAATGGTACTAATCCTAATATTCCTTCTGTTAGATATAACATTCCTAACATTGTATTGAATTTAGCTATTAATAATTCAGTTGGTTTAATTGGCATATATAAAACATTTTCTAAGTCTTTTGAAAAAAAGAAAATATTAGCACACATTAGAATAGATTGGAATAACAGAAACATAGCTAATATAAAAAAGTATAAACTCAAAAATATTTCCGCTTGTCCCATTCTTTTTAAGAATGTAATGATTTCATAACTAACATAAGTCATACCCAAAAAAATGATAATCATTAACCAAAAAAATATTGACTTTTTATTTACTTTCTTTTTTTCAGAATCGAAAATAGAAAAGTTTTGATAATATTCTTTCGTAAATACTTTTGTTAAACTTATTATTTTATTCATTTCTTTTCGTTATCTCCATAAATAATTCTTCTAAAGAAGCATTTTGCTTCACTTCTTTTTTCATTTCTTCTAATGTTCCAACAAAAATTAATTCACCATGATGTATAATCCCTATTCTATCACATAGTTTTTCCGCAATTTCTAAAATATGTGTGGAAAAAAACACACTATTTCCTTCTTTGACATGCTGTTTCATTTTGTTTTTTAAACAAAATGCTGTTTCTGGATCTAATCCTGTTAATGGCTCATCTAATACCCAGTTTTTGGGATTGTGCAATAATACTGATACAATGATAATTTTTTGTCTCATACCATGAGAATAAGTTTGCATTTTATCATTTAATACTTCATATATTCCAAATTCTTTTGCCAAATTCTCTATTCTTTTTTCTCTTATTTCTTCTGGTACTTCATAAATGTCAGCAATAAATTTTAAGTATTCAATTCCTCTTAATTTTAAAAACATATCGGGATTGTCTGATACAAACCCGATTTGTTTTTTAGCTTCTACTGGATTTTTTACAATACTTTTTCCATCAATTAAGATATCTCCTTCATCTATTTCTAAAATTCCGGTTATCATTTTTATGGTAGTTGTTTTTCCTGCTCCATTTTGTCCTAAAAATCCAAAGATTTCGCCGTCTTTTATGTTAAAAGACATTTCTTTTATTACTTTTTTTCCTTTTTCATAGGATTTCCCTATTTTTTTTATTTCTATCATAAATGCCTCCTAATTAAATGACATAACAAAATCAATTCCTTCTTCTAGTCGCATGATAATTTCTAATTCCTTTTCTTCCTTCTCTTCTGCAACATCTTTTAATTTAATTTTTTGTACATGTGTTGCATCTTCATCTGAGTAAGTTGAAAACTCTATTTTATAGTGATCTGGATAATTTTCTTTTATATAAGCTTCAAACTGTTCTTCTGAGCCAAAAGTATTGTTACGGAATGTTTCGTTTAATACTTCGTAAGCTGCTCTATAATCACGATTATTTAGCATTTGTATCCATTTATCTACATTCATCATAACTCTTTTTTGGTTACTTGTTGAGTTATATGTTGTTTTAAATTTATCAGTTGGTATAGTATAAGTATCTAATTTTATTTTAAGATTCATAAGTGCTGTTTCGTCAAATATGACTAGATTTTCATATTGATTTTTACATACATATTGCATATATTCTTCGTTATCATTTACTAAATACTGTGTTAATCGCAATCCTTCTAGTTCTTCACGATTATCACTTATATATTTTTGATAAGTTTCTAAATTTCCAAATCTCTGCTTTTTATATTCTTCTTCTAAAAGTTCATACGCTTTTTCCGGCTTTGCTAAAGAAAGACTTTTATAGATATCAAAATATCGCTTACACAAATACTCATTATCTACTTCCACTTCTTCGTATAAATTCCTTACTTTTTCTTCTATGATTTGTTCTTCATTAGTAAAGTTAATTTTTTTAATATCTTTTATTTCTTCTTCGATTGGATCAATTGAAAAGGTTGCATTTTCTGGACATAGTGTTACATAGGTATAAATATCCCCTTTATACTCATTATCTAAGTTTTGTATCATTCCATAAACTAAATACTTTTCGGTATTTTCATTAGCAATCATTCTCATTTGTAGTGGAATAAATTTTACTTTTTCTTCTAATAATTCTACCTTTTTGTCAGGATTAGTTAATATTTCTTGTATATTTTCTTGTGGATCCATTATTCTAGTATATTCATTATTTTCATTATATCCATAATAAATACTTGATTTCTCATTAATAATATCTAGATATTGTGAAACACAAGAAGCTACGGTAAAGAACTTAGTAGCGTCCTTTACCATATCTGAATTGTCTTCTTCTTCTCCCGCATGTGATATCTCTTCTATTTCTACTATTTCTGGGACATCTCCTTCTCTAATTTTTAAAAATAGGATTGTTCCTACTATTACGATAATTGCAATGATAGAAATAATTATAATAATTTTCAATTTTTTCAATTTTCATCATTCCTTTTTTAATGTCCGGTAAATGAGAAATGCATATAATCTTGGTAGTTTCCACTCCAATTTCCTCCCCATTTCCATCCTTTTGCTTTAAATGCTTTTACTAAAACTCCATTTCTTGGAATAGAATATGGACTTTTAGATGGATTCCAGAATGAACCTGCATATACAGTTGAGCCTCTATGTGAATAGTTTTCCCTTACATTGATATCAATTGCTACTCCATAAGAGTGGTGTGATAAATTTCCACTTCCACCATTGTTCATACGTCTGAAACAGTATCCAGCAGCTTCATAAATTTTGAAACCTCCTGCTTGTGCTGTTCTAAAGACATCTTGCACATCAGCTACTAATTGTTTATGGATTGTCAATTTTCCAGTTGTTTTGTTACCACTCTTCGTTGTTAGTGGCATATCAACTGTTGCCATATATTTCTTTAGTCCGCTTTCTGTCTTTGGCGTTCCACCTGGGAATAAGAATTTTAATTTTTGTGCAGAAGTTCCTTTTGCTACTTGTAAACTAGAACCTCCACCACCACTTCCCATTGGTGCTTCTTTTCCGTGAAATTGATCATAGTATCTCTTAGCCGATTTTTTCCTTCTAGAAAGATGATTGGTTCCTGGATCATAACTTGGTCTTTCAAAAAGAGCCATAAATGCAGTAGTTGCTCGATCTAAATTCGTTGCTTTCTCCCAGTCAACTCTTTTATAACTAGTTCCATCATAGCGACTTGAAGAAGGTCCATTTACTTCACAGGAAGCATATCCATCTGCTCCTCCTCCTGGCTTTAATTCAGCTATTAAAAACTCTATTTGTACATCAACATTACTTGCCTTTTCTCCTTTTGATTTCGCATATTTTTCAAATGCAGTTCTTCTGTCTCCTGTCCATTGGCATAGCCCATAACCTGCACCATTTGCTACTTCAATTTTATTAGTATCAAATTCTGATTCTGACTCGATATTTCCCATAACAGCTGCTGTAGCAATTTCACTATAACCAGCTGCTCTTAGAGAAAACCATACTTTCTCTTCTATTGTGTTTCCATAAATTCCTTCCACATCAGAAAATGTCTGTGGTTCAAACTCACTAAAATCATATTCTGTAACACCATAGTTGTGACCTGTTGCTTTATACAATAAATATTTTACTAAATCTAATTTATCTGCTGTACTTTCATTGGTTTCTATAATTTCAAACAACCATTCAGATGCATCTTTGATTTTACTTTTATTTGCTCTGTAGTCAAACTTTTTGAAAATAGTAACAAAGTTAGGTGCTGTTTTCTCATCTGTTTTCTCTTTTATCTCTGGCGTCCCTGGTACATAGTTTTGGGTTGTCTCAATATTAGTTACCTTATCATACATATCTACATGTCGTTTATAATATTTTACTTCAATATCTTCTTCAAAATGTACTGTTGCCTCAATTACTCCAACTGGTGTTCCATCAACAGTTGGCATACCTTCTGGATCTTGTAATACTGCTGTTTGAACTTGATTTCTTAATTCTGCTTTTTTTGCCTCTATATGTTCGCAAGAAAAACTATCTCCTGTACTACTTGGTTGGTTTGGATATTTTTCATCATCTTCTTTTACTTCACTTGTAGTTGTATTAGTTGTTGCTGCATTATAGGTATATTTATTTTCATAATCTACAATCCATACATTTGCTTTGGTTAAAGCGATATCTAATGTGTTAGTTTTGGTTACTACCTTTTTAGTGGTTTGATAGGTAGTAGATTCATAAGGATCATGAACATCATTGCTTAAAGTTGCTGTTGCTGTCTTTCCATTACAATTTGCTTTAATTGTTGCATCCACTTCTGCTTTTGTTTGCTCTGTATAATGCCATTCGTCGATATCAGTATTTTCTGTTAAATTGTCATGTATGGTTATTTGTATATCACTATTATAAATTAAATCTGTTAATTCAAATATAAAGTTTTTATCTTCTCCTACTACTAATAATGCCCATAATAAGTCAAATGGCATAGTATAAGATTCCACCATTTCACCATAGTTAATATTGGTTGTTGTCATTTCATATTGAGTTGTATTTTGTCCTTCTACACCTGGATCATTGGAAGTAACTGTTGTATCGATTTGTTCCCAAGTTGCTACCACAACACTATAATTAGTAGTATCTTCCTCTTCTATATCGTCATCATCTTCTGTATCTTCCGCATCTTCATCACCTATATCGATTCCTATGTCTTCATCTTCTGTTGTGTCTCCTGTTGAATCTCCTGTTGGATTTCCACCTGAAATAATTTTAGGATGTCCGAGATTGCCATCCCCAACCTAGCCAACCTGATTTCACTCCTGGAATACAAGTTTTTCTTCTTTCTTGCCAAGCAATCCAACTTTCTAATGATTGTGTCTTAATTGCTCCAACATTATCCATTACTTGTCCATTTCCAATGTAAATTCCAACATGTCCTGCAGAAGAACCACTTCCTGTTCCATAAACGGCTGCTCCAATAGGTATATTATCTTTACGTTTTGATACACAATTGGCTTTAAATGCTTGATAAGCAGTAGAAAAAGATCTATTTCCTAATCCTGCTTTGTTATAAACTAATCTAACCCATTTTTGACACAATCCTCTACCTGGTGAACCTGTACTTTTAGCAGCTTTTACAATAGCATCTGATTTATCTGTTTTAATATCACTCGCATTGTATTTTAACGCTTCGTCGCTTGTCCAATCATTCGCACTGTCAGAACCTGTACTTCCATCATTTTCATCCAACGTAAAATGTGTTAAAGCTAAATTTTTGTATTTTTCTTCTCCTGTTTCAGTATATAACTCAATCCATTCATATAATGTCTCTTTATCCACATATGACATGGTTTCCGTTTCACCGTTTGATTTTGCTCTTTTGAATTTAATAATTCCTTGCATTTTATCTGGATCTTTTATAATCTCTTCCCAATCAATTGGCTGGTCTGGGTCAGGACGCAAGTCTGGATATTGAGTTACCATCTCTGCTTTCATCAATCGTGCTAACTCTTCTGGGTTTTTTAAATAATCTCCTACACTCGATTTTCCTTCTTCCATTTTATCCCAGAGTTCTTTAGCAGATGTATTATTTTTTATCGTTCCATCTGAATTCACAGAAATACCTTTCATGTATTCCCCTGCTGCATAAGGCGTACTACTCCAGTCATCTTCTTTATAGGTACCATCTTCTACTGTAATGTGATAAGTAGCACCAGCTAATAATACTATAATAACAAATAATACACTAGCAATCAGCAAAGATTTTTTTCTTTTCTTAAAAAAAACTTTAAAAAAGTTCTTTATATTCTTTTTTGCTTCCTCCATATCCTCACCTCGTTTCTTGCTACTTTTTGTTCTCTAAATTTCTGCTTGTAATTCTATTTCTTGATTTTCCAAATCGTTATAAATCAATGCATCTGAAAAAACAATTCTTTTTATTTTTTTCGTTGCAATATAAGAACTATAGAATTTAATTTTTATTGTTTTCGTTTGTCCTGCTGGAATTGTTAATTTGGGTTCTGTTAGTTCATGACTAAAAGATGAATGTTTACTTCCTTTACTATCTTCTATATATAACGATTTTATATCATGTCTTTGATCTAATACAACTTTATTTTTTGTATGGTTTGTAACTTTTAAGGTATATCCTTCTTCTTTCATATAAGTATTTTTACTTACTACCTCTATCGTAATTCCCTCTTGTTTCGTTACTTTATTAATTTCTGTATAACCAATATAATTATTAATATTTAGCTTGTTTTCTCCGTTTACTTCTTGGATTGTCATATAATCTTGTTTAGCATAACCTTCGTTACTTTTCCCAGTTTCTAGCATATCTTGTGCTATTCTAACTTTGTAAGTATTATTTACCCAATTTTCAACTGCTGCTATTTTCTTTTCACCATTAAAAACGTCATTATAATAAGCTTGTTCAAATACTTCTAATGTGTTATACATTTGTTCTTTGCATTCTTCAGTCAACAAATTATAGGCCTTTTGTAATTCTTTTTGATTACAATAAGAAACAAATTCCTTAATAACTGCTGTTTCTGTTTTTAATTTATCATCATCTAATTTCTCACCAGTTACAACAGAATCGTTCGTAGTTATCTTTGTCATATCTGTACTTATATTTTCATCTATTTCTGGTAACTTTCCCATTTGTTGTCTTTTTTCACTACTAATTTTATACATATAATTAACAAATTGTAACAATAGAAAAGCAGAGGCTATAATTATTAAAGTCCCCCATATCTTTTTTCTGTTTTGATTATAATATCGCATTAGATGGTTCATAATTATTCCCTCCACTTATTTCTATTTTTTATAGTTATTAAATGCATCTAGTTCGGTTAATCTTTGTTTTGCAAATGCATCTCTATTATTTTCTGCTACTCCTGCTTGTCCTGCCATTTCTTTAAATCTTCCTTGCCACTCTTCTCTCTTCTTTCCTGTCATTTTAGTAGTATCAGAACCAACCATTTGATTCAATTGAGCTACAGAAATAGCTTCTTGCCTATTTTTTACTACCTTATCTTTTTGCATTTTATGCATCACTGCCATATCTTTAATATCATTAATACCATTGTATAGATATTCTTCAATTTCTCCGCCTTCTATCATTTCTTTTGCTGTTTTAGCATCAAATTTTGTTTCTAGATAGTTTCTATATTTCTCATTCTTTTTATATTTTTCTACATACTCATTCATAGCATCTTCCTTGTATTGTCCCTTGTTGTAAGTATTGTCATAAATAGCTTGTACAGTTGGATCATCATTAGCAGATTTCATATTTTTAGCTTTTCCTGCTCCTACTGCATAACCAGTTGCTGCTGCTGCTCCACCAATTTTAGCAAGATTCCCATCTTCTCCTGTAGAAGCTGCAATTGCCACTCCCATTGCTCCTGCAGCTGTTCCTACTACTGCTCCTGCTGCCATTTTTCCTGCTGTTTTCAATGGATGAGAATTTGCAATAGCATCTTTTGCATTACTCTTTGCCATTCGAATAGATGCTTTTTGAGCTGCCCAGTTAGCATCTATGTTTCTCATTGCTTGTCTTCCAAAAGATGTACTATTCATTTTATTTCTAAATCTTTGACCTAATGATGGAGTTTCTTCCTCTTCAGCTTCTTCTAATTCTTCCTGCTCTACACCTTCTGCTCCTTCATTATCTTCTGGTTCTCCAATTCCATACCAGTCTCTTAATGCGTTTTGTACATCTTCTCCTACATCTAAATAACTACTCATTGGATTGCTTGCTTCTCTAGGGTTTGGTACACTATCTCCTTCATCTCCAGAACTTCCAGAACCTCCTTTTCCACCATCTTTTCCACCTTTTCCGCCTTTTCCTCTGTTTAATAGATGATTTAAGGCGGTAGATGCCATCATTGCACCAGCTGGTCCCATAGATGGAGCCGTTTGTGCTTTTTCAAATCCGAATAAGCTACGTAGTAATTTTTCAGCTGGTATCATAAATCCTAAGGCTACAATACTATAAATAACATTCATAGCAGCAAATTCAAAAGCTGATGTTACTAAAATATAATACAATAATAAGTGCATTGGTTGGATTAA
Organism: uncultured Clostridium sp.; assembly: GCA_946565805.1. Lineage (GTDB taxonomy): Bacteria > Bacillota > Clostridia > TANB77 > CAG-508 > CAG-269. The sequence goes on from CAMNWO010000013.1 coordinate 33,857, forward strand.
TAAGTTGAAAATATACTCCTTAAACCATTTGTTAAATCCTTGTGCTTGTCCATCATTTAATTTATCAATACAATAAGTCAATGCTACCATTGGTGCGATTAAGGTTAAAAATGCCATATGCAAAACCCTTTTCAAATAAGTAACTGTAAAATATAAGGTAAATAAGCACAGGATGATAAAGCAAATACATAAGCCTATATATTGTGCTCCATAATCTTCCATTTGTAAACGTAATCGTAAACTTCCCATTAAGTTGGTTGGCCATACTAAATATTTTTTGCCACCACTTTCTTGAATTAAGTCTGGTTGACCTAAATGTTCATTATCAACTGCTTTTACTAGTTTATCATTTGCTTCCATAGTAACACTATAGCCATTTTGCCCTACTGTAGTTTTTACTACTGTAGTTAATCTTTCTACTAAAGAAACTGAAAACGCCATAACATAGTGCATCAAAAACAATAAACAAAGTCCTACTAACCAGTCTTTTAGCATAGTCATATATTTTGCTTTATCTGATGCAATACTTGATAATAAAATTCGAATTCCTATGTAAACTAATACAGATAGCATTAAGACAATACAAATATTACGCAAAGCATTGTACCATGTACTAATTGTCTTTTTTAACATCGTTGCTGAATTTTGACTTGATGTTTTTATTTCTTTACCATTTTCTTCATAGAAATAATATTCTACTTTAGCAGATACTTCTGTCTCTCCTCCATTAGCATCTTCTGCCTTACTAGTTGTTCCCTTTTTATTATCATCTGTTACATCTATTTTTTTCTTTATTTTAATAGAATTTGCCTTTTCCTGTATCTGTTGTGGTGTATTATCTTTTAAAGAAAGCACACTTCCATCTGATAATTTAGCCTTAATTTCTTTTCCATTGCTATTAAAGAAATTGACATCAAATAACAGAATATTTCCTTTGAAGATTTCCTCTGCACTGTAAGTATACATTGGCAAGTATAAGTCATCTGGCAATACTTCGTCATTGAAATATACTCCTGCAAAAGTTCCTGCTGCCAAACCTGCTACAATAGTTCCTACTCCTACCGTTGCTAGAATTGTCTTTCCTAAAATAGCTGATGCAATAGCTGCTACTCCACCTGCTGTAAACACAATTGCTGCCACAGTAATAGCTGCCGCCAAAAGAAACACAGCTGCTGTTAAAATCTTTTCCAACGCTCCATTTGCCATTTCTACAGGATATAAACTAGAACTTGCTCCCATAATAGCATTTCCAATAATCTCCATTATCCCGTCACTTAACGTGACTAATAAAGATAAAATTGGACTAATTAATTTTCCTCCAAATTCCACATTATCTGCCTGTACAGGCTTTAATAGGACAAATTGAAAAACCAGGACAATCAGGATTGCAATGATTATTTTCTTTCCTATATTTTTGTTTGTAAAAATTTTCATAAGGTATTAACCTCCCAAATTTAGTTCGCTCTTTTTTTTGCTAATTGATTTAAGTTTGTTTCTACAAACTCAAATTCTTTTTTCGTTGGTACTATTTTTAAAATGGCTGTATCTGCCCCAACTTTTAATAATCCTTCCCCTCTTTGGCAAGTTACTAAAAAGTTTGCTTCTCCTTCTGAAAGTTTAAATACTTCTTTCAAATAAGCAATTTCTGATTTATCTTGTGCTAAAAATAGTTTGGTATCAGATGATGTCAAAACAGCTTGTGCTTCTTGTTTTTCATAAAAGTCTTGGAACCTTTGTGAAATAATAGCAAGAGATACATTTCTTTTTCTAGCACGTCTTGCCATTTTATTCAAAAAGTCTACGGCTTCTGGATAAGGAAGTAACATCCATGCCTCATCCACTAGCACTCTTTTTCTCGCTGCTTTACTTTTATCTTCACTATTTTTCTTAACAAATTTTTCCCAAATCCAAGAAAGCAATATTTGTTGTGCCAATGGTCTTGCAAATCTTTCTTCTAATTGAGAAATATCTAAGTTAATAAATGGTGCTCCTTCTAAAAGGTCGAAAGTAGATTGCCCGTCAAAATATGCCATTTGTCCATCATACTCTCTTATATATTGTTTCATAACTTTCAATAAATAACTATAGTGGTATTGATAATCAGCATTTTCATTTTCTTGTGCTTTTGCTTGAATTCTTCTATACCAACTACCTATGGTTGGCATATTCTTTTTACGTTTAGTTAGTAAGCTTCCATTTGCTAAGTTAGTATCATTGGCTTGGTATAAGCTATTTGGATTACTTGTAATACCAAGTGCTGCATATTCTTCTGCTACAGATTCTGCTATAATTTGCTTAGTAAGCTCATTTACTTCTGAACTTCTAGTACTACCTTTTGCCATAGTAAGCAACCCTTGGGTAACGTCTTCTACTTTGTTTTCAATTCCTAAAATAGTTCTTTCTTTTCCTGTTATTTCGTCTTTGATTGTTTCTGTTTCAATGTCAAATATATTAATAACTGTTTTAGAAGTTGGACTAATTACAATATTAATACCACCTAAGCTTTCTGCTACAACAGTATACTCTCCTTCTGCATCTAATGCTAAACTTTCAATTCCCATTAAAACAGATGACCTAGAAACTAAAGTTTTCATAGTAACAGATTTACCTGCACCAGACTTTGCAAAAATTACCATGTTATAGTTTGTTAATGTGCTATGAAAGTTATCAAACAAAATCGGTGTTCCTGTTTGTTTGTTAAATCCTAGGGGTACACCAGTTGGATGTCCTATTTCTGAAGTCGTAAATGGAAATACGGTTCCCATAGAATTTCTATCAAATGTATGTAATTTTTGTACTTGGTCTTCCATTAATGGTAAGTTAGATTGAAAAGCCTCTTCTTGAATTCCCCATGCAGTTTTTATTCCTACTAATGTTTTTGACATTTCTGTTGCTAACATTTTAGAAAATCTATCTAAATCTGCTAGATTGTAAGCAAATAAAGTTGCTACAACGGAAGCTTCATATAGTTTATTAAATCCTGCTGCAATCTCATCTCTTAGTTGTTCTGCTTCTAATCTTTTTTGGGCAATTGTACTTTCTCTGTTGATATTTCCTTTATCGGCTGCTACAATTCTCTCAGTTTCTAATTCGTTGATGATTCTGTTTAATTCATTTTGTGATCTTTCTTCTTTAATTGGTGTAATATAAACAGAAGTATTAATATCTCCAAATAGATACATATCTCTAAATAATTCTGGGAAAGTACACATTCTAGGTAAAGTGGAAACGAAGAAACTTCTTGCATATCGTTTGGTACTTGAAATAATTTCTAAATGGTCTATGTTAGATACATCAACACCAGAAGGTGCGATTAAATCTTTTATCGTTTTTCCTTGTAAGAAATTATCACTACTTTCCTCAGGATATCTTCTTCTTTCTTCTTGTTGTGGTTTTTGTTTGCTTTTCTTCATTTTCCTCTCCTCCCTTTCCTTTGTTTTCTCTATCTATTTTTTCTTTTGCTTCTTGCGCTACTTCAGAACCTACTAGCTCTTCGTTTTCGTCAATTAACATTTTTGCCATTTTATTAATTAAGGCTTGCATGTCTTTTTCTTTTTTTCGTGCTTCTCTTTCTTTTTCTCGTTCTTCTACTACTTCTATTAATTTTTCATTGGCAGTTCGAATGGCTTCTTCTTCTATTTTTTCGTCTAATATTTTCATTCTTTTGTCTAATACATCTGGTGCTGTTGCATATAATTCATCATATTTTGCATTTAATGCTTGTTCTAATTGATAAATATCTGCATCGTCTCTGTTATATGCCATGTATAATAATTCTGCTAATTCTGTTGAATTTAATACTTTTCCATGAATTCCGCACACCCCTAAAGAAGCAATCGCTGATTGGCATTTAGTATATAATTCATTAAATGCAATGTCTTTAATCTCTGTTTTTTGAATGTTAGAGTTCGTAACTTCTTCTGGTGTATAAGCTATAATAATATAATAATGTTTTCTTAATATATTTTTATTTAAATTCATTCTTTCTGTGTTACTAATAATGTCTTTTCCGTATTCATATAGATTTCTTTCTCTTAGTACTTCAATTCTTTCTTGTGCTAATTGTTCTTGCGTATATTGTCTTGAACTTGCTTTGCTGTTATATTCCATTTGTTTGGAAACTAGTCGATCTTCTATGTTTTTTAGTCTAGTTTTATAAGTTTCTAAACTGCTTCCTAAATTTACCGTTCTTGTTTGTGTATAAATTTGGATTGGATGTTTTAGTGTATTTAAGAATTGTAAAAATCCTTGTTCTATACTGTTCTTTTCTATGCTTGACATTAAATCATAGTTAATTCCTGGACATTCAATTACCATTAGATATTTCGTTCCATTTTTTCGAATAATCATACTATCTTCAATTTTATCAAATTGCATAAAGGAAAAAATGGATTTTTTACTGTATTCCATTGCTGTTCTTTCACTACTTATTTCTTCTTGATGCGTATTATTATTAGAAAAACTATCTTCTCTTGGAGCTTTTCTTTTCTTTTCTTTTACTTTTAACACTATGTATATAACAGAAAGTAAAACTAATACTCCTATCATTATGAATAAAATTATCATTAATAAATTCGTCATTTTATCATTGCTCATCTTTTGTTTCCTCCTTCATATATACATAGATTCTATTCTTTTTTTGTTTGAATTTTATAGCTCTTTTTATGACATCATCTATGCTTTCTCCACCTGTTTTTTCTGTGAATTTAAATCTACGTGTATCTGGAATTTTAAATGTTCCTATTGCAAATCCAATTCCTCCGCAAATTACAGTTGCAATGATTCCTGGTATTGTTGCACCAAATAGATTAAATATAAAATATAATACTAATCCTGGCACAATTCCAATTGCTGTGTAAATTAATGCTTTCATGGAGAATATATATAGAATTCTACTTTCTCCTTTATAATCTCTTGGTATTTCATAGGTTCGCATCGCTTTTCCTCCTTAGTTTGTGGACCTTTTGTGGATAACATTCATCCCATATTATCACTATGATATATTATATCATAAAAAGTAGATAATTGTAAGTATTTTGGTTATTTTTTTGTTTTTTAATCAAATTGTAATGTTTTTGTAATATTGTAATACAAAAAAAGAGATAACTGCTTAAAGTTATCTCTTTTTTTATGTTTTTCTTTATTATACATTTTGCATAAATTGGTATACGATTTGCGCAATTGATGATGCTGCAAATACTAAACCTGCACCAATTACATATGGCATTAAAGTTTTCTTGTATTCTGCTTTTTCTTCTGCACTTCCCATCATGTATTTGATACCTAGTACAACTAAAACAATTACTGATACTACAATTCCTATAGTTGTTATAATAGTAATTATTTGGTTACCAATTTTAGATATTCCTGCTGTATTAACACTACTATCTCCCAATAATTCTCCTGGTGTCACATTTACCTCTGTTTTGGCTGCCATTACTGGTGTTGCTACCATTGCTACCATCATCATAACAAGTAATACCATTGCTAGTACTTTAGTCATTTTTTTCATATTTCTTCCTCCTTTACTTTCTAGGCTTATTTTATATAATAATCTCTTCATTAGAGAATTTTAATAACAACTTTAATAACATTATACTATATTTACATTTCAATTGCAAGATTATAAATAATTTGCGCAATTGATGAAGCACTAAATAAAATTCCTGCTCCTATTACATAGGGTATTAAGCTCTTTTTATACTCTGCTTTTTCTGATGTGCTTCCCATCATATATTTAATCCCAATTATTATTAGCATAACAACCGATATAACAATTCCAATAGTTGTAATTACTGTTATCATTGTATTTCCAGCTGCTTTTAATCCCGCTACTTGTACATCTTGTGTTCCTTTTAAGTCTTTAATTCCAAATCCATAAGATAAGGTTGTAAGTGATATGATTACGATACTAATGGCTATAATAGCGATTATTTTTTCTACTTTTTTCATAACACTCCCTCCTTAACTTTTCCATCCTAACAATATATTTACTACTAAACTCCAGATACCAAAAGCACCAAATACAACGCCACATCCCACTACATATGGTAATAATAGCTCTTTTATTTTTGCTTTTTCTTCTACGCTTGATACCATAAATTTAATTCCTATTACTAATCCTATTATAACAGCAACTACCATTGCAATTGCTAATAAAAGATTATAAACAAAATCAGATGTTTCTTTTAATTTTGTTTCATCTAATCCTGCTGTTGATTGATATCCACCAGCACTTGTATCATGGCTTACATCTTTTCCTTCTCCTAAAAAATCCTCCGCTCCACTTACAATATCGTCTACCGATTCTCCTGACGCATAGGTTTCATGGTAAGATAGTTGTTGTATGCCAACTAGTAAAATTATTGCGATTGTTACTATTTTTATTATTTTTTGAACCATTTTCATCACCTTCTTTAATATGTTGTTCCCCATAAGTTCTTTGCAATTGGTGCTATAATTCCTAAAAAGTTAGTAATAGCAAATACCATAACCGCACCTATCAAATAAGGTTTCATTGATTTCTTATATTCTGCTCTTTCCTCTGCACTACCTATCATGTATTTAATTCCCAAAATTGCCAAAACAAGTACAGATATAATTGTTCCTATAATTTGTATAATTCCAATAATTGTATTTCCTATGCTTTTTATTGTTTCTGCACCACTTGCCTGATCCATACTTGATGGTTGATAATAACTTGTAGTAAACACTGCCAAAGAGCTACTACAAAATGCAAACAAAAGTATACAGCTAATCAAGATAGCTATTATTTTTTTTATTGTAGTTTTTTTCATTTCTTTCACCCACTTTTAGAAATCTATTCCCTCATTTTTTATTATACCTTATTTTTCCTCTTTTTTCAACTTTTATTTTACTTTTTATAAAAATGTCATCAATTTGTAATATTAGGATAAAAAAATAACATCAAATTCTTTTGGAATCTAATGTTATATTGGCGGAGATGAGAGGGTTCGAACCTCCGCGCCGATTTCTCGACCTAACTGTTTAGCAAACAGTCCCCTTCACCACTTGGGTACATCTCCATTTATAAATAAAAGTTAGATATTTTAATGTTGTTAATACCTAACTTTATTGTTTGGCGGAGAGGGTGGGATTCGAACCCACGGTACGCTATTAACGCACGCCAATTTTCAAGACTGGTGCCATAAACCAACTCGACCACCTCTCCATTATCTTTGACAAATGTCAATCGACCTACTTATCTTAGCATTTTTATAAACATTTGTCAATAGTAAATTTAGGATTTTTTTATATCTATTTAATTTTATGAATCCCATCACTATCCATTGCTTTTTGGATAGCTTGTGTTTCTTCTTCTGATACGGTATAAGTAGATTTTCCATTTTGAATTGGTTTCGCATAAATATTAGACATTTCCCTCGAATAAATACCATTTAAAACAACACCATCGTTATTTTCATCTAACAAAGCCAATGCAAAACTCAAGTCACTTCCCGTATCTTTAAAGGCACTATATCTAACAATTCCTATCTTTTGAATGCATTTAGTCAGATCATTGTCCAATGTTTTTATTTGATTTAAAATATCTGCATTTTGCTTTTCTACCTTATCTACACGATACATGTAAGTTTCTAAGTCTTCTTCTAAATTTTTACCATTCCCCAGCTTTTTCATGAAGTTTCTATATTTTTTGTTTAAGTTGGCAAATTGTACCATTAAAATAATAAAAGCTATTACTAGTATTATCATTAAACCTGTTATTATCCATAAAAATGTATCTGTTTTTATGATTTCCATTATGTTTTCCATACCTTCCCTCTTTTCTTTATTTAATCAATTCTAACAGTCTTTCTAAGTCATCATTTGATGTATATTCTATAATAATTTTTCCTCTTCTCTTACCTGGGTCTAGTCTAACTTTACTTCCAAAAAAGCTTTGAAAATTATCTTCTATGCTTTTATATAAAACATGATTTCTTTTTTGTTCTTCCTTTGTCTCTTTTACTTGTGCTTTTTTTTCGACTTGACGTACTGTTGAACCTCTTTCTAACATTTGTATTGCTGTATGATATTGCTTTTCTGGATCTGTAATGGCTAATAACGCTTTACAATACCCCTCTGATATTTTCCCTTCTTTTGCCATTTCTAACACACGTGGTTCCAAGTTTAAAACTCTTATCCAGTTTGCAATAGTGCTTCTACTTTTTCCTAGTTTTTGAGCTACGTCTTCTTGACGCATTCCATAGTTATCCATTAAGGTTTTAATTCCTATTGCTTTTTCAACTGGGTTCAAATCTTCCCTTTGCATATTTTCAATTAGAGAAATTTCTGAATTTATTTTTTCATTGTCTTCTCTTATGATAGCTGGGATTTCTTTTAGACCTGCTATTTTAGAAGCTCTCCATCTTCTTTCTCCTGCAATAATACTATAATATCCATCTTTTTTTGTTACTACAATTGGTTGAATCAGTCCATATTCCTGAATAGAACTTGCTAATTCTTCTAATGCTTCTTGATCAAATCGTTTTCTTGGTTGGTCTCGATTTGGTTCTACTTCTGTTATTTTTAAGTTTTTTAAAGTATCATTTTCCTGTAATTGTTCTTCTTCTGGTGCTGGCCCAAATAGAGCATCTAACCCTTTTCCTAATCCTGTCATTTTTGCCATTGTTTTTTCCTCCTTTTACATCATATGTTTTGCTTTCTTTTCTTCTTCGTTTATTTTTAAAAACTCTTTTGCAAATTTGGTATAGCTTTTGGCTCCTTTTGATTTTGGATCATATTCTGTGATAGGCATTCCATAACTTGGTGCTTCACTTAATCTTACATTTCTTGGTATTACCGTTTTATAAACCTTGTTGTCAAAATATTTTTTAACTTCTTTTACAACTTGGTTAGACAAATTTGTCCTAATATCATACATGGTAAGTAAAGCCCCTTCAATTTGAATTTCTTTGTTCAAATGTTTTTTTACTAAATTTATCGTATTGATTAATTGCCCTAACCCTTCTAGTGCAAAATATTCGCATTGTACTGGAATTAAAACACTATTTGAAGCTGTAAAAGAGTTCAATGTAATTAGACCTAAAGATGGCGGACAGTCAATGAAAATATAGTCAAATTTCTCTTTTATTTCTTCTAGTTTTTCTTTTAACCTTTGCTCTCTTGACATCATAGATACTAATTCTACTTCTGCTCCTGCTAAGTTCATATTAGATGGACATACTTTTAAATTTTTTATCATTGTGTTTTGAATTGTTTCTTCCATTGTTGTTTCATTGACTAAAATATCATAAGTAGAAAATTCAACTTCTTTTTCTACACCTAGTCCACTTGTTGCATTCCCTTGTGGGTCAGCATCAATTAATAATACCTTTTTTCCTCTTTTAGCTAAAATAGTACATAAATTAACGGTTGTGGTGGTTTTTCCTACGCCACCTTTTTGATTTGCTACTGCTATTATTTTTCCCAATTTGATTGCCTCCATTTTTAGTTAATATTTATTTATGAATTCGTTTTGTTCTATAGTCTAATCATATAAAAATATACGAAAAAAGTCAATAAATTTTGTAAAATTTATCGACTTTTTTCACAATGGTCAAGTTTTGCCTGTCTAAATGTGATCATCAGTTAATTGGCTCTTTAGAAGGCATTCCAGCTTTTCTAGGATATTTATTTGGTGTGTTTTGAGTCTTATGGATTATGATAATATTTCGATTAATGTCACTTTGTGGTAGCTGAAAGGTTTCAATTGTTTCTATTTTTCCTCCCAATAAGGAAATGGCTTTTTGACTTTGTTTCATTTCTTCATCAACTTCTGAACCTTTCATGCTGATTGCATTTCCTCCTATTTTTACTAACGGTATTAAATATTCTGACAAGGTAGATAAATTGGCTACTGCTCTTGATGTTGCATAATCAAAACTTTCTCTGTTTTTCTTATCTTTAGCAAAGTCTTCTACACGAGAATGAACCGCTTGTATCTTAGATAGTTTTAATTCATGAATTACTTCGTTTAAAAAATTAACTCTTTTATTTAAGGAATCTAACAAAGTAATTTCTATATCTTCTCTTATAATTTTTAAAGGAATTCCTGGAAATCCAGCCCCTGTCCCCACATCAATTAATCTTGCATTTTCTTTTACATACTTAGCAATTGTAAGAGAATCAATAAAATGTTTTACAATAATTTCTTCTGGATTTGTAATAGCTGTTAGATTTATTTTTTCATTCCATTCTAATAATAGTTCCATGTATTGATAAAATTGATGAATTTGTTGCTCGTTCAACACAATTTCAATTTCATCTGCATATGTTTTTATTTTTTGCTCAAATTCTTGTTTTTCCATAGCTATCTCCTTTCCTATTTTTTATTCAATTGTTGTAAATAAACTAATAATACAGATATATCAGCAGGTGAAACACCAGATATTCTAGAAGCTTGACCAATAGAATGTGGTTTGAATTTATTTAGTTTTTGTCTTCCTTCTAGGCTAATACCATTTATGGTTTCATAATCAATACTTTCTGGCAAAATTTTTGCTTCTAACTTTTTGAATTTTTCTACTTGTGCTTCTTGCATTTTAATATATCCTTCATATTTTATTTGAATTTCTACTTCTTCTTTTTCTTGTTTTGATAATTCTGGTCGTTCTTTATCAATAACTGCTAATTTTTCATAATTTAGTTCTGTTCTTTTTAAAAGCTCTGCCATCTTTGTACCAGTTGATAATTCCGATGTTCCATTTTCTTTTAATAGTTGATTTACTGCATCATTTGGTTTAACAATTAGGCTTTTTAATCTTTGAATTTCTTTTTCTATATTGGCTTTTTTGCTTTCAAATTTTGCGTATCTTTCATCTGAAATCAAACCAATTTCATGCCCTATTTTTGTTAATCGTAAATCTGCATTGTCTTGTCTTAATAGTAATCTATATTCTGCTCTTGACGTCATCATTCGATATGGTTCATTGGTTCCTTTTGTAACAATATCATCAATTAAAACTCCTATATAACCTTGCGTCCTATCTAAAATAAGTGGTTCTTTCCCTTTTATTTTTTGCACTGCATTAATCCCAGCTATTAGCCCTTGGCAAGCTGCTTCTTCATATCCGGATGTACCATTAATTTGTCCCGCCATAAACAAACCTTCTATTCCTTTATATTCTAAAGAAAGTTTTAAGTTAGATGGGTCAATACAATCATATTCAATAGCATAAGCAGGTCTTGTAAATTCTGCTTTCTCTAATCCAGGAATGGTATGATATAAAGCAATTTGTACATCTTCTGGTAAAGAAGAACTCATCCCTTGTATATACATTTCTTCTGTGTCAATTCCAACTGGTTCTACAAAAGCTTGATGTCTTGGTTTATCACTAAATCTTACTACTTTATCTTCTATAGATGGGCAATATCTAGGTCCTGTTCCTTCGATCATTCCTGCATATAAAGGAGATCTATGCAGATTTTGTCGAATTATGTCGTGGGTACTTTCATTCGTATATGTTAAATAGCAATCTACTTGCTCAAATTCTTTTGGTTCATTTTCAAAAGAAAAGGCTTCAATCCCCTCATCTCCTTTTTGAACTTCCATTTTACTAAAATCAATACTTCTTCTATTAATCCTAGCTGGTGTACCTGTTTTAAAACGAATTAGTTCAATCCCCAACCCCTTTAAGCAGTTAGATAATTCATTTGCAGCTGCTACGCCATCTGGTCCACTCTCTTTGGCATATTCTCCAATAAAAATTTTTCCTTTTAAATAAGTTCCTGTTGCTAAAATAACAGTTTTTACTTTGTAGATTGCTCCAACATCTGTTTTAATTGCCGTTATTCTTCCATTTTCTACTTGGATATCCACAATTTCTCCCTGTTTTACTTCTAAATTTTCTTGTTTTTCTAAAGTATGTTTCATTTCTGCTTGATATTTTTTTCTATCAGCTTGTGCTCTTAGCGAATGTACAGCTGGCCCTTTTGAGGTGTTTAACATTTTAATTTGTATCATTGTTTTGTCTATGTTTTTCCCCATTTCTCCCCCAAGGGCATCAATTTCTCTTACTAAATGCCCCTTTGAACTTCCTCCTATGTGTGGATTGCATGGCATATTAGCGATTGCTTCTAAACTAATTGAAAAAATTAATGTTTTCATTCCTAATCTTGCAGTCGCTAAAGCTGCCTCACAACCTGCATGACCTGCTCCAACTACTGCTACATCATATTCTCCTGCTATATAACTCATTTTCTCTCCTTATTCCTCCCTTTTTCTATCTATCCCTTTCGAGACCTCTTACTTTTGTTCCTCGTTTTATTCTTCATTTTTTCTCTTCCTTGTGAAACAAAAATCGTTGTTTTTTTGAAACATTGATAATTTTTTACGTATTTGTATCAGTTTATCTCACGTGTATCAATTTCTATTTTTCATTGTATAGACAGGCTTTCCCCGTTTTATTTTAGTTTTTATTTGTCAATTGTAAAATTCACCTTATCACTTCTTGGCTTTATGTAATCCAAACAAAACTAAACCTATTTGTTTTCTTTTTGCATTTTTATTCTTATTTTTTACATTTTGTCTTCTTTTATAATTCGCGTTTAAATCGTATTTATTTGCATTTTCCTCCTCAAGGCATAAAGATATATTGTTTCTATTTTAAATCGTCTCATTTTCTATTTTAAAGCTAATATTTTGTTGCTATTTCCCTAAGCAGAACTTAGCAAAAATTTCATTAATAATATCTTCACTGACAACTTCACCTGTTATATTTCCCAAATCTTCCAAAATGTCTTTTATAAAAATAGCTACAATATCTAATGGCATTTTTTCCTTTATCGTTTCTTTTGTCTTTTTTACATTTTCAATTGCTTTTGCTATTAAATTTTTATGCCTAATATTCGTAATTACAATTTCATTATCTAAATTGATTTCATTTAATTGAAATAATTCTGTTATTTCAGCATATAATTCTTCTATTCCAATATAATTTAAAGCTGACATTTTTATAATATGAGTGCTTGCTTCTTTTAATCTTGTATCATCTTCTTTTAAAACTGATTGTAAATCAATTTTATTTAATAAAATAATCGCTTTTTTATCTTTAATTAGACCTAATATCTCTTTATCTTCCTCTGTTAGCTCTTTGGTGCTATCAAAAATAGCAATAATCAAGTCTGCTTCTTTTGCGATTTCTTTCGATTTTTTAATTCCTATTTTTTCAACTTCATCTTTTGCCTGTCTTATCCCTGCTGTATCAATTAATTTAAGTGGTATTCCATTAATATTAACAAATTCTTCAATGGTGTCTCTTGTAGTCCCTTCGTATTCTGTAACAATGGCTCTATCTTCTTTTAAAATAGCATTCAAAAGCGAAGATTTTCCAGCATTTGGTTTTCCTATAATAGCTGTTTTAATCCCTTCTTTTATCATTTTTCCATTATCAAAACTTTTCTCTAATTTCACTAACTTATCTTCTACTTTTTCTAACATAGTAACAATCTGCTGATTGGTAACATCATCTACATCGTATTCTGGATAATCAATTGCTACTTCGATATTTACCATAACATCTAAAATATTTTGCTTGATTTCTGCTATTTGTTTCGATAAAATCCCTTCTAATTGCTTAATTCCTGTTTTCGCTTCTCTTTCTGATTTCGCATTAATAACATCGATAACAGATTCTGCTTGTAATAAGTCAATTCTTCCATTTAAAAAAGCTCTTTTGGTAAATTCTCCAGGTTCTGCTAGTTCTGCACCATTTTTTAAACATATTTCTAGTATTTTTCTTACAATTACATTTCCTCCATGAGAGTTAATTTCACACATATTTTCCGTTGTATAACTTTTAGGTGCTTTAAAATAAGACACCAAAACTTCATCTATAATTTCTCCATTTTCTATAATATTTCCATATTTTATGGTGTATCCTTTGATATCTTCTATATTTCTTTTTACTTTTGGTTCAAATATTTTTTCTAATATGGTAAAGGTATCTTTTCCACTCATTCGAATAATCCCTATTCCTCCAATCCCGAGGAGCCGTAGAGATTGATGCAATTGTGCTCATATTATTTTCCTCCTTTTTTATTCATTTTTTATTAAAAAGTTTATTATATTTTTTATGCAGTAACAGTTCGGGGGGACCAGTAAGATTACAGTCTGTTATGTAATTACAGACTGTTCGCAACTGGGAGTTACAAAGAAAAAATATAATAAACTTCAACTATAAAATTATAAAAAAGAGTCAAAGGTAGTTTACAATTACATTGTAAAATCCGACCTTTGACCTCCGATTTTATATTTCTTATTTTTTTAAAGATACTACAATTCTTCTATGTGGCTCTTCTCCCACGCTTGTTGTATCTATTTTAACATTTTGTTGTAATTTACTATGGATTATTTTTCTTTCATAAGCCTGCATTGGTTCTAATTTAACAGGTTTTTTTGTTCTAATAACTGTTTTAGCTACTTTTTCTGCTAAATCTTCTAGTGTTTTTTCCCTTTTAGCTTTATATCCTTCTATGTCTAAAATAACTCTAACTTTATTTTCAATTCCTTTTCCAGCAATAGCTGAAAAAATATTTTGCATAGCATATAAAGTTTCTCCTCTATATCCAATTAGATATCCTAAGTTTTTATTCATAATATCAACATTGATATAGTTTGCATTTGTTTTTACTTCATAGGTTGTCCCTTCTGGTAATTGGACCATAAACTCTTTTAAAAAGTTTTCAACATTTTCCTTCGCTTTTTCTTGTTCTTCTAGGCTTAAAACTATCTCTTTTTTAGGCTTAATTGTTTCACTACTTCTTGTTTCTTTTTTAATTTCTTTTTCTTTTAATGTCATTTCTACTTTAACTACTCTAGGAGTTAAAATGCTGAAAAAGCTTCTTTTATCTTCATTTTCTAAAACTTTAATTTCAACACGATCTTTGGAAACATTTAATTTTCTTAAACCGTTTTCAATTGCTTCGTTTGTAGTTTTTCCTTCAGAAATTATCGTTTTTTCCATTGATTACTCCTCCTCATCTTCTTGCTTGATTGCTTTATCTAGTATTAATCTTTCTAAAATCATAAGTATATTGTTAATTAACCAATATAAAGCTAATCCTAATGGTGCTACAAATGCAATAGAAATAGACATAATCGGCATCATCCAAGACATCATTTTATTGGTTTGCATTACAGCATCCATTTCGTTTTCTTCTTTTACTTCTTTGCCTGTTTCTCCATCAATTACAGTTTCTTTCTTTTTCTCATTTTGTTTTTGTTGCATTGCTGTTGTCATTCGAATTGAGATGAAAGAAGATAAAATGTATAAGATTGGTATAATATAAACAGTATAATCTGTTATATTTTGTTGTGGTATTTTGCTTAAATCTAATCCTAAGAAATTCATTTGAACATTTAATTTTTCAACATGATTGTCTTCTGGATTTTTTTCTTTTAACCAGTTATATTCTCGAATTAAGTCGATTTCTGGATAAACTTTGCTTACTTCTTTTCCTTCTTCTTGTAACTGTGTTACATATTTATTAATTTCATCAGTTGGCACCTTTTCCATATAGGTAATTGGGCTTCTTACTAAATAAAAGATCGAAAGTAATAATAACATTTGTATAATTGCTGTTAAACATCCACTAAATGGACTCATTTTTTCATTTTTGTATAAATTCATGATTTCTTGGTTCATTTTTTCTGGATCATTTTTATATTTAAATTGGATTACTTTCATTTTCTCTTGCATTTTAGCACTCTTCTTCATGGTTTTTTGTTGCTTGATAGATAATGGCAACAATAACACTTTTATAATAAGAGTGAATAAAATTATAGCGAATCCGTAGTTATTTACAATACCATATAAAAATGACAGCAAATAACCAAAAAGACTTGCAAAAAATTCAAACATGACGGTTCCTCCTAAGCTTATTTTAATGGGTCATATCCACCTTTTGAAAAAGGGTTACATTTTAGAATTCTAATCATTCCTTTTATTGTCCCTCTCCCCGCTCCATATTTTTGAATGGCTTGTTTGGTATATTCTGAGCATGTTGGATAATATTTGCAATGAATATTTTTACTTTCTAAGGCTTTGGATATGTATTTCTGATATCCGTTAATGAGCCATATCAGTAATTTTTTCATATTACTCCTCTATTTTTAAGTTTGCTTTATTGAAAATAAAATTCATGTCCTTTTTTATGTTCTCAAAAGTCGCTTCTTTTACATCTACTTTCTTTTTCCATAAAAATACAATATGGTACCCTGCTTTTATTGAATTTTCATAAAGATTATAATTTTCTCTTATTAGTCTTTTAATATGGTTTCTTTTTACAGCTTTTGCTATTTTTACACCAATTGCAATTCCTAAAAAGTTTATCGTTTCTTTATTATTTTTTTTGATAAAAGCTTCTATCCTTTTTCCTGAATAGTATTTTCCTCTTGACAAAACATTTCTAAATTCATAATTTTTTTTCATCATTTTTGTTTTTTTCATGATTCGTTTTTCCTCTCTTTCAAGGCAAATACAATGAAAAAATCTAATTTTTGCTGAAATTATGCTGAAAAGGCTCGCTATTTTTGCGGCCTTTTACAATTGTTTTAAGCATAATTTAAGCTGTTAATTTTTTTCTACCTTTTGCTCTTCTTGCTTTTAATATGTTTCTTCCAGCTCTTGTTTTCATTCTTTTCATAAATCCGTGTTCTTTCTTTTCTTGTCTGTTTTTTGGTTGAAATGTTCTTTTCATTTTCCCTACACCTCCTACTGATTTTTGTTTATCTAATCCCAATTTCTTGGAAATTATTTTGACAAATTAACAAGTATATCGATTATACCTCAAAAAGATATAAAAAGTCAAGTAATTTTAAAATATTTTTCGAAAAAACTTAAGGATATAAGGGATTACGCTATTTTCTTAATGGTTTCCTTTTTAGATGCATTATGTTGCCTTTTATTGCTTTTTTCGTAATATTTTTGAAATAAAAAGATAGTTTTCCACAGTTTTTTTTTCATTTATCCACAGAAAAAAATTTTTTTCCACAATTTTATTGACTTCTTGTGTATAAATCTGTTATGATTGGGGAGTAAAAAATTTCAAGAGGTTTTTACTGAAAATACTGGAATTTATGTTCGTATAAATCACCTTTATTTTTACAAAAATGTTACAGAATTATCAACACCTGTGGATAACTTTGTGGATAACTTAATTTAGAAAGGATGATTTTAAATGGCACTTGAAAAAGAAGAGCTAATGGAAAAAATAAAAAATGAATTAAGACCAGAATTAACAAAAATCTCTTTTGATACCTGGATTAATCCATTAGATATTCGAAGTATTAATGGAAATCATATCGTTTTTACAACGGTTTCAGAATTTCAAAGAGATTTTGTTGAAAACAAATATAGACCATTGCTTTTAAATACTTTAAAATTTATCACAAATCGAGATTGGACTTATACGGTTATCGACTTAGAAAAAGAAGCAAAAGAGGGGATAGGGGAAGTCATTTCTGAAAATACCTCCCAAAATACATCACCAGAAGTAGAATCAAATCGAACTACTTTAAACCCTAAATATACTTTTGAAACTTTTGTAGTTGGTGATAACAATAAGTTCGCCCATGCAGCAGCATTAGCAGTTGGAAATGAACCTGCAAATTCTTACAATCCTTTATTTTTATACGGAGGAGTAGGGTTAGGTAAAACTCACTTAATGCATGCAATTGGTAATCGAATTTTAGAAAACAATAGAAATTGTAACGTCCTATATGTTACTTCTGAAAAATTTACAAATCAATTAATTAACGCAATTAAAGATAACAAAAATGAAATTTTTAGAAATAAATATAGAACGATTGATGTTCTATTAATCGATGACATTCAATTTATTGCTGGAAAAGAAAGAATTCAAGAAGAATTTTTTCATACATTTAATTCTCTTTACGAAGAGAGAAAACAAATTATTATCTCTAGTGACAAGCCACCTAGAGACATTCCATTCTTAGAAGATAGACTAAAATCAAGATTTGAATGGGGATTATTAGCAGATATTTCTTGTCCTGATTATGAAACACGTTTTGCTATTTTAAGAAAAAAAGCACAAGACGAAAGTGTTGTAATTGATGACTATATTCTTTCTAATATTGCTAATAAAATTGATTCCAACATAAGAGAATTGGAAGGTGTTTTCAATAAAGTAGTTGCTAGAGCTTCTTTAACACACAGTCCAATTACAATAGAACTAGCAGAAAAAATTATTAATGAATTTAAATACGAAAGTGAAAAAGTAATATCTTGTGATTTTATTAAAGAAACCGTCGCTAAATATTTTAGTATTAGCAAAGAAGATTTATCTGGCAATAAGCGTTCCAATGATATTGCCTTCCCAAGACAAATAGCTATGTACTTATGTCGTGAAATTGCTAACATGTCTTATCCTCAAATAGGAGTAGACTTTGGCGGAAGAGATCACTCAACGGTAATGCATGGTTGCAAAAAAATAGAAAAAGAAATGAAAGAAAAAACAAATACCAAGTTAATTGTGGATAGTGTGAAAAACATCATCATCGACGGCAAACAATAATAGGGAAAAAGGGTTCCAATCTTTTTTGAAATTTGTGTTTGAAAAATGATTGTTTGTCTTAATGACATTCAATCTATTCCTACGGAAGTACCGCATTAGATATCCACACCCCCTTGTTAATAACCTGTTGATAAACTGTGTATATCTCATATTTCCACAAATGGAATTGGAAAGTGTGGATAACTTAGAAAGTTTTCCACTGAGTTATCAACATCAATTTTTCTAGGGGTTGTAGATATCCACATAGTTTTCCACAGTTTCCACAGTACCTAATACTATTACTACTAATAATATTTATATTATATTATAAAATATAAGGAGGAAACAAAATGAAAATAGTTTGTTATAAGGATAAAATCCTAAAAGCTATTAATTCCGTAGTAAAAGGGGTAGCTTCTAAAACGACTATGCCTATACTAGAAGGAATACTAATCCAAACAAATGATAATGAAATAAAATTAACAACCTATGATTTAGAAATAGGGATAGAATATATCATGGAATGTGAAGTAAAAGAACAAGGAAGTACAGTAGTAAATGCTATCATGTTTAGTGAAATCATTCGAAAACTACCAGATACAGAAATCCATATTTCTATTAATGACAAAAATTTATTAGAAATTGAATGCGAAGGCTCTTTATACAAATTAGCAACCATGAACCCAGAAGAATTTCCAGAACTTCCAAAAATAGAAGTAGAAAATTCAATTGAAATAGACCAAACTGTGTTAAAAAATATGATTAGAAAAACAATATTTGCAGTAAGTTCAGAAGAAAGTAGACCAATTTTTACTGGATGTTTGTTTGAAATTGAAAATAACAAATTAACATTAGTTTCAGTCGATGGTTTCCGTTTAGCTTTAAGAAGTATTTACTTAAACAAACAAAGTAATAATTTTAAAGCAGTTATACCAGGAAAAACTTTAACAGAAGTTAATAAAATTATATCCGATTCTTTTGAAACAGTAAAAATAGGTGTAGCTAAAAACCAAGCTTTATTTGAAATGGATAATTGTAAAGTGGTTACTAGAATTTTAGATGGAGAATTTTTAAATTATAAAAATGTTATTCCAAGTAATTGGGAAACTAGAATAAAAGTAAACAAAAGTAATATACAAAATAGTTTTGAGAGAATTAGTTTAATATCAGCATCTAGTGTAGAAAAAGAAAAAAAATATCCAGTAAAAGTACAAGTAGATATAGGAAAAGTAATTATTTCATGTACCAACCAAACAGGAGATGCCAAAGAAGAATTATATGTTTCCACTGAAGGAAAAAATCTAGAAGCAGGATTTAATCCAAAATATTTCTTAGATAGTTTAAAAGCAATTGAAGATGAGGAAGTTTATCTTGAATTTGGAACTAGCATTTCACCATGTTTAGTTAAATCAATTGAAAACAATGATTATACCTACATGATTTTACCAATTCGATTAAAAGAAGATTAAAAAAGAGGTAGAAGAAATTCTACCTTTAAAATTTATCTGGACATTAAAACTTTCCACAAATTATTAAAATGCTGTGGAAAACAAAAGGGAAAACAAAGATAAAAAAAGTTAAAAATAGAAAAAGATAGATATTTAAAGAAAATATATTGGAAATAGACGTATATAATTATAAATAAGGATAGAAAAATCATAATAAATATATTTGGAATAATTTAAAAATGAGAAATGGAATAAAAACGAAGTAAAAATAGAAGTTAAAAAATAATAGAAAAAATTAGAAAAAAATAGAATAAATTAGAAAAAAAAAGAAAAAGATAGAAATTTTAAAAAAACTTAAATTTTTTTAAAAACTAAAAATAACTAATAGAAAAAACGACGCACGAAAATCAAAAATAAGACGTTTTTATTTTTTAATAATATAATTTGATATTTAAAAAATATCAAAAAAATAGATAAAAATAGAATAAATTAGAAAAAAATAGGAAAAAAAAGAAAAAATAATACACAAATGGAGAATAAAATGTGGATAAACAAAATTAAAATAAATAATTTTAGGAATTATAAACAACAAGAAATTAAATTAGAAGAAAATATTAATATATTTTATGGTGAAAATGCACAAGGAAAAACTAATATAATAGAAGCTATTTTTTTAAGTAGTATGGGAAAGTCATTTCGTGCTAAAAAAGATAAAGAAATGATAAATTTAAATTCCGAAAATGCAGAAGTAGAAATTGAATATCAAAAATCAGATCGTGATGGAAAAATTAAAATAGAATTAGGAAAGAAAAAAATAATTTATCAAAATGGAATTAAAATAAAAAAATTAAGTGAATTATTAGGAATTATAAATATTGTAATTTTTACACCAGATGATATTCATATTTTAAAAGGTGGTCCACAAAACCGAAGAAAATTTCTTGATATAATGATTAGTCAATTAAAACCGAATTATATGTATCATTTAAATTTATATTTAAAAACATTAGAACAAAGAAATAATTATTTAAGGCAAATAAGAGAAGAAAGAAAAGATGAAAATTTATTAGAAATATGGGATGAAAAATTAGCAGAACATGCAATTATTATTTATCAATACCGAGAAGAATATATAAAAAAAATAAAAGAAAAAATAAAAAAAATACATGGTGAAATAACAAATCAAAAAGAAGAAATTGAAATAGAATATATATCAGAATGTAAATCAAAAGAAGAATATTTAAAATTATTAAAAGAAAGAAGAAAATTAGATATTATAAAAGGATTTACTACGAAAGGTATACATCGAGATGATTTTGTGATATATATAAATAAGAAACAAATTGATATTTATGGTTCACAAGGACAACATAGAACGGCAATTCTTTCTTTAAAATTATCAGAATTAAATATAGTAAAAGAGGAAATTGGAGAAAACCCTATTTTATTATTAGATGATTTTATGTCTGAACTAGATGAAAAAAGAATTAAAAGTTTTTTAGAAAAAATAGAAGATACACAAGTTATTATAACAGTTACTCAAAAAATAAAGGTTGAAAATAAAAAAGTTTTAATATATAATGTGAAAGAAGGAAAATTAGAAAAACAATAAAAGGAAAAGGAGTGTTACCAAATTTTTAAAATAGAAATTTTAAAGAACATTCTACAATTCCTAAAGGAGGAAAATAGAAATGGAAAAATATGAGCATAAATATGGTGCGGAGCAAATTCAAGTATTGGAAGGACTAGAAGCCGTAAGAAAAAGACCTGGTATGTATATTGGAAGTACATCTGTTAGAGGATTACATCACTTAGTTTATGAAATTGTAGATAATGGGGTTGATGAAGCTTTAGCAGGATATTGTAAAGAAATTAATGTTATTATTGAACCAGGAAATGTGATTAGTGTAGAAGATAACGGAAGAGGAATTCCTGTAGAAGTCCATCCAAAAACAGGAATATCAACTGCAGAAACAGTTTACACAGTATTGCATGCTGGTGGAAAATTTGGTGGAGACAGTGGATATAAAGTATCTGGAGGACTTCATGGAGTTGGTGCATCTGTTGTAAATGCTTTATCAAATTGGACAGAAGTAACCATTAAAAGAGATGGAAATCTTTATCAGATGAAATTTGAAAAAGGAAAAACAGTTCAAAAATTAGAAAAAATAGGAACTGCAAAAGGAACAGGAACAAAAGTTAGATTTTTAGCAGATGATACTATATTTGAAACAACTGATTATGAATATGATGTATTAGAAAAAAGATTTAGAGAAATTGCTTTTTTAACAAAAGGACTAAAAATAACAATTGAAGACCAAAGAGAAGAAACTCCTAAAAAAGCTGAATTTTGTTTTGAAGGTGGACTTATCTCATTTGTAGAATTTTTAAATAAAAACAAAGAGAAATTACACAAATCTCCAATTTATATTGAAAAAAATGGAGAAGTACCAGTAGAAATTGCAATTCAATATACTTCTAGTTATTCAGAAAATATTTACACATTTGTTAACAATATAAATACAATAGAAGGTGGAACTCACTTAGAAGGATTTAAAAGATCATTAACAAAAGTATTTAATGATTATGCAAGAGGTCACAACATTTTAAAAGAAAAAGATTCTAATTTACAAGGGGAAGACATTAGAGAAGGAATTACAGCTGTTGTATCTGTAAAAGTAAAAGAACCACAATTTGAGGGACAAACTAAAACAAAATTAGGAAATAGTGAAGTAACTGGTGTTGTACAAAGCATGGTAAATGAAGCTTTATCAGCATTCTTAGAAGAAAACCCATCAGTTGCAAAAGCTGTATTAGAAAAATGTATCAGTGCATCAAGAGCAAGAGAAGCAGCAAGAAAAGCAAGAGAATTAGCAAGAAAGAAAAGTTCATTAGAAACATCAACTTTACCAGGAAAACTAGCAGATTGTAGTAGTAAAAATCCAGATGAGTGCGAAGTATATATCGTAGAGGGAGACTCTGCAGGAGGAAGTGCAAAACAAGGAAGAGACAGAAAATTCCAAGCAATCTTACCATTATGGGGAAAAATGTTAAATGTAGAAAAAGCAAGAGCAGATAAAATTTACGGAAATGACAAACTAAATCCAGTTATTTTAGCCGTTGGAGCAGGAATAGGAAGTGACTTTGACGTAACTAAAATAAGATATGGAAAAGTAATTATCATGGCTGATGCCGATGTCGACGGAGCACATATTAGAACACTATTATTAACCTTCTTCTTCCGATACATGAGACCACTAATCGAAAATGGAAACGTATATTTAGCACAACCACCACTATATAAATTATCTAAAAAAGGAATGGAAGATAGATACTGTTATACAGACGAAGACTTAGAAATAGCTTATAAAGAGTTAGAAGAAAAAGGAATTGGAAGAGAACAATTAGGACTACAAAGATACAAAGGTTTAGGAGAAATGAACCCAGAACAATTATGGGAAACAACTATGAATCCAGAAACCAGAACCTTAGTAAAAGTAACTATGGATGACGCCATCAAAGCAGACGAAATCTTCAGCCTACTAATGGGAGACGAAGTAGAACCAAGAAGAAACTTCATCCAAGCCAATGCAAAATACGTAAAGAATTTGGACATTTAGGGACGTTTCCTTTTGCTCCTTTTGGAGCAATTGGGGACATATCTTACAATAAAAATAATTTAATGAGACAGAGGGGGACACACCTTTTGTGTCTCAGCTGAAAATAATTTAATGGCAGACAAGTTAATTACTTGCCTGCCATTAATCAATAAAGCTAATAATAATCTTAGCTAAAACCAATCTATCTAATATTTAAACCTAATATATATTACTATATAAATAAGCCCCATACCACATATATTGATCAGTCGCTCGACCATTAGTACACCACAAATAACTATATTCATCCTAAAAGGACTACTAATAACCATTTCGTAAAAACATACACTAGATATAAAAATAATCTTAGCTCAAATTTATTACCTACCATTTGACCATATCAAAGAATAAAAGATAGAACGATATAGCCTACAAACAAATAATAAACTCTTATCGCCGACATATTATCATATAAAAAATACACAATAATATCTCTTTGTCCGAATATAAATAAACTAATAAAAATCTATTTATACTCTTGGCTCAACTATTATTAACCTTATAAAATTAGTATAAACAAAAATAAAAAAAATATTCAAAAAAAATAAAAAAATAAAATAAAAAATAATGAAATGCAAAAAATGTCGAAAAGAGAAGATGAAATTTTCTTGACAAACCTTATAAAATAAGTTAAAATCTTTCAAAACAAGGAGGTGAAAAAAATAAAAGAAATATCCAGTACACAAAATTGGATTCCCATAGAAGAAATATTAAATAACGGTATAATGAAAACAAAGAATAAATATATAAAAATATTAAAAGTAATACCAATTAATTATAATTTAAAGTCAGATTTAGAAAAACAAGCTATTTTAAATTCTTATAAAATTTTTTTAAAAACCTGTAATTTTGATATCCAAATATTAATTCAAAGTAGTAAAGAAAATTTAGAAAAAAATATTTTTAAAATTCAAAAAAATATTCAAAAAAAAGAAAATAAATATTTAGAGAAAATAGCAGAAAATTATATTGAATATATTAATAATATTAATTTTACTAAAAAATCATCTTCAAAAAATTTTTATTTAATTATTTCCAAAAAAATTTCAAAAGAAAAAGAATATAGTGAATCATTTGAAATTATTAAAAATGATTTAAAAGAAAAATATTTTAAAATAAAAGAATGCTTATCAAGATGTGGGAATTCTGTATTTGAAGTAAATACAAAAGAAGAAACTTTAAAAATTATAAACTCTTTTTTTAACACAAGAAAAGAGTTAAATTTAAAAAATAATAAAAAGGAGGAAAATAATTATAAAAAAAAATAATGCAAAAAAATTAGAATTTATTTCAGGAAGTATTTCAGATAAAGATAAGATTGCACCTTCTTATATCAATTTAGAAAATCCGAAGTATATAGAAATTGATAATTTATATTATGGAGGATTAATGGTCATAAATTATTACAGAGAGCAAACAGACATCTTATTAAAAACCTTAATTGAAACTAATATTAATATGAATTTATCTATATTTTATGAAAAACAAGATAGTTATAGAACAATAAAAGATTTAACTTATCATATAGGAAATGTGGGAGTAGAATTAAAAGAAAGTAATCCCAATAAACAAGATATAGATATAGCGACTTTTGCATATAATGATGCAAAATATATTAGAAGAGAAATTCAAGTAAATAATGAAGATATTTATTTTTTATATATTTATATAAATGTATATGCAGAAGATAAAAAAGAATTAGAATATTATTTAAATAAAATAGAAGGAATAACACAAAGTAAAGGAATGCAAACAAGAAGAACTAATTTTAGGCAAGAAGAAAATTTTATAGCTTGTTTACCAATTATGGAAAATCCATTATTACTAAAAGATGGTTCCAAAAGAAATATTCTAACATCAGGATTAATAGCAACTTATCCATTTTTATCTTCTACTATATTTGATGAAGAAGGAATTTTTATAGGAACAAATATTTATAATAATTCTCTCGTATTTATAGATAGATATAATACTAATAAATATAAAAATGCAAACATTTCTATCTTTGGGACAAGCGGTGCGGGAAAATCTTTTTATACAAAATTATTAATTTTACGATATAAATTACAAGGAATTAAACAATATATTATAGATCCAGAACGTGAATATGGAAGTCTATGTGATGCATTAAAAGGAACACAAATAAGAATTGGTCCCAATTTTGATAATTTTATCAATGTTTTAGATATTCGAAAAGAAAGCTTAGAAGAGGGAGAAAGTGGTTATTTAGCAACTAAAATAGGAAGATTAATTGGATTTTTTAATTTGATTTTTGGAGAATTAAATGAAGAAGAAAAAGCACTTTTAGAAGAAAAAATAATTGAAACTTACAAAACAAAAAAGATAACATTTGATGATAATAGTTTATACAAAGAAAATGAAGAAAAAATATTAGGAAAAGAATTTAAAGAGTCAAAAGACATGCCATTATTAGAAGATTTATATTATATTTTAGGAAAAGATGAGAGAACAAAAAAATTTAAAATAAAATTAATTCCATTTGTAAAAGGCTCTATGAAATTTTTTAATCATTATACCAATATAGAATTAAATAATGATTTAATTGTTGCTGATGTTTATGATTTAGGAGAAGAAAATTTAAAATATGGAATGTATATTTTTATTGAAAATTTTTGGAATTGTGTGAAAGAAAATCGAAATGAAAAAAAGGCAATTTATTTAGATGAAATTTGGAGATTAATTGGTATAACCTCTAATAAAGATGTAGCAAGTTTTATTTACAAAATATTTAAAACAATTCGAAAATATGGAGGAAGTAGTGTAGCTATTACACAAGATATTTCAGATATTTTTAGCTTAGAAAATGGGATTTATGGAAAAAGTATTTTGAATAACTCTAGTATTAAAACATTTTTTGCTTTAGAAGAAGAGAATATAAAGGTTTTATCAGAATTTACTAATTTATCTGAAAAAGAAAAGGTAGAAATAAAATCTTTAAAAAGGGGTGAATGCTTAATGTTTGTGGGAGAAAATCATATTTTAACAAAAATTGAGTGTTCAAAGTTAGAAAAAGAAATTTTGGAAGGTGAAAAAAATGAAAAAAATAATAACAGCAATTAATAATCCAAAATTAAATGAAGAATTAAAAAAAGAAAAAAATTTTGAAATAATAGGAAAAGATATTCAGTATAAAGAAGCAATTTTAGAAATGTTAGAAAGTAATCATTTTATTGATTTAATTATTGTAAGTGAAAAAATACCTGGACAAATTAATTTAGAAAAATTAATTGAAAAAATAAAATTAATAAATAATAAAATAAAAATAATATTTATTTTAGAAAAAGAAAACGAAGAATTAGAAAAAATATTAATTAAAAATAAAATATTAGATATTTATTATAATAATAAAATTAATTTAAAAGAATTAATAAAAATAATAAATAAAAAAGAAATTAATATGGAAGAGGAAATTATTAAATTAAAAAAAATAATTCAGGAAGGAAATCAAGAAAAGAAAAATAATTTAAGTCAATTAATAAAAATAAAAGACAATTTAAAAAATAAAAAGAATAAAAAAGAGAAGGATACAATATCTAAAATAATTACTTTTTCAGGAAATCATAAAAGCGGGAAAACTACACTAAGTTTAATAATAGCACAATATTTAGCAGAGCAAAATTATAAAGTTTTATTAATTGATGGAGATATAGAAAAACAGGATTTAAGTATTATTTTAAATAAGAAACAAAAAACAAAAAAATTTATAAAAAATTCTAGAAAAATAAAATTGAAAAATTATAAATATAAAAAATTAAATAATAGAAAAAATATAA
>CAMNWO010000014.1 GCA_946565805.1 uncultured Clostridium sp.
CATTCCATGTTAGTAGCCTAATTTATACTGTCCAACTTTTTGGGTTCAGTACAAAGCAAAGACTTCTTTTTTGTTATTTTAAAAATTCTTCTACAATTTCAATTGTTTCCTTATCGGAATCAATTTTGGCTTCTACTCCAATTGGTATCACTGCATTTGCTATTCTATGTCCAAAATCATTACACTTGACAATTGGAAAATTATACTCTTTTGTATATTCTAATAAAATATCTTCCATTTGTGGATACTTGTCACCATCTTTTTGTATTTCATAATTATATCCCACCACTACAGCTTTCACTTTATCAAATACTCCATACTGTTTTAAGTGTGCTATCCTTCTTTGGCATTCATTTGGGGATGTTCGATAACTTTCAATCAATAGAATCTTATCTTGCATATCTGGAAAATATTCTGTACCTAATAAATACATCATACTACCTAAATTAGTTCCTATGATTTTTCCCTGTACCTTACCCTTTCTCAAAAATTTCTTTTTGCCAGTTTGAAATTTTCCTATTTCTTTATGTATCAATACTTTTTCAAAATCGATATAGCTTCCTTCTTCTTGCTTATCTCCTAAACTAATAAACTGTGGTCCATGGAAGGTTATTAGTCCTGTTTTCTTATAAATTGTTTGTAATAATACTGTTATATCACTATAACCTGTTATGATTTTCGGATTTTGTTTGATTGCATCATAGTCTAGTAAATCGATGAAAGTATTACAAGTTTGCCCTCCTTCTAAACATATGATAGCTTTTACTTCTTTATCTTGAAACATATTCATCATGTCTTCTGCTTTTTGCTCTCTTGTCCCTGCTGAACCATAATAGTCTTCTAAAACATATTTTCCTCTTTTTACTTTGAAGCCTTTTTGTATTAATAATTTTTCTGCTTGATAAAATTCCTCATATCTGTTTCCTTTTTCTAAGCTATTTGCTACTCCCACAACACCAATCGTATCTCCATATTTTAATTTATTGGCTAACATACTTTTCTCCTTCTAACTATTTTAATTGATTTTATCATATAAAAATAGAAAAAGAAAGTCTTTTTTAGACCTTCTCATAAAACTAAAATACATTTTCCAAATTAAATGCATACTTATCTTCAATATGTTTTAAAATAAAGACACTTTTATCTAATTCACTAATTGCTTCTTCATATTCATCTGTTTCAATGTAACTTTTTATTGCTACAAATTCAGTTTCTACCTTTTCTAATTCATCATGTTCAATAAAATACGCTAATTTATCATGTCTTTGCTCCCATTGTTGATAAATACCTTCCATATCATTTTGTATCTTTTCTTTTTCCTTATTGTTTTGAACAATTCCTTCTCTTAATGCCATTAACCCACTTGATAATGTGCTAACTGATTCAGTTGTATAATTTTGTGTAGTTTTGTCCCCAAAAATAATGGCAAGTATAATCACAATACATATAATAGTTTCTTTTAACATGTTATGCTCCTTTTTTCTGGCAGAAGATTTGTCCTTTTCCATCTATCGTTACTACAAGGGCTTCTTCTGGCTTCATTTTAAATTTTTCTACTTGTTTTTTTAACCATGTATAGTTTTTTCCTAATGCTTGTAAATTTTTTTCCATTATTTTCCCATCTATGACTAAATCATATGGTATTCCTTCATATTCTGGTTGTATTTGAAAGTCTTCTGGTATTGTAGTTCTCTTTTCTGGTTTTTGTATAACAGTTACTTGTCCACTAGTTTCTAATATGGCATATTCCACATCACCTAGATTTACAACATTATTTCCTCGTAGCCTTTCTTCTAATTCATTTATTGTAAATCGTTCTTTTCTTAATGCTTTTTCGTCAATTTTTCCTCTATAAATTAAGATACTTGGTTTTCCACATATTACTTCTCTTGCTTTTAAACTTTTCATATTGATAATGGAAATGATTAAATGCATCACTAAGAGTCCTAAAATCGGTATGATTCCATTTGATATAGGAATTCCTATTTCTGTCATAGGAATAGATGCTAAGTCTGCTATCATGATGGAGATGGCTAATTCAAATGGTTGTAGCTGTCCTATTTCTCTTTTTCCCATTAGTCTCATTACAATTAATACAATAATATATAATATGATAGCTCTAAAAAACGTAATTAGCATAATAGAAAA
Source organism: uncultured Clostridium sp. (assembly GCA_946565805.1). GTDB lineage: Bacteria > Bacillota > Clostridia > TANB77 > CAG-508 > CAG-269. Next base: position 2,149 of record CAMNWO010000014.1, read on the forward strand.
ACTCCTTCTTTTTTCATTTTTTATTTTTTATTTATTTTTTACAAATTTTAACTTTTTTATACGCATTTTTTTGAATAATTTTTCTTATTTTGAGAATAATAATTTTAGAACCTTTGAAAAAAATACACAATGAATTTTAATCTAAGGAGGTTAGGCTTTATGCACGATTCTCAAGTAAATCAAGCAAGAACAGGTGGCTCTACTGCATGGCAAATCGTTGGTAGATTAGTGGCTTCTGCAGTAGTATTAGCTATCACCGCATTCTTTACACCTGGATTTACCATTAATAGTTTTTGGACTTTAGCCATTGCTGCTGTCGTCCTAACAGTTATTGATTATTTAGTTATCAAATTTACTGGCTTACATGCTAGTCCATTTGGTAAAGGGTTTGTAGGTTTCGCATTAGCGGCAATTGTGTTGTATGTAACACAATTCTTTGTGGCAGGATATTCTATTTCTTGGATAGCTGCTATTATTGGTGCTTTAATCTATGGTGTTGTTGATTACTTTATTCCTGGAAATCAATCTATGTAATTTTAGTAATCAAAAAGAAACCATATCAATAATGTTTTAATAACATTACTGATATAGTTTCTTTTCTTTTTATCTTTTTTCTACAATTTCATTTTTATTTTTATAAATACTATTTTTAGGTACCACACCTCTAACAGAAGATAATGGATAAATGTTAGAATTTCTTCCAACTACCGTTCCCGGATTTAGTACACTACCACATCCTACTTCTACTTCATCTCCTAGCATAGCACCAAACTTTTTAATTCCAGTTTCAATTTGTTCTATTCCATTTTTTACAACCACTAGTTTCTTGTCTGATTTTACATTTGATGTAATAGAACCTGCTCCCATATGAGCTTTATAACCTAAAATAGAATCACCTACATAATTATAATGTGGAACTTGCACTTTATTAAATAAAATAACATTTTTTAACTCTGTAGAATTTCCTACAACTGCTCCTTCTCCTACAATTGCCTTTCCACGAATAAAAGCACAATGTCTTACTTCAGCATTTTCTCCAATAATCGCTGGTCCATGAATGTATGCTGTTGGCATTACCTTAGCAGATTTTGCAATCCATACATCTTCTCCTATTTTATCGTATTTTTCTGGATCTAATTTGTTTCCTAATTCTAATATATAGTCACTAATAAGGGCTAATGCTTCCCATGGATATTCTACTTTTTCCAACAAGTCCTTTGCAATTGTTTCTTCTAAATTATATAAATTACAAACTTTACATTCTTTCATTTCTCTTTTCCTTTCTTGGTGCAATAAGGATTTGAGACAGGGGGGACAGTCCTTTAATGTCTCATTTAAAGTTAATAACATATTGATTACAATAATAAAAAATCAAATGAGACATTAAAGGACTGTCCCCCCTGTCTCAAATCCCTATTGCACACTATTGTCTTTTCCAATATTTTTCGTATAGCTCTTTTGCTGTTTTAGGACTATCTACCCCATCTTTATTTTTTACTGGCGCAAAGTCATCCTCTCTTTTTCCTCTTAAGATGGCAATATCATCAAAAAATTCAAAAGCATCAAAAATAAAGGATTCAAATTTATAAGAATTTGGTTCTTCTGGTATAATTTCTTTTCCATTTTCATCTATATATGAGTTTTTCTTAAAAGCACTATGATACATTAGCTGTTCTTTGCTTACTTTCTCAATAGCATCTATGGTATATAAGTTACACATGATATGGGATTCTCCATATTTTAGTTCTCCTTCTTGATCTACTTCTTCTGCCATTTTTTCTGGAAGTTCTGTGTATTCTATTACTTTTGGATGCCCATTCATTTTGCAAAATACTCCCACTCTTTCATGTGGATTTGCTTTTACTACTGATTTAGATGCAATTTGAACTCCTTGTTTGATTGCCATTCCAAGTAATATACTGTCTACCATTTTTAATAAAGCATTGTCTACACTTCCTATAAAAATCCATTTAACGCCTCTTTCTTTCATATCTGCTAAGCTTCCGCTTTTTCTTAGTGAAGCATAGGTGCCTCCATTTCCATCAGATGCTTCTTTAATTTTATGTTCTTTATTAATTAGAAGTTTTCCTTCTTTATTTAGTAATGGTAATTCACTTTGCCTAAAAATAATTACATTGTTTTTATCATAACCAAAATAATTATTCTTTTCTAAAAACGCAACTGTTTCATCATGGTTTTCTTTACTCGTCATAATATACCATGGAATCGTTACTTCGTATCTTTTATTGGCTTCTTTTAAGTTTTCTGCTAATATTTCAAATAGATATTTTCCTTTTCCATAAACGTCTAATTTAAAACTTCCTTTTGGTCCATTATGTCCGTAATCTACTTCCTTGCCCTCCTGCCATTGTCACAACTGCATATTCTTTGTTTCTAATTGCTGCTTCTCCTAAAGTTTCAAATTCTTCTTTTTGTTCTTTTGATAATTTTGCTTTGTCCAGATAAGCAATATTTTCTATTTTATTTTCTTTCAATTGTATTTCTTTTTTTGTATTATCATAAAGTTCCATTATTTGATGAAAGTCTATTTTATTAATTTGTTCAATTAGTTCTTCTTTTTCTTTTCCTTCTAATTTTTCTAGTAGTTTAATAACATGTTCTTGGTTATATGTTTTTAGTATTCCTATTGTATCTTGTACTTTATCCATTACTTTCCCCATCCCTTTCAGTCTTTCTCCACTTTTTGTTATATTATATGCGATTTTATCACATCTGCTTCTAATTATCAAGTTTTTCATTAAAACTTGTCATATTCTAAAAAATCGCTCCATATATATTAACTAAAGTAATTTAAGAAACAAGCATTTTGACTAAAAGCAAAAGCGATATTAAAGGAGGTATATAGATGGAAAATACAAGATTGTATGAAGACATCGCAAAAAGGACAGATGGAGACATCTATGTGGGAGTAGTTGGTCCTGTTAGAACTGGTAAATCTACTTTTATAAAGAGATTTATGGATTTATTAGTTATTCCCAACATTGATAATGAATACAAAAAAGAAAGGGCAAAAGATGAACTACCTCAAAGTGCTGGTGGAAAAACCATCATGACAACAGAGCCTAAGTTCATACCAAATGAAGCAATTGAAATCACATTAGACAATAATTTAAAATTTAAAACAAGATTAGTAGATTGTGTAGGGTATTTAGTAGATAATGCCATTGGTTATTTAGAAGATGATATGCCTAGAATGGTAAAAACACCTTGGTCTGATGAAGAAATCCCTTTCGAAATGGCAGCTGAAATTGGAACCAAAAAAGTAATTGACGAACATTCTACGATTGGTATTTTAGTTACTTCTGATGGTTCTATTACAGATATTCCAAGACAAGATTATATACAAGCTGAAGAAAGAGTTGTTAATGAACTAAAAGCTTTGAATAAACCTTTTATTATTCTTTTAAATTCAGACGACCCTACTTCTAATTATACAAGAGAACTAGCGGATAAATTAAGTGAAAAATATAACACTACGGTTATGCCAATTAATTGCGAATATCTAAGCATCGATGATATTAACACTATGTTTTCTAAGGTTTTATATGAATTTCCAGTGGAACAAATTTGCATTAAGTTTCCTCGTTGGATTGATGGATTAGAATGTGAACATCCTTTAAAAACTGAATTATTTGATGAAATCAAAGAAGCTTTTTCGAATGTACAGGTTTTAAAAGATGTATCCAGCTGTGTTGATAAAATTAAACAAACAGAAATCATCTCCAAATCTTCCATCGAAGATATTCGACTTGGCGATGGTAATGTTAATGTAGAAATTACTTTAAAAGAAGAATTATTCTATCAAATTCTTTCTGAAATTACGAATGTAGATGTTACCAATGAAGGTGATTTATTCAGTATTATTTCTGATTTGTCTAAGACGAAAAAGAAATTTGACCGTATTGCCTATGCCTTAGAAGAAGTTGAAGCAAAGGGGTATGGCATTGTAACTCCTAGTATTGAAGATTTAGAGTTAGAAGAACCAGAAATGATTAAGCAAGGTTCTCGATTTGGGGTCAAATTAAAAGCAAAAGCTCCTTCTATTCACTTAATTAAAACTTGTGTTGAAACAGAAGTTTCTCCTATTGTCGGCTCTGAAAAACAATCAGAGGAATTGGTAAATTACTTACTTTCTGAGTTTGATAGCAATCCAAAAGAAATTTGGAAGTCTAATATTTTTGGAAAGAGTTTACATGAGTTAGTAAATGAAGGTCTACAAACAAAACTTTCTAAGATGCCAGAGGATGCTCAGTTAAAATTACAGGAAACTTTAGAACGTATTGTAAATGAAGGTAGTGGCGGTTTGATTTGTATTATTCTTTAATTGCTCTAAGCTTGAAAAGAGGGATTAGCAGAATTCCTCTTTTTAAATTTTCATTTAATTCATACTTTTTATATTCTCTAGTTCTTCTTTGCTTATTCCCATGTATTTCACGATTTTCTCTTCTGTTTCTCCTAGTTGTAACATATTTTTTACAGTTTCTTTTATTGTTTCTAATTTTCCTTCTAATTTTCCTTCTAATTTTCCTTCTAGTTTTCCTTTTTTTCTTCCTCTTCTTTCCCCTTTTATTTCTAGGTCTAATAACATTTTTGTAAACGGACTCATACTAACGTCCTCCTTTTCATTTATTTTTTCTAACATTTCTTTTGCTTTTTCAGCTCCTATTATTGGTTCAATTATATTACTCACAATTTCAGATAATATTTCTCTATCTTTTGTTTCTTCAATCATTTCTATCATTTTATTTACTTGTGTACTTATTTCTTCTTTTTTCTTACACTTTTCTATTATCATAATATTTCCTAATAAACTTCTCTTCTCTAATAATTCTTCAAATGTATAATCCTGTACAGATATCAAATTGTATTCTAAATCTATTTTATATCTCTCATAAAAAGCTGATTGATATTGTTTTTCTGCAAAGTTTGTTCTGGCATTCCACTTTTGGTATCCTGTATAAATAACAATTGGTACAACAATGGGATAAACTTTGCTTCTATTATAATGTATTTCTTGCCTTGTTCTTTCTTTTCTCACAATTTCTCCAATATATTCCCATATTCTTAATGTCATCTCTTGGTCTATAGTACTCTGGTGTTCTACTAAAAAGTAAACTGGTTTTTCCTTTAGTCGATATACAATATCAGAATATCTATTTTTATATTGTTTCGTAATAAAGTCTGTTGGGCATTGTATAAGTTCTTCTCCTTTTATTTTTTGTGATAACTCTAAAAATTGATTTAAAAATTGTGCCATTTCTTTTTTTCTACTCAAGATATTTCGAAACATTTTATCATGCCTTTTATCAATTTCTTTTATCTTTTCTTCTTCATAATTTTTTTCTTGTAGTTTATATTCTGTTCCTTCTTCTTTTAATTGTATAAAATCTCTATTTTTTAAGTATTTTATGTACTGTTCATGTGTTATAAATTTCAACCTATCACTTCTTTCTTTATTATACCTTTTGTTTATTCGTTTGTCAATCTTTATTTTGTGGTAAATAAGAATATTCTTTTTTTCCTGCACTATTGTTCTTTTACTTAATTCATGGAAATACTTTATCGATTCAATTTTTTGAAATTTAATTTTTTAATTATGATATCAATGAACTTTTTATATCATAAATTGTTTACTTTTTCAATAGATTTGAACTTACTTTTCGTCGCAAACTTCGCTATTTTACGATAAAATTCGCAAAAAGACCGATACTAATTTTAATATCGGTCTTTTGAAATTTAAAGCTTATAGGAATTTACTTAATTCCTTTTCCTGTTCTGTAAGTTGCTGATAAGCCTTACTATCTTTGGCAGCAACCTGAGGACAATACTTTTTGATTTCATCTGGTATGAGTTTTTCATCAATCTCAGTAAAAGCATGACATTCAGTGCAAATAAAACCATAGGCAAACTCATCCCAACTCCTTAAACCATTGTAGTACTGATCCATGTACTTACGTTTCACAATGTCTCCATCTTCCAATTCCAGGATACTGTTTGTCTTGAGAAAACTAGTCAATGTGTTACTTTTTCGCATCTTTACGAAAGCAATTATTATATTATCACACTTTTATGTAGATTTTAGCACATTTAAAAAATTTGATAAAAAACAGCCACTTTCATGACTGTTTTTCATAATTCGAACTACTAATTGGAGGATACTGGAACACTTTTCCTCCTTCTGTAAATTGTGAACTTGGTGTATGGTCTTTTATCATATCATTAGAACCTTTTAAGAAATAACGGTACTTAGAGCTTTCGCTTACATATCCTGTTGTTGATACAGGGTCATCCCAAGTACAATCTATCGCATACCAGTTTCCATCCACTTGCACATAATTCCAAGCATGATTTTCTGTTTTTCCTGCTGAATTGGTCCCTTTTCCAATTACTAAAGTACATGATATACCAAGTGAATCCATTAAATACTTAAAACTTCTTGCATATCCTTCACATACCGCTTCTCCTTTTACCATAGCACCATAAACATTATAAATATTTTCTTTAGAGATAGAAGTATCGTATTCAATATTTTGTACCAAATAATCATGTACCATCTTGATATTTTCATACGTATTGTTTCTGCTATTTTGCAAAATTTTGGTTCTTACTTGTTCAATCTGATTCATAGCTGTGTCAATTTGTGCTTTTGAAGAAAATTCATCAATCAAATAATTGGCTTCATTTCCACTGTTAATATATACGTTATAAGATACATTGCTTCCTTTTGTAGTTGTCTCAATATTTAAATACATTTTATTGGGGCTTAAATAAAATACTTCTGGATTATCATAAGTATAAGCTTCAATTGCAGATTGATAATATTTTCCTAGTTGCTCTTGCCCATTGTTTTGATTTAATAATGTACTAAATGAATTTCCTAATTCTACTTTATAGGTTCCTGTTTTCATATTTTCTTTATTACTTTCAAAAGCTTTATAGATTGTTTTGGAATATTCCTCTAATTGATTATAAAAATACTTATTAACTGTTACATTTGAATAATCCACTTCTCTTACTTGTTTGTTTCCATCTTCAATTTGTTCAAATGGATTTTCTATGATTTGGGGTGTTCGGATATCTTTATCTATGGTATTTGTGTTTTCAGAAATAACTGTTTTCACATCTTCTGGTTCAACTGAAGTTTCTATCTTATTTAATTCTTGCCAAAATATCATACCAAATAAAATAAAAACACAGATGATTAAGAACATAATAATTGTCATAATAGTAGTTGCTAATTTACTTTTCATACGTTTCTCCTTTGTTTTTTCCTCTTACTTATTATATCATTTTCCTATTCTTTTTTCAATATTAATACAACAAAAGAGGTCGCCATTGGCAACCTCTTTTACAAATCATTTCTCTTCTTTCGTAAAAGTAAAATGATAATCAAAAAATGAGTAATCACTAGTGTGATAGTCTTTTATTACTGACTCATCTTCCTTCATTATCACATAAATTTCATCATCTTCTTTTTTTGCAAAATATCTTTTTTCATGGGCATCATACCCATCTAAAATTACTTTACTTACATTTCGTCGTGGTCTCTGCTTTAAATAAATTTCAGTAAATTCGTCTTCTTTTAGTTGGGGACTAATCTCTTTTTCTTTTAACTCACTCTTCTCAGCTATCTCCTTATCCATTGTATTCAATACAAACCCCATACCTACCATAAGCATCCCAATCGTGATACCTGATATAAAAAGCCAGTGCAACCAGATTGGAATTTCATTCTCTAAAATCTTGGTTAGTTGCTCCCGATTCAATATTGTGTCTAGCGTTATTAAAATTTCTGTTATAATAGCTAGTATCCACATTATTTTGTGAGCTTGTGAAAGCGTTAAATTATCCCGCCATTTCTTAAATTTCTTTACCATTTTTCAACATCCTTTCTTGATTTGCTTGTTTTTGTTCCTAAAATTTTTTAAGTTACTTTATCTCAAAATCCCGTCTAGAGATTATTTCAACTACATTATATCATTTTTTTCTCATAAAAACTAGTATATTTCTAATTTTTTTAGAGATACTATTAAAAACTAAAAATGGAGAAAATTATGAAATTTAAAAATTTATTTAATTCTATTTTTGCTTATACACCACCAGTCGATTACAATTTCAGTTTGCCAGAAGATAGTCCTACCACAGAAAATAATGAATATCAACCACAAGAGCCCGAGCAAAAAGTAGATATCTTTCCAAGTCTTACTGTTAATATAGATTATATGAAAACTCGCTACAACTTGTTGATTAATAGTGATGTTATTTTACGAGAGTTTACCATTAATGCTAGAGGAAAACAATACAATGCTTTTTTAGTCTATATTGATGGCATGGTAGACTCTGAAATTATGGATAAATTTATCTTGGAACCTTTAATGCTTAGAAATAAAAGCAACTTGTATGATGGGAGTCAAAATAAAGTCATTTCCGAAGCAGTTGCTAACAATATAACCGTTCGAAAAGTAAAAAAGTTTGATTTATCGAATTACTTAATGGGATGTTTAATGCCTCAAAATGCAGTAAAAGAAGTAAAAGATTTTGATGAAGTAGCAAATGGTATTAACTCACGGAAATTGTGCTTTATTTGTAGATACCTTAAACCTTGCTTTTGATATTGAAGTAAAAGGATTTAAACAACGAAGTGTAGATAGTCCTAATAATGAAATTGTTATAAAAGGACCTCACGAAGCTTTTGTTGAAAATATTAGAACTAATACATCTTTGCTTCGAAGAATTGTTAATAATGAAAATCTAATTATAGAAAATTTAGAAGTTGGTAAGATTACCAAAACCAAATGTGCTGTCTGCTATATCAAAAACATTACTAACTCAGATTTAGTAAATGAAGTAAAATACCGTTTAAATAACTTAGATATTGATTCTTTATTTTCTGCTGGTGAATTAGAACAACTTTTGGTTGAATCCAATGATTTAGGAATTCCAGAAACAATTTCTACAGAAAGACCAGATAAAGCATCCAAATATCTTTTAAAAGGTAGAGTTATTGTCATTGTCAATGGTACTCCTTATGCTATTATTATGCCTTCGATTTTAATTGATTTCTTAACTTCTTCAGAAGATACAAATATGAAGGTAGACTTTGCTAACTTTTTAAGAGGTCTTAGGTTTTTAGCAACTTTTATTACGCTTCTTTTACCAGGTCTTTATGTTGCTATTACTAGCTTCCACCAAGAAATTCTCCCCACTGGTCTACTCTACTCCATCTTAAGCTCTAGAGAAAATGTTCCTTTTCCTATTATTGTAGAACTACTTTTGATGGAAATTTCCTTCGAGTTAATTCGTGAAGCTGGTCTTCGTGTTCCTTCTGCTATTGGTCCTACCATTGGTATTGTAGGAGCTCTGGTTTTAGGACAAGCTGCTGTTAGTGCTGGTATTGTAAGCCCTATCTTAATTATTATTGTAGCTATTACTGGTATTGCTTCTTTTGCTATTCCCGATTTTTCTTTTGGCTTTCACTTAAGATATTTCCGCTTCGCCTTTGTTTTACTTGGTTTTATGGCTGGATTTTTAGGAATTGCTTTAGGCTTATTTGTTTACATTAGTTTACTTTGCAGTTTGAGGTCTTTTGGCGTTTCTTATACAACTCCATTTGCTCCTAGCACCAATTCAAAAGGAAATGGTTATTTGCTTAAACCAATTTGGAAAAGAGAATATCGTCCTTCTTATGTCGCTACTAAACGAGAAAAAGATCAGGCTAAATTTTCTATGAAGTGGAAGTACCACAATAAATAATACTCTCATTTTATTTAAGAAAGTTTATTATACTTTTATGCCGTGCCAATTCGGGGGGACCGACAAGTTACAGTCTGTTATGAAATTACAGACTGTACGAAGTTGGGAGGCACAAATAAAAATATAATAAACTTTCTAATAAAACAAAACTTATTTAGAAAGGAGTTTATTCTTTATGACAAAATCAAAAATAGGAACGATAGAAGCTATTATGCTTGTTCTTATCATCATTGTAACCCATACCATTTCCTCACTTCCCAGGGAAATTCTAGTATCTACTAAATCTGCAACCATCATTAATTTACTATTTGTTAGTATTTTAGCAATTTTGTTTTCTTATTTTATCGTTAAATTGATGAAAAATTTCAGTGGAGCTGATATTATTGATATTTCAGAGTACCTAGGTGGGAAAGTTTTTAAAAATGTAGTAGGTTTTATTTTTATTTCTTTCTTTTTAGTTAGTTCTAGTATCTTATTACGAAACTTTTGTGAAAGTTTAAAAATTATCTACTACCCTATGACTAATATTCTATTTATCCTTAGTTTATTCGTTCTTGCTGTTTGTACTGCCAATCGACTTGATTTTAATGCTTCTTTAAAAACAAATTTATTGATTATCCCACTTGTCCTAGCAAGTATCATCTTTTTGTTTTTTGCTAATATGAATAAATTTGTACCACAAAGAGCTTTTCCTATTTTTGGAGATGGTTTATTTAATACTTTTATATTAGGATTAACTAATTTATCTGCTTTTGGTGGAATTACTTTTTTATATTTTTTGCCACCTTACTTAAAGGAACCACAAAAAATGAAAAAAATAGCACTTATTTCTATAGGATTATCTGCCATTTATCTTATTTTTTGTGTAGCAACTCTTTTATTTATGTTTTCCTTTTTTATTAATACTAATGAAATTACTCCTTTATATAATGCTACAAGATATATTGAATTTGGTAGCTTTTTCCAAAGGTTAGAATCTGTTTTTTTACTCATCTGGATTTTAGCTTTTGCCTGTTATGTAAGTATTAGTAGCAAATTTGCTATGGGAATTTTCAAAAAACTTACAAATATTGAAACCAAAAAGCCTTTAATTGATATGTTTGGACTTCTCATTTTAGGAATTACTTTAATCCCTAAGAATTATGCTATTTCGGATCAATTCGAGACAGACATTTATCCTTATTTAGTTTTAGGCATTACCTTTTGTTTAGGAAGTAGCGTTTTACTTTTAGCTAATCTTATGAAAAAGAAACAAAAGAAAATTACAAATGTATAAGGAGGTTTTATTTTGAATAAACTTGGACGAAATCTATTTATCTTTCTATTCATACTTGTTTTTATTATGGCATTTTCTAGTTCTTACTTATCTCTTAGTATGGATAATTTAGCTTATGTTCTTGTTATTGGTATTGATAAAGGGACCGATAATAATTTAGAAGTAAGTTTTCAATTTTCAACTACTTCTAAATCAACGGAATCTGGTTCTACTGAAAAAACACCTTCTGTTATGGATACCGTAACAGCTCCCTCTCTTAGTACAGCTATTAATTTGATGGATAGTTATATGGGAAAAGAATTAAATATGTCTCATTGTAAAGTCATTATATTTTCCGAAGAACTTGCTGAAGAAGGAATTTCTGAAGAAATATACACTTTAATTAATGATACTCAAGTAAGACCTTCTGCTAATATTGTTGTTAGTAAATGTAATGCTAAATTTTATATGGAACAAACTTCTCCTGAACTTGAAAATTTAATTTCAAAGTACTACGAAATTTTTACAAATTCAAGCAAATATACTGGTTTCAAACCAGATGCCACAATAGGTGATTTCTTTAATGCAATTATTTGTAAAACCTGTGAACCTGTTGCTATTTTAGGTGGTATCTCAACTGAAAAGCCTCAAAATCAGGGAAATAATCACATTCAAGAAAATTATAATGTAAAATCCAATCAAACACCAATTGAAGGAGAAAATGGTTCTGAAAATATTGGAATCGCTGCCTTTAAAGATGATAAGCTAGTAGGGGAATTGTGTGCTTTAGAAACTACCACCTATTTAGCTATTCGAAACGAAATAGATCGTTTTCTGATTTCTGTTCCAGATCCTGATGATGTTAATAGTTATACTGACATTTATTTAACACCAGAATCTCCTCCTCGTATAGATATTGACACTTCTACTTCTTCTCCTTATATCAAACTACAAGCTAAATTTAGTGGCCGAATTTACTCTATGTCTAATAATTCTCAATATCTAGAATCGCAAACTTTAGATAACCTTTCTCAAACTTGCAATAAATATCTAGAATCTGTATTTTCTGACTATCTATATAAAACCTCAAAAGAATTTAAATCAGATATTAACGGTTTTGGCAAATATGCATTAGGTAATTTTTTTACCACCCAAGACTATGATAATTATAAGTGGTGTGATAATTATCATAATGCTTTCTTTGATGTAAAAATTGATACATCTATTAAATCTAGTATGTTGATTACAGAAACTTAAAATGAGACAGTAGGGACAGGTCTTTTTTGTCTCATTTTAGGTCTTACGAAAGGAGTTTTTGTTTTGTTTAATCTTGTTTATCATGTTTTGTTTTTGTTTCTCAGTCTTTTTATTTTATTAAAGACGATTGGTTATGCTTTTTATGAAATTAATACCATTAAGAATAAAACTGGCGGTATTGTTATTATTACCTTTTCCATTCTTGTAGTTATTTTTGCTAATGTTATGATTTGGAGGTATTAAATCTTTACTTTTTATGTAATCTATAGTATAATTAATACAAATCATCTTAAAAGTCTTCTTTTCTACCAGAAGACTCGTGACTATATAAAATAATTTAAGGAGGCAAAAATATGAGCAAAAGTTTGCATGCACAGATTGTGGAAGAAATCCAGCGGAGAGAAAAAGAAAAGCTAAGAAAGGAACTTGAAAAACAAGCTACTATCAAAGAAAACATTCTTAAAGATTTTGATGTTTTCCTTGCTAATCTGCTTGAAAATTTGGAAGACTATACCGAACACCAGATAAACCCGAAATACATTTATTCGGATTTATTAGCTGAATTAGGTTTTAGCTTCTATATACGAGATAACAAATATTTCGTATCAGTTCCTAGCTTTGAAAAAGGCTCTCGCCGGACCCCTGCCCAACTGAAGCTATTTAAGTTTGAGCAGGAATTACGCAAAGTTCGTCAAGAGAAAAAGAAAGAAGTTCTGGCTGAATGCCGTAAGGTAAAACATCTTATCGAAATAGGAGAGTATGATCATTTTCTTGCCTATGAAGATATTCCTACTAGGATTTGGGTAGCATCGTTTAAAAAGTTTAGCACAAACTATGAAAACGAATTGATACAGTCTTTCTTTTCTAAGTTTCAGCTACCTTTTACGGGCTATCAAGAATGTGCCTATTCACCGTTTATTTTCTGGACTTTTTCTCTGTAGTAACAGCAAGTACTCCTGTCAGAACATTTTTCTGACAGGAGTTGCTTTTTTATGTAAATTATGGTATTATATAGGTATAATTTTTATATAATAGTCTTCATTTACACTAGAAGACTTGTGACAAACCTATTTAAGGAGGAGACAAAAATGAGTGAAAATTTAAGAGATGTTATTACGGAAGAACTTCGGGAGAAAAGCCAATTAGAAGACAAGGCGAACAAAGAGCAACTTCAAAGAATTATCTCAAAAGAGTATGTTCTTGAAACTTTTAAAAAAGTACTTACAGATCGCCTTTTCAAAACAAAAGATTTTGAGGAATACAAGGTTCCTACTTCAGTTGATAATGAATATCCTTATTTTGAGGAAGAAGCCAAAAGCATTGGATTTGAAGTCAAAACTGAAGTAGCTGGAACTGCTAATTATGTCCTTACTGTTCCTGCTATAAAAGAAGGAGAGACGCCAACTGTTCCGCAGGAATATTTACTAGCATTTCAAAAAAAGCTGTTAAGGGCTCAAAAAGCTAGAGAATCATATGTAACAATTGAATGTTTGAAAGTAAAGCAATCTATACTTACTTTTGATTTTAAAACAGTCCCCTCTGAATCTGTCTTTACAATAATTTCTGTTCCAGCAGAATATTTTCTTGAAGACCCTGCAGAGGTAAAAATTGTTACTGATTTCTTTTCCAAGCACGGATTAACTTATTCTAAGTGCTCCCGAGATAAATCCAATCGTATTTACTGGTACTTTTTCTTATCTTGATTTTCATCTAAAAACCGCCATAAGGATCTTATCCTTATGGCGATATCTTTGTTTTATATTAATTCAAAATCAATCTGTCTTAACAATTTGCTAGCCTTTTTTACTCGAATAGCTACTTTATCTCCAATTTTATAAATTTTATTAGTTCTTTCTCCAATTAGCCTTTTTCTTGCTTCATCATAGATGAAATATTCATCTCCTAAGTCATCGAATCGAATTAATCCCTCTACTGTATTGTCTAGCTCCACAAAAATTCCAAATGAAGTAACAGAAGACACAATTCCCTCATATTCTTTTCCAATTCTCTTTTCCATGTATTCAGCCTTTTTCAAATCTTCCGCTTCTCTTTCCACTTTTGTGGCTATCTTCTCTCTCTCAGAAGATTGTTTTGCTCTTTCTTCAGCTTGTGTCTTCACTTTTTCTGTCCACTTTTCAGAAACATCATAATTTTCTTCTAAATAGTTTGAAATCACTCTATGGATAAATAAGTCAGGATATCTTCTAATTGGTGATGTAAAGTGACAATAATATTTGCTAGCAATTCCAAAGTGTCCTTTGTTTTCCGCTTCATATCTAGCTACTTTTAAAGTTCTTAATACTAAATTAGAAACTACTTTTTCCTCTTCTTTTCCTTTTACCTCTTCCAAAATTTTAGCAAATTCTTTTGGATAAATATTATCCTTATTGGCTTTTATTTTCATCCCAAAGTTAAATAAAAATTTATTCAATTCTTGAATTTTCTCCAAATCTGGATTTTCATGCACACGATAAATAAAAGGCGCTTCTAGCCAGAAGAATTTCTCTGCTACCGTTTCATTTGCTGTTAGCATGAATTGTTCTATAATTTCATGAGCAAATGTCGTTTCATATTTTGAAATGTTTGTCACTTTTCCATCAATATCTAAATCAATTTTACTTTCTGGAATATCTAAATTTAAGTAACCTTGCTCTATTCTTTTGTTTTTTAAGATTTTAGCTAGTTCTTCCATTAATTTAAATTGAGAAATATATGGTTTATATCTTTTTATAGTCTGTGGGTTAGTCTTATCAATGATAGCTTGTACATCTGTATAGCTCATTCTTTCTGTTACATTAATGATTCCTTTTACAATTTCTGAAGATACTACATTTCCCTTGTCATCTATTTCCATGATACAGGATAAAGTAAATCTGTCTTCTCCTGCATTTAAGCTACAAATGCCATTAGAAAGTTCCCTTGGAAGCATAGGAATAACTCTCCCTAACATGTAAATACTAGTTCCTCGAATGAATGCCTCTTGGTCTAGTAAACTATTTTCTCTTACATAAAAGCTAACATCTGCGATATGTACTTCCAATTTATAATTTCCATTTTCTAATTTTTGTACACGAACTGCATCATCTAAATCTTTGGCATCTTCTCCATCTATCGTAAAAATCTCTCTATCACGAAAATCTACTCGATTGGGAATATCTTTTTTGTCTACCTTATTTTCAAATTTTTTTGCTTCTTGTACTACTGGCTCAGGAAAAGTAGATGGTAAGTTATGCTCCTTTATCAAAGATAACATATCCACACCAGCTTCGTTTACGTTTCCTAATACTTCTATGATTTTTCCTTCTGCTTTTTTCCCTTTCTTAGGATATTTGGTGATTTTTACTAAAACTTTATGATTACTTCTTGCTTTTCCCATGTCTTTTTTAGAAATAAAGATATCTGTTCCAAAGTTTCTGTCATCTGGTACCACAAATCCAAAGTTCTTATTATTTTGAAAAATTCCTACTACAGTATCTTTCTCATGCTTTAAAATTTTTACAACTTTCCCTTCTGCACTTTTTACTTTATTTTCCTCTTCCATAATTTCAATTAGAACTCTATCTCCATTTAAAGCATCTAATGAGTTTTCTCTTGCTATATAAATTTCATCCTCTTGATTTTCTAATCTTACAAATCCAAAACCTTTTTGGTTTTTTCGGTAAATACCATCATAATAAGTTTTTTCTACTAGTCGATATCTATTTTTTCTGTTTTTTTGTATTTTAAAGTTTAACTCTAAATTACCAAGTATCTCTAAAAAATCTCTATATTCTTTTTTTGGTACTCGCATTATCATTGCTATTTCCTTTGCTTTCATTGGTACATAGTCTTTGTTTTTCATCAATTCTAAAATCTTCGACTCTTGTTCTTCCATTCTTTTCTTTCCTTTCTTCTAATTGCCAAAGAGAACCATCCTTTTGGACAATAATTCTTGCTATTTATTTTTAATACATTAAATTATTGATAAAAATTGCCAAAAAAGAGCAAGTTTTTAAACAAAAACCGCCCTTTTACTACTTTTTATGCCATATATAATATTCCTAATGCTATAGTTAATATTGCAAATACTACTGCTAATATAATTGTCCATCTTTTTTGTTTTCCTTCTTTGGTTCTTCCTTTATTCTTTTCAAAGAAGTTGCTCGTTGATGAACCTGTTATGGTTGATGATAACCCTGCATCATCTTTTGATTGGATTAATGTTAGTATAATTAATGCCACCGCTACCATAAAGTAAGTTACAATTAGTATTCCTTTTGCTATTTCCATTTATTTTTTTCCTCCCTACGGTTTCTCTCTTTTTATACTTCGATATTGTAACACAGATTTTTCCAAAATGCAAATACTTTTTGAAATTTCCTAGCTTTTTTGAGAAAAATCTTAAAATTTCAAAAATTGCAAAGTCAAGATTAATACTTAAGAGTATTTTCTCCTTTTAAAATACACCATGTCCCAATTGACTCTGGTAGATCCTCAAATGTCATCTCTTCTTTAGTAATTGGATGTCTAATCGTAAGCTGATAGGCCCATAAAGCAATTTGTTTTCCTTGTCCTCTTATCCCATATTTTTGGTCTCCAAAGATACTATGTCCAAAATGAGATAGCTGCACTCTTATTTGATGATGTCGTCCAGTATGTAAATTAATTTCTACTAAACTTAAATTTTTTACTTCATTATATTTTAGAACTTTATAATCCAGTTTTGCTATTTTAGCATTTTTCTTATCTTTCTTTACCACTTTACTCATATTGTGTCTTTCGTCTTTATATAAATAATCTTCCAAAGTTCCTTGTTCTGGATTAATCTTCCCATCTACTACTGCTAAGTATTTCTTTTTAAACACTTTCTCTCTTACTTGATCACTTAATCTTGAAGCAGATTTTGATGTCTTAGCAAAAATCATAATTCCTCCAACTGGTCGATCTAATCTATGAACTAACCCCAAATAAACATTTCCTGGTTTATTGTACTTTTCTTTGATATATTGTTTTACCAATGTTAGCATGTCCATATCTTCTGTTTTATCTGCTTGTGACGGAATATTTGGCTTTTTTTCGACTACGATTATATGATTATCTTCAAATAGTATTTTTAAATTCTTCATTTTTTCTCCTTCGATGAGACAAAGGGGGGACAGGTCTTGAATGTCTCATTTATTAATAAATATTAAATATAATAATAGTATTGTAAATGAGACACTCAAGACCTGTCCCCCTTGTCTCACCAAAAGGACCTGGCCCCCTGTCTCATCTTTCCCATCTGCCATAAATACCACAAGGTAGCACTAAATTCGAATTTTCCATAGGAAGTCCAATTTCTCCACATTCTAGTTTTCCCTTGTACTTTTTATTTACTGTTACACTTAAGATATTTTGTAACACAGTACTTGAAATTCCTGTAGTATATGAATTAATTAAAAAGAATAGTGGATGATCAGATAGTACTTGTGTACACAATTCTACTAAATCATAAATATTATTTTCAAATTGCCAAACTTCTCCTTTTGCTCCTCTTCCATAAGATGGTGGATCCATAATGATGGCATCGTATTTATTTCCTCTTCTGATTTCTCTATTTACAAATTTTACGACATCATCAATAATAAACCTTACTGGTCTATCTTGTAAGCCAGAAGATACCACATTTTCTTTTGCCCATGTCGTCATTCCTTTTGAACTATCAACATGGCATACTGATGCTCCTGCTGATAGACATGCAACTGTTGCACCTCCTGTATAGGCAAATAAATTTAATACTTTGATTTCTCTTTTGGCAGATTTGATTTTATTTATCATCCAATCCCAATTAACAGCTTGCTCTGGAAAAAGTCCAGTATGCTTGAATCCCATTGGCTTAATGTTGAATGTTAAATTTTTGTAATGAACTTGCCAAGCTTTTGGTATTTTCTTTTTAAATTCCCAAGCTCCTCCACCTGTTTTGCTTCTATGATAAGTTGCATTAATTTCCTTCCATTTGTTCGGATAACTTTTGTCTTTCCATATAATTTGTGGATCTGGTCTTGCTAATACAACCTCTCCCCATCTTTCTAATTTCTGTCCTTCTGCCATATCTAATATTTTATATTCTTTCCATTCATTTGCTAGTTTCATATTTCTTGGTAGCTTTAATAAACTACTATTCCTCCCTTTTATTAGAATAGTATTATTTTACCATATTTTATTAGTTTTTCCAAGGATATTTTGATATTTTGATTTAATTACTTCTAAATACTTTGTAAAATTTTTATGAAATTATATATCATAATCATATTTAATGTAGCAAATATAAGAAAAGCAATAATGGTAGTTGTTAGTAATTTGTGACTTCTCATTTTTTTAGCAATTTGGCTTGTCCAACTTTCCTTTCCCATTTCTAATCGATTTAATTTTGTATTGTACTTAATTTGAAAAATTTCATCTTTTGCATATTCCATTTTTCTATTTCCCCCTTTTTATTTTTCCTTATATGTATATGCAAGTTTTTTCTAAATATTACTAAATTTAAATTTTTTCTAAATTAGAATTGTTATAATCCGTTTGCTTTTTTATGTAAATTATGGTATAATATATTTAGTTACTTTTTGTTTTCCTAATTTTTTCAACTCAAGGGAATGACAACAAAGTAAAAAAATATTTTATAGGAGGACTTCATTATGAAGAAAAAAATGGTATTATTTGTAACTTTATTAACTTTATTTTGTACATCCCTTTCTGGGTGTGGTGCAATAAGCAGTGAGCTGAATTCTATAAAAGGTCGCCTTATTGGTGTATCTTATACAGCTGAATTCTATGACAACTACGGTGCAAAATTTTTGACTGCTTCCGGCAAAAAAATTGACATTGACGGAAATGTTGTAGAAGAACTTGGGATAGATTCAGATGGCGATTCTGTGACAAATTATTCTCTTTCTTCTGTTATTACTATTACAATTGATGGAAAGCAAATGTCAAGCTGCGGTAATACTGTCATTTTTGCAGAAGACGGTTTACAGCGGGACGTTGAATTCAATCTATCTGATGTAAATAGTAATGGACAGGATGGATTAACAGGATTAACTTCTGTATCCAAAGTAGTCAATAAATATAAAAACTATTTTGGTAAGCCACAAGTTGTTGTTATCCAGTCACAATTAGGTGTTCCTATCTGTGCTTATAGTGGTGACGAAGTTTATTGGGAAATTCCTGATGACTTACCTAAAATGACTAAGCTTATGATTGACGATAAAGCTTTATACGTTCACAGAGCAAATTTTGAAATTATAGATTTATCACTGCTCTAATTTAATAATACCAAGAAAGAAGGATGGTTTCCCATCCTTCTTTCTTATTAAGTTTAATGATACCTCCCAGCTATGCTGGGGAGTATCATTAAACTTATAGTTTTGAACAGGGTAACAAAATTCCCACTCTAAACATGATATAATATTTAAAGTTTGACGGCTAAAAATATTAATTATGAGAGGAGTGGGACGTATGAAAAGTCCATACACAAATAGTTTAGCACACAACATGGAAATGCAAGTACCTTATAGTATTTGCACCCAAATTAAGTATATCATCATTTATGGGATATTTGAAAGGAAAAAGTACATTAATAATATTTGAGAGACATGCAAATTTAAAATATAAATATGGAAATAGAAGTTTTTGGTGTAGAGGATTCTATGTAAGTACAGTAGGAAATAACAAGTCAGCAGTGTATAATTATGTAGAAAATCAACTAAAAGAGGATATGATGTCAGATTAAATTACAATAAAAGAATATAAAGACGCTTCAGCGTTTGCTAGTAGTAAGGCCTTATAGGCCGATATGAAAATCCCCCAGTTATACTGGGGATAATTATTTGCTATTTTATTAAAATTATGATAAAATAGAACACATAAGATTTATACCCTGTAACTTGATAATAATTATTATGAAAAGCTTTTATTCATGAAGGAGGATGCATTATGAGAAAATTATTAAAAGCTAGTTTGGCAGTTACTTTGTTAGGATATGTACTCTTGTTATTTAATTATCATTGGTACGTAAAACCTTTTCGGAAAAAAGCATTTCGCTCTGTAATGGGTTTTAGATCCAGATACTACATAACGATGCCAAAAAGGAGAGGATAATACCTCTCCTTTAACTATTTTCTAAGATTTTCTTAGCTAATTCTTCACTAATTCCTTTTACTTTCATTAGATCTTCTACAGTTGCTTCTTTTACTTTCTCTACACTTCCAAAATATTTTAATAAAGCTTTTTTCTTCGCTTCTCCAATCCCCTTAATTTTATCTAGTTCTGATTTGGTAATTTGTTTATCTCTTAATTTTCGATGATAAGTAATTGCTGTATCATGTACAGTATCTTGAAATCTAGTAATTACATTCATTAAATTTTGAGATATTTCTAGTTCATTTCTTTTGTCATCCATTAAAGCCTTAGTTTGGTGCTTATCATTTTTTACCATTCCAAAAACGGGAATTTTTAATGGCTCTTCTAAATATATATTTTTTCTTTCTTCATCATGATTTTTTCCTCCGTCCCCAAAATCCTTCTCTCCTAATCGATGTTTTTTGACCCCGTCCCAAAAAACATCATTTACTTTTTGGATAGCATTTTGTACTGCTCTAATTTGTGTAATTCCTCCGTCGGCAAAGATAACATCTGGTAAGGTTCCAAATCCGCCTTTTGGATTTTCAATTGATTGTTTTAGCCTTCTTATGATTACTTCTTCCATACATCTTGGGTCGTCTTGTCCAAATACTGTTTTTATTTTGAATCTTCTTGATAAATTTTTCTTGATGATTCCATCTTGCATAACACACATTCCTGCTACGGTATATTCCCCTGCTATGTTCGATATGTCATATGTTTCAATTTTTCTTGGCAGTTTATCTAAATTTAGAACTTGTTTTAGTTCCATCAATATTTCGCCCTTATCTTTTTCTTTATTTTCTAAGGTTACTTTAGCATTGTTTTCTGCCATTTCTACAAATCGTAGCTTTTCTCCTTTTTTTGGAGTTTTAATTTCCACTTTTCTTCCTAAGATTGTGGATAACCATTTTTCTATGGCTTCTTTGTCTTCTATTTCTTCTTTTATCATGATTTTATTGGGAATATTAGGATTGTCTAAGTAATATTGTTTGATAAATCCTGCAAGAATCTCGGCGTCTTCCATGTCTTTTAAGTCTGCATAGAAATAATGCTCTCTTCCTATCATTTTGCTTCCTCTAACAAAAAATATTTCTACGCAAACTTCTAGGTCTGATTTTGCAATTCCTATTACGTCAATGTTATTTTCTGAGATATTTGATACTTTTTGTTTCGCAGATATTCTTTCAATTGCTTGTATTTTATCTCGTATATAGGCAGCTTTCTCAAATTCCATTTTTTGAGAGGCCTCTTCCATTTGACCTTCCAATTCTTTTCTTAATTTGTCTGTTTTCCCTTCTAATAAGTCTATAATTTCATCAATTTGCTTGCGATACTCTTCTTTTGTTACATATCCCATACAAGGTGCTAAACATTTATTAATATGATAGTTAAGGCAAGCTCTTGGTCTTTCTTTTAAGGTTCTACATTGACGAATTTTATATTTTTCTTTAATAAAATTGACCATTTCTTTGGCTGCTCCTGGATTCGCATAAGGTCCAAAATATTTGGAACCATCATTTACAATTCTCCTTGTTATAAATACCCCTGGATAGTCATTGTTTAAATCAATTTTTATATAGGGATAGGTTTTATCATCTTTTAATAAGACATTAAATTTGGGTCTGTTCTTTTTAATCAAGTTACATTCCAAAATTAATGCCTCTGCTTCATTATCTACTACAATATATTCAAAATGGTCAATTAAGCTGACCATTTTTTCAATTCTTGCTACTTTATGATTTTTTCTAAAATATTGCCTTACTCTGTTTTTTAAGGAAATTGCTTTTCCTACATAGATGATGTTATTGTCTTTGTCTCTCATAACATATACACCTGGTTTATTGGGCAATTTTTTTAGTTCTTCTTCGATATTAAACATATCTACTCCTTTTATTCAATATAGCCAATATATGGTAAGTTTCTGTATTTTTCATTATAGTCTAATCCATACCCAATTACAAACTTGTCTTCGATAGAAAATCCTATATAATCTACATCTAATTCCATAATTCTTCTAGATGGTTTGGATAGCATGGTTGCAATTCTTAAACTGTTTGGATTTTTTTGTTTTAGATATTCTTTTAAATAGGTTAATGTTCTTCCTGTATCAATAATATCTTCTACTATGATGACGTCTTTTCCTTCTATGGAATCTCTAATGTCCTTGTTGATTCTTACGTTTCCTGTGCTTTCTTTTCCATCATAACTAGATACATCCATAAAATCTAATGCTACACTTTGTTTTATATTTTTGGCAAGTTCTGTCATAAACATTACAGAACCTTTTAAGATTCCTATAAATACGATGTCTTTTCCTTCATAGTCTTTTTGAATTTGTTTTGCCATTTCTTCAATTCTTTTCTCTAATTTTGCTTTGTTGATTAATACATTAAATTCTTCCATTTTTTCTCCCCTTTTCAACTTTTTCTTCTATTCTATAATTATACTAAACATTAAGAACTTTTTCAATGCTTTTATCCCTTTTAATACAAAAATACCAAGATTCTATTGTGTATTCTTGGCATTTTTTATCTTTCTTATAATTTTTCTATTTCTTCTCTAGTTAATTTGGTAATATCTACAATTTCTTCAATTGGCTTATTTTTAGCCAACAGTATTCTAGCGATTTCTTCTTGCTTCCTTCTTTCTCCTTCTTTTATTCCCTCTATTCTTCCTGTTTCTTTTAAGCTTGCTTCGTCTCTTATGGCTTTATCTCTTAAATAAGCTATTCTTCTTTCTTCTTCATCTCCAGTTAAATGTTCGTATTCTTCATTAGCTTTTTGAATTTCCTTGTTTTCTTTCATGGCTAATTCTACCTCCCTTCGATTTGTTTGGCTAATAAATTGCATCCACTGCTCTAATTTTGTCGTTACCCCTCTTTTTTCCTTTTTGAACTTTGGTATTTGAATGAAATGCATTTCAATCTTTTCCGTTAATATTTTATTTTGATAATCTCTTTTTAATTTTACGACTTCATGAAATGGTCCTTCTTCAAATAGTTCATAGTCTAAAATATTAATCGATATTGTCTTTTTTACGTTTTGATATTTTTCTCCTGCTCTTAAATGGTTATAGTAATTTCCTGACCAATAATATAGACTTCTTTCTATAAAATCATGTAGATTTAAAATTTGTACTTCTATGTTCACAACCGCATTATCATCTAAAACAGCTACAATGTCTAATCTTCCTAATTTATTTTCTTTTAATTGTTTTTCTAAACTAACCTCTGCTTGTACTTCTACTTTTTCAATTGAAATCTCCAATATCCCAATTAAAAAGTCTTTTAATATAGTTTCGTTTCCTTTTTTTGCAAATATTTTCTTAAAAATATAATCATTCGTAAGTGGTAATTTCGTTGTTTCTTTGATTTTTTGTGTCATCTATTCCTTCCTTTCTATTTTACCAAAAAGGCATGACGAAATCAACCCTTATGGGTAAAATTTTATAGTTAAATTTTAGTTTGATTTTTTCGATATAATAATTAGAATTAATTATTTAGAAATTTAAATTAATTTTTAAAGCGCTTTTTTAATTTAATTGATAAAAAATCTTGTTCCTATCCTAACATGAATTCTTTATTTTTGCAATAGTTCTCTTCTCTATATTTTCACTTTTCATCGCATTTTTCGACATTTTGCAATGCAAGAACCATATTTTTATTTTCGCCAAATCTACTTTTTTTCTGCATAATACTTGACAAACCAACATATACTAGTATATAATATAAAGCATCAAAAATGAAATATAATGCGATTGTACAATGAAAGCCTTTAGAAGTAACTTAGAAAGAGAATAAGGGTCACCGGCTGAAAGCCCTTTAAGGTCAACCTAAATAAGCGAAACACATTGGAGTATTTTAAATAAAGTGGAAAATTTCAAAATTTTCAAGCCGGGTGGTACCGCGGAAAAGAATTATTTCGTCCCTGCATATTAAGTGCAGTGGGCGTTTTTTGTTACCAAAATCCCGCCTAACTGCATAAGAAAGAAAGGATTGTGATGTAAAATGAAAGAGTTTCGAACCTATACTTGTAACGAAATTCGTCTAGAAGATGTTGGAAAAAAAGTTAGAATTGCCGGCTTTGTTCAAACTATTCGTGATTTTGGAGGGCTTGTTTTCCTTGATATTCGCGATATGTATGGTATCACTCAGGTAGTTACTTCTGCCAAAGAAAGTGATGTAGATTTTGCTTCTCATATTCCCATAGAATCTTCTGTTTCTGTTTATGGAGAAGTAAAAAAGAGAGACGAAGAAACAATTAATACCAAATTAGAGACTGGTTTAGTAGAAATTCGTATCGAAGAGATTGAAATTTTAGGTAGAAGAACTCAGAATTTACCTTTTGAAATCAACAACAATCAAGAAATTAGAGAGGATTTGCGACTTCAATATCGCTTTTTAGATTTAAGAAATGACAAATTAAAAAATAATTTACAATTAAGAGCAAAATTGCTTCAATTTTTAAGAAATGAAATGATTGAGCAAGGATTTTTAGAAGTGCAAACTCCTATTTTAACTAGTTCTTCTCCAGAAGGTGCCAGAGATTATTTAGTTCCTAGTAGACTTCATGCTGGAAAATTTTATGCGCTACCACAAGCACCTCAACAGTTTAAGCAGTTGTTAATGGTATCTGGAATTGACAAATATTTTCAAATTGCTCCTTGTTTTCGAGATGAAGATGCAAGAGCTGATAGGGCACCTGGTGAATTTTATCAATTAGATATGGAAATGGCCTATGCCACACAAGAAGATGTTTTTGCTGTCATTGAGCCAGTCATGTATCATACTTTTGAAAAGTTTTCTGATAAAAAAATTGTAGAATATCCTTTTCCACGAATTTCTTATCAAGATGCTATGCTTAAATACGGAACCGATAAACCAGATTTAAGAAATCCTCTTTTTATTATTGATTTATCTGAATTTTTTAGTAAATGTACTTTTAAGCCATTTATCAATCGAACAGTTCGTGCCATCCGTGTAAAAGGTCATCTTTCTAAGGGATTTCATGAAAAGATGTTACAATTTGCTACAAGTATTGGTATGGCAGGGCTTGGCTACTTAGAAGTACAAGAAGATTTAAGTTTTAAAGGACCAATTGATAAATTTATTCCTGACGATTTGAAGAAGGATTTATTAAAACTAGCTGATTTGGAAAAGGAAGATACGATTTTCTTTATTGCTGATAATAAAAAAAGAGCTACTGAATTAGCTGGTCAGATTCGAGAAGAGCTTGGAAAAAGATTAAATTTAATTGATAAAGATGTTTTCTCTTTTGCTTGGATTGTTGATTTTCCAATGTTTGAAAAAGATGAACACGGAAATCTAACTTTTAGTCATAATCCATTTTCTATGCCTCAAGGTGGCTTAGAAGCCTTACAAAACAAAAATCCTTTGGAGATTTTAGCTTATCAATATGACCTTGTGGTAAATGGAATTGAATTATCTTCTGGTGCTGTTAGAAATCACAATATTGATATTATGCTAAAAGCCTTTGCTATGGCTGGTTACACTGAAGAAGAGGTAAAGTCTAAATTTGGTGCTTTATACACTGCTTTTCAATTTGGTGCTCCACCACATGCAGGTATTGCGCCTGGAATTGATAGAATGCTTATGCTTTTAACCGATTCTG
Organism: uncultured Clostridium sp.; assembly: GCA_946565805.1. Classification (GTDB taxonomy): domain Bacteria; phylum Bacillota; class Clostridia; order TANB77; family CAG-508; genus CAG-269. The sequence continues at coordinate 28,204 of CAMNWO010000014.1, forward strand.
ATAGTATTCGCGAAGTTATTGCTTTTCCTTTAAATAGTAAAGCACAAGATTTAATGATGGGAGCTCCAAGTATGGTTAAAAGGGAACAATTAAGAGATATTCACATACAATTAAATATAAAATAATCATCAAAATCATAAAAAACCTTCCAATTTTATTAGAAGGTTTTTTATTTATTCAATTTTCTATTTCAATTCAGGATATCCTTTTGTTGTAATCTTGCTAAAGTCCCAAATCGTTTCGTCAAATCCTAAATTCCTATAAAATTCTGCATTCAAGTTATTTCTTGCTACGGTATCTAAATGTCCTGCTGTATTGGCTGTAACGCCACTAATACCTGTTGCTTCTGTGTACTCATAGCACTTCGTAAGCATTTGATTAATCAAAGGTTCGTCTCCATACATAAATTTATAAGGAACCATATCTTCTGTATAACCAGTCATATTACCTAAAGTAATAGAATTGCTAACACGACTTGTATTGCTATTTGGTAATCCAATCATTTCTGCATTTTGCTTTCTACCTTTCTTTTCAGAATCGGCTGTTCTTTCAATATTTACTTTAGACACTACATTGGTTATAGTAACATTGGTTTCTGTTGAACCAATTACACCTGCATTAGCTACTGCTGTGATAGATATATTTCCATCAACATATACATTGCTTACACGTCCACCATATTTTCTACCTACTAGTCCTGCTATATAAACACCACTTCCACTTAAATTAGCATTTTTAATACTAATTTTATCAAAAGTAGAATTTGCATTATCCACAGCTACTACTACTCCTATGTTGTTTCTACCTTGCAATGTGATATTTTCGAATTTTAGGTTATTAAATGTTGCACTTGAACTTTTTCCAGCAAATGCTGCTACAAAGTCAGTTGTTGGTGCTGTGTTGGTAAAGTTTGTTATTTTTAAGTTTTGCACTGTTCCATTAAATTGTGCAAATAAGCTAGCATTATTCAAGTTAGAAATTGTATAACCATTTCCTTCTATTTTTCCTGTAAAAGTTTCTGTTATAACAGCATTTCCACCAGTATATCCAGTAAAGTCAATATTGCCTGTTAATTCAAATAGTCCACCTGCTTCTGCATTTATTTTTTGGGCAAATTCTTCTTTGTTGGCAATCTTTGTAACTAAACGTTCTACAGTGCAATCTCTAGTAATTACATTACTAACTGCTCCACCAATTAAACTTAAATCATTTTTGCTACCAAAGAACATTTTTAGTCCTGTTACATCGATTTTTTCTGCTGTACTAGATTCTATTTTATACGCTAAAGCTCCTGCATTTGTGATATCTCTTGGAATATCTGTATCTTCTAGCTTCAAGTTTCCAACATATCCATATCTAATTTTGTTAAAGATTGGTATTTTATTACCAATTATTTTATGTCCATTACCATTTAGTCTTCCCATAAATGTTTGTGTTACATTGGTTGTCATTCCTGAGAAATCAATGTCATTATCTAATACATAGTAGCCATAAGGCTCTTGATTCATTTTTTCTACTAATTCTTCTGCTGTCCTAATATGTGTTACTTTAACATTGGTTCCTAGTGGATCAGCCACAAAATCATTTGTAACACTTTTTAAGTAATGATAATAAATCTTTCTAAGATTTGTTCTTTGAGAAATATTTCTGTCTCCTTTATTAGCATCATTTGTCAATGCTTCTGTATATCTTTCTATCATGTAATCGACATCAATAAACTTATTATTCCTAATATTTTGTTCTACCGTTTCATATCTGCTCATCTTATATTGTTTCCAGTCCATTTCTGTACCAGTTACCTTTTTTGTAATCTTTTTAATGGCGTCTAAGTCATTGGCAGATGCTTTGCTACCATAAGTAACATATCCCTCTACTCCAGCATAACCTAGCATCTCAAAGAAATTACGTTTGGTAGAGAATGCATCGGCATAACCACCGTCTAAATGTCCAATAAACCAACGATTTACCCATACAGATTCATATCCATAATCATTGCTTCCAAGACCATTGATAACATTCAATCCTCTTACACTTGCTCCCCAAGCATTATTTGGTCTTAGCACAATTCTATTATCATATAAAGCTTCTAAGGATGTTAAATTCATGGCAGTAGCTTGTGCTGCTGTAATTCCTCCCCAAGAAGACCAACCAGCAGATATATTCATTCTTGTCGCAATTTTTGCTTGTTGTTCTGGTGTTAATTTAATAAATGCTTTTCCTTCAATATAGTCTAGTAAATCTAGTGCATTTTGTTGCCCTTTATAATAATTTTCTAGTTTTTCTTTTGTATTAATTCTCTCTGGTGTTAAATTCTGAGTTGCATTACCTTCTTTATTCAAGTAGAAGGTTGTATTAAAGTAATAAGGTCCAACATCTTGAACAAGATTATTTTCGCTCCAATTAGCATATTGTTGAACATTACCTTCTGTAAGTGTTTCCGCTCTAACTCTCGTTCCTCGTTTATATAACATTATTTTATCATCTAATGCATGCTCCATCTCATGAGTCCAAGTATCAAAACTAGTAAGTCCTGGTCTTGCTTGGAACCATAAGAATCCTGCATTATTAGCAACACCAGCTGAGCTACCAGCAGGTTGCCATAGATTTAAAACTTCACTAAAGTTCTTAAAGAATGGTTGTTCTTGGCCAACTTTTCCTTGTGTATAAACTGGTTTAGTTCCTAGTGGAATATTTGTACCTGGAAAATAAGAAGTTTTATATCCAGTAATTGCTTTTGTACAATCATATGACATAATACAATAACTACTCCATTTACCATCATCAAATGCTCCTGCTAAAGTTGAAACATGTTTTTTAACAAGACTAACATGTGTATTAACATTCCTTAGTACTTCTGCTCTTCCAGTATCAGTCTCAGGATTTTTATGATATAACTGTTGAGCTCCAAATTGTAAATGATATGGTCCAGCTATCATATAAGTAGAGTTCTCTGGCATAGTAATAACGGGAAGTATCATCCTAGTATTCTTCTTAAGCCTAAACCATCCACGATATAACATATCGGGTCTATTGTCTACTGAAATTTCAGATAATATGTTTCTTCCTCCAAAATATTCAGTAAACCAATCATCTACATTTTCATATCCACCAATATTAGCTATTATATAATCTAAGAAATAACCAATACTTGAACTTCCTGTGTATTTCTTTAGACATGTATTGTAAAATGCATCTGTCTTGCCTGGCACTAAATTTCCTACAAACGTTTCTTTTACAACATTATAATAGGTCATTAAGTCAGAATACATTTTACCTTCAAATAGCATTAGGTCTGCTACTTTGGTTCCTTTTATTTCAAATCCATACCATCTGTCATAATAGGTATATCCATATACAATTTCTTTTAGTTTTCCACTGTCAATTAAATCTTGTTGTATTTTACTATTTAATACCTTATTTTCCATAGTAAGTACACTATTTTCATCATTTTGTAATAATTGCATTGCAATTTGTTTTGCATTGGCTTTTATAATTTGATTGTAATGATCTTTGTATAATCTACTATCTCCTGCCGTTGTTAGTGGGTCTAAATCGGTTGTATAATCAAGACCTTTCATGTATTCTTCTATGGTAGTTATCATGCTTCCATCTTCTTTGATGGCATAATTGTCATAAGCATAATTTAAGTTTAGTTCTGGTATTTTATAAATTGCTATATTTTGTTGGAATTTCTCAAAGTTCACGTTATATTCTTTTACGCTATAATCTTCAAAGACTACTTTAATCGTTGTGATTTTTTGATAATCTTTTGAAGTAATATAGGTTATCAATTTTCCATTGGCATAAGGTAAAATATGCTTAATTGCTTTTGTATTTAATACATCAGTCGTAGGAATGGTTGATGCGTCCATTACTAAGTATTTTGCATCATAATATGGCATTAATTTATGCAAGTTATGATAAGTTGTTAATTTATTGGTATCAAATCCTGCTATCTTTTTAATTCTGCTATATTCTGGAATGTATAACTTATTCGTTGTTTGTTCTTCTACTACAATGTCATCTTCTTTATGGATATCTTTTTTCAATGCTGGTAAGTTCTCGTAAGAAGCATCGGTGCAATCCCATTTCTCTTCGTCAAATTTTGCTTCTTCTACAAAGAATTCTTGATTCATATTGTCTTTTGCTATTTTCTTAACTTTATTTCCAGATGCATTGGAAACTAGTTCAGATTCTTCTAATTCATAGTTGTTAGTTGAAGCAGAATTCATAGCTGTACCACATATTTTGTTTACTCCTGTTCCTGTACATAAACTGATATTATTGGTTAGTGTTACCTTGTTATTTCTAACAAGTCCTAAAATTCCTCCATTGTTTTTCGCTCTTGTATTGTTTACAAATTCTATTTTAGCAATACAATTCGCAATAGTAGCATCTGCTGTTCCCCAGCCATCTCCAGCAATTCCTCCTACACCATCTCTAGTTGAGGTAATGGATTCTATGATACCTTCTACATAACAGTCTTTAATGGTACTTCCATCAAATTTTCCTGCAATTGCTGCTACCCTAATATGGTCTAATTTGATATGAAGTTTCGTTACGCTACTTTCTTCTACGGTACAACCAGATTGCATATCACCAACCATTCCACCAGATTCATTGGTTCCTGTTGTCATATCTAATCCCTTGATATGAACATTGCTAATGGTTGTGTTTTGTGCCACATTTGAAATAGATCCTTTGCTATTTGCCCCTAATAAATTCACATTTTCTAAGGTAAGATTTTTAATCGTTGCTCCTTCTAAGGTTTCAAATAATGGTTTGTTGACATTGTAAATTTTATAGCCATTTCCATTTAAAGTTCCTCTAAAAGTATTTGGTATGATGCTATTTCTTGATACATTCAAATAAGAAGCATCATAGTTTTGTGTTAAAGTAAAGGTTCCTGTTGGGTCTTTTTCTATTTCGGAAATCAAAGATTCAATACTCTTATTATGAGCTACGCCATCTTCCATTTTGCTATAGGTTACTTTTAATTTGTTTTGTTTTACTCCATCTTGATATTGAATTACATTATCATAAGCTAAGATAAAGTTTAAGTCTCCTTCTTCTGTAATTTCATAATCTTCAATTTGTGTATAGAATATTGGCATTCCTTTGGTTCTTACCTTTACGATATAGTCGTCTAAGTGGTCTTTTAATTGTGCTTCGGTTATACTTGTTACTTCAGATGCTTTTCCTTCTTGGTATAAACTAATTTCTACGATGTCTTTTACTTCGAATAGACGTTCCCCACTTATGTTGATTCCTGCTGCTAGTAATTTTTGTGCTACGTATTCGTTATCTCCTGTTGTAATTTGGTTGGTATCTAGGTCATAATCTACTAATATTTCTATTTCGTATTCTTCACAAACTCCTTTTTGGAAACTAATTTCTGTCATATCACGAGAAAATGGTTCTTGTTTTACAATTTCTCCGTTTTCATTTGTAATTTTAATGGTTCCTCCTGTTATGGTATCTTCTAAGTCATTTACCACAAAATTTACTTTAATCGCTTGATTTTGTTCATCTTCTACATAACCAAATCCTGTAATGGTTGGTCTTAGTTTTAAAATTCCTACTCTTGTTTGGTTATTTTCAGTGATTTCGATTTCTTTTGTATTATTTAAAATTACTTTTTCTATGGTAATTGTTTTTGGTCCAAAACTTGAAACTACTGGTACCTTAGTTTTATAAGTTGTTCCTTGTTTTTCTAGTGAATAGGTTTTTCCATTAATCACTGCTTGAACAGGATAAAAGGCTGTTTTGTTTGTACTATCAAAAGCTATGGTTACCTCTTCTCCTCTTTCTAAGTATTTACTTTCTGTTTCTCCTCGATAGGTTTTAATATTTTCTATTTTTAGTTGATAGTCTGCAATCAATTGAATTGGTCTTCTTCTAAATTCTTCGTCTTCTACATAATTTTGATCGGTTTCTTCTGCTAATTTATTGGTATCTCTATCGTAAGTCATTTTAGCAATAAGAGTGTATTCGGTCTCTAATTCTACATTTTCAATTACAAATGTGATATGCTCAGCGTCAAATTCTTTGGTAGCTACTATTTCGCCATCACTATTTCTAACTAAATCAGCTTTTCCTCTAATAAATGCCTTATCTGGGTCTACGATATTAGCTGTTAATCTAACAGTACTATTATCAATGTCGTCTACTTGTAAAAATGCTTGGCTAGTAGGTTTGTCTTTTAAGACATCTACTTGCACATTATTTTTTACATGGGCTATTATATTTCCTTCAAAAATGAATTCTGTTGTATCTAAGTTTAAGATTCCAGCTGTTTCTCCTGCACTTAATGTCACTGTATAGGTCACATTTTCGTCATTGTCGATATGTTTGGTTGCAATACATTTTAGGTTATTTACCATAATGTGTGTAAGTTTTAGGTCTTTTTTATTGGTTTCCACTTTATAGGTTAATGTGATATTTTCATTTTTTTCTGGATATTTTTTAGAAACGTCTACTTTTTCAATGTTTACAACTGGGTTTGCTTCTATGGTTTCTTCCAACAATACTTCTTCTGTATGAATAGATTCATCATCATTTTCTAATAGTTGGTAATTAGCAATTATTTTTACTTTATAGCTATCTTGCATTGTTGCTGTGCTAGTGTCTAACTGACTATTAATGTAATAGGTATTTTTGATTTCTTCTTCGGTTTCTTCATCTGTTAAGTTTTCTTCTACTAATTTATCGGTTAAATTTTTAGTTGTTATTTCGTTATTTTGGTTATCATATAATTTTACGGTAAGGTCAGTGATTGTTTTGTCAATATCTTTTAAGAAAAGATGCATATTAATTTCTTTGTCTTCTACGCTTTCATTTGCTCTAAATCGTTTTACGATTGGTGCGTTTTTGATTACTTTTACCTCTACTTCTTGCCCTACTTCAAAGTTCTTTCCATTACTTAAAATTACTTTTTCTAATTTAACAGTATGGGTTCCTGTACTAGTTGCTCCATCTACTACTGCTTTATATTTATCGTTTTCTTTGGTTAATGGATAGGTTTTTCCATTGATAATCGCTTCTTTTGGTGTACAAGTAGTAGCATTTGTGCTATTGAATTTTAAGTTTATGTATTCTCCTGTCTTAAATTCTTCTGTTTTTTCTTCGATTCCGTCATGATAACGATAGGTCTCTAAATCGGACACTTTGAAATCATAGTTTACAACTAATTTTAAGTCTTCTTTTTCAGTAACCGTTACTTGATTTTCTCCTTCTATTTCTAAAGTATCGCTATCTAAGTTATAGGTCAAGCACATAATAATTTCATAGATTTTTCCTTCTTCTACTTTAACGTTAATTTTGTTATTTCCAGCTGTTACTTCTCCTGTTAAGATAGCATCTCCGTCTGCTGACTCATTTTCTGCTTCGTTTTCTCCTTGTTTTTCAACAATTCTATAATTTCCAGAGACAAAGGCTTGGTCAGGGTCTACTACATCAAAGGATACATTCAATTCTGTTTTTTCGATATCTTCTTCTACTGTCCAGTTTTGAATTTGAGGTTGTTGTTTTAAGACATCAACTTTAATTACCTCTTCTATTTTCACTTCTTTGCCATTGTCCAATTTTGCTTTTTCTAGTTTGTATTCTTTTACCCCGCTGGTATTTCCTACATTTATTTTAATTTCGTATAAATTGTTATTGGCTTCGTTTCTTTTTATTTCGTATTCTTTTCCATTTACTGTAATTGCTTGAATGGTTGCATCATAATTTACCTCTGCATCAAAGCTTATTACAATTTCTTCATTTTTAGCTGGATAATAATTGCTAACTTGTAAGTCTCTTATGGTTACTTCATAATTTAGTCTACTTTCGATTTTTTGGATTAGAATACTTAAGTCAGTTACTGTGATTTTTCCATCACTATTCATATCTGCATTTTCTAATATTTTTTTAGCTTCTTCTTCTGTCTTATTTTCACCTAATGGCTTTAGATGGATTAAGTGTGATTCTAACAAATTAACATCAGCATAGTTGATAGCTCCATCGCCATTTAATTCTCCTTTTTGAGCAAAAGTAGTAACTGCTCCATAAACAGTTCCTATAAATTGCATAGATAACCCAACTGTTAAGACAATAACACTTATCTTTTTTATTTTTTCACTAGTAATCCATTTCTTCCCAGAGTATACTATTAATGTTCCTAATATTATCTCTGCTATTAGCAATAAAAATAGCATTGTGTAATTTCTACCGGTTTTTGGCAATTTGCCTTGATATAATTTATCTTTTTCTTCTGGTTTTATTTCACTACTTGGTTCCTCTGTTGTACCTTCTCCTGGTTTTAAGTTGCCTGGCTTTTGTTCTTCTATAATATTTAGTTCCAAGTTGGCTTTCTTATCATCGATAACTTGAATATCTTCTTTTCCTTCTGAAGCTACTATATTTTCTATTTTAACTTCAGTTTTGTTAGCTTTTATTCCTTCTTTTACTTTAAGCGATACTTCTATTAGATTTTCTCCCACTGTGGTTCCTTCTTTTTTATATACCACAAATTCATTGGTTTCTGTATTGTATTGTAGTCCTTCCCAACTACTCATCGCATTAAAGTCTTTTTCTTTGACTTCTTCAAAGATAGTTTTATCATATACTAAAGTTCCTTTACAAGAATCGACGCCATGCTGTATTTCTTCAAAAGCATTTAATTTTAATACAAATGTAACACTATCTCCTTCGTATAGTTTTTGAGATGTAGCACTTAAGTTTGCTTCTACTTTTGTGCTAGCAAATGAAATAGTGTTTGTTAAGATTAAAATTATAATTACTACAATCATATTAATTGTCTTCTTCATTTTTCTCTCCTTATAACTATATTTATTAAATTATATCTATCCAATTGTACCATTTTTTTGCAGTTTCGTCAATTTACTTTTCCATCTAAACGACCTAGTCGCTTAAGCTTTTAAACGTAATTTTACATTTTTTTTTCTTTTTTGCAATTGTTTTGTAATATTTTTTCTATCTCTTTCTTTTCTTCTTTATTTCCGTAATAACAAACAGTTTTATCTGTTACTTTGAAAATGTTAGTCCATTTAAAAACTGATACTTTAAATATCAGCTTCTTTTTTTCTTATTTTCTTCGAATTCTTCCCAAGATTTACTAAATTGATGGTTAGCGAATAGTTCTTTTAGTCCAGTAATTTGCTTTAATCGAATAATTTCATCTAATTCCATTCCCAAATGTTTTGATATCTCTTTTTCAGACCATCCATTTTGTGTTAGCGTTAAAACAATATGGGACATATCAATAATTTGATGCGTTCCTCTTGCACGATTATGCCTTATGGTACTTGCCATACGGTTTTCTAAATCTTTGTTTATTGTTACGATTGGGATCTGTTTTAAATGAAAATATTCTTTGGCACAACGATAACGGTGAAATCCATCTACTACAATGTATACATCATTTTCTTCATCATGATAAGTTACTATTGGTTGTGTATACCCATCTTCTTCAATGGAATGTTTCAGTAATTTCATTTCTGGTGGAGCTACTTTGTTAGGGTTATAATCATTTGCCATTACTTTTTCGATATCTACCATCTTTACATTTAATACTGGAAATTCTATTTTACTCATTTTGTTTTTATCCTTTCCTCTTCTTAGTCAATTAACATTGCCACTTGCTTTTCCATATAAATTGTTACAAAATTTTTGTAATCTTGATTTTTACTAACTTGATAGCCACATCTTTCATAAACATCTTTATAATAATTAGTTACAATACTGTAGGTAATTTGATTTTCTTTTTTTATTTTTATTAATATTTCTTCCAAATATTTTTCTTTGGTTGTATAAATATTTTTTATTACATTATTGTTAACAGACACAAATGCTACTACTCTTCCGTCTTCTAAATAAATATACCATACCTTACTATCATCATCATAAATTCTATCATTGGTTTGCTTTTCAATTAATCTGGAACCAAAAAATTTTCCCATATATTGATAAAAATTTTCATCCTTATTTGTTAATTTCTTTATCATAATTTTTACTCCTTATATACATTTTTCTTCTATTATTTTTTGTAATGTTTTATCATCTGTTCTTGTTTTTTTATTTAATAAGTTGTCCCATTTATGAATTAATTCCATTAATTCTTTATCATCATTTTTGGTTTGTCCAAAAGATAATCTTCTTAAATAAAAATCATTTTTTTCAATCGCTCGTGCTATTCTTCGCCAAGAAATAGCCTTTTTTTGATTTTCTAGTTTGCATTCTGCTGTATCTGGAATTTCCTTTATTTCTATTCCCAACTTGTTTTTATGCCAAATCATAAACTTTTTTATTTTTTTGTAATAATGCAACATCAAATCTCTATTATAAATTCCTATACTTTCTAATAAAAATACGGTATATTCTTGCCACGACATAAATTCTGGTTTACAAGACTTGATGTTTCCAAGGGCTGTTGTTTTACAATAGATATTACCAAAATTCACTCCGGTTTACACGATTTAGTACTTTACTCCATGTGTCATATTCTAAAGCTTTAAATTGATCTAATCCATTTCTTTGGTCATCCCCATATGGTTGGCAAAGTCTCTGCTCATAAATACTTACTCCATTTTTATACATAAGTTCATAAATATAATTAAATTTTAAATCTAGTTGACTTACGGCTCCCCAGATATCCTCTGTTGCCCAATCATAAATAGGATAAAAATTATAAACATTAATATGCTTATCATTTACCTTCAATTTGGTTGTCCAGTTATAATTATTAAAAGTAATTTTTTTGTCTTGAAATGCAATTGTCCTGAAACGATTTAAGCTCTCGTCTGTTCGAATTCCAATTCCACATCCTACTTTTCCCTTATATTTTTCTTGATACCATCCAGCAAATTGAACAATAAATTCTTCAAATTCTTCTCCTTTTTTAAACCATTCAAATGGGCAATTATGAATATTAATACTATCTTCTGGCATACTTCTTACCCATAAGTGTTTACTTTCTTCTTCCCAACATATCCATTTGGGTTGCAGTACAGATACTGCATTTCTTAGTGCTATTGGTAATGTAATATGATAGAAATCTCTAATTTGTGATAATTGTTTTAATTCTTCAATATGTTCAATTGTATATCGATATTGTGCTTCTAAGTCAATAAACAAAACATCAAATTTTCGTCCCATCTTTTTGGCTACCTTGTTAGCTAATTGCACCATGACAGAACTATCTTTCCCTCCACTAACACTAAAATAGATATTATCAAAGTTTTGGAACATAATTTCTAATCTTTCTAGCGACGCTTCTAGTACGTTTTTTTCTAAATATATTTTTGCCATTTATTTTCTTCTTCTCCCATCATTCCAGATTATACCATTTTTGGAATTTACTGTAAAGTTTTGTCGAAAAAAATATGAAAAAAAAAGACATGTACCAAATTTAAATTGGCACATGCCCTTTGCAATTACTGTTGGTTAATTGGTGTTATATTCTGTATCATAGTTGTAAAGCACCCTGTCTGGTAGAAGTCTACTTGTATGAAAGAATTCTCCTTTTTATAACAATCTTTTTTCATATTGTAACCTCCTTAGACTAAAGTTTAAAAAAGAGACTATTGCTAGTCTCTTTCTATGAATTCATATATTTATATTGTTTGATACAAATATCTTATTTTTTGTTTACTAAATCTTTTAATGCTTTACCAGCTTTGAATACTGGAGCTTTTGATGCAGGTATTTTGATTTCTTCTTTAGTTTGTGGGTTTCTACCTTTTCTAGCTGCTCTTTTTCTTACTTCAAAAGATCCAAATCCAACTAATTGAACTTTGTCTCCTTTTTTTAATGAATCTGTTACTACTTCTACAAAAGCGTTTACTGATTCTTCAGCTGCTTTTTTTGTAGCTCCTGTTTTTGCAGCCATTGCCGCGATTAATTCAGCTTTGTTCATTTAAATTACCTCCTATAAGATTTAAATAGTTTATGTACTTTATTGCATGAACAAACGCAATAATGTACTTCTATTTTAAATTATTCGCCAAAAATACTGAAAATCCTTCTTTTTTTTACTCTTTTTTTAATAGATTTTTAGTTTTTCCAATACTTTACAGATTTTTTCTCCTCCTGGCATCATTTCTATTTCTGCTTTTGAAAACACCCTTAATGCGACAATTGCTAGAGCATAAACGATTACAGCTATGACGATTGCTATTATTGTTGCCAATTTTCCTGCAATTATTCCAGAAAGTGTTACATAGCTAAAATAAGAGCAAATTCCCATAATTGTTACTGCTATTACTGGTTTTATTACAAATTTTGAAACTGTTAAATCTAATTTTATATTTTTTCTTAGCGCACTTATTGCAATTGTGAAAGCCACTAAGTGACAAGCTACAGACCCCCATGCCGCTCCATTTACTCCTATTTCTGGTATTGGTACTAGAATTAAGTTCAAAATTAATTTTATCAATACACCGGCATCCTAATGATATAGCTGGTACAATTAATTTCCCATATCCTTGTAAAGCTCCATTTATCGTTTGATCTAATATAGTAAAAATAATGGTTAAAGAACTAATTTGTAAAATCACTTCTCCAGAACTTGCATTTGGAAATAACAAGTTCAAAATTGGTCCTGCAAACAAACACATTCCAACTGTACAAGGAAGTCCTATCAACATAGAGGTCAATAAAGAAAATGATGTTTTCTGTGTAATTGTTTTTTTATCTTTTCTCGCCTTTGCCGATGCTATGGCAGGTACTAAGGCAGTGGCAAATGCGACATTAATCGACAATGGTAAACTAGTTAGCATATCTACTTTTCCACCTAAAATCCCATATTGTGAAATTGCCATATCTTCTGGCATAAATTCCTTTAAACTTCTTACTACAGTAAAAGAATCGATGTTTTTATTTAACGAAGACATGATAGCTGTTAAAGCAATTGGAATAGAAACCATTAAAATTCTTTTTATAATTGTTACTACTCTTTCATATTTATAATTTACCGTACTTTTTATTTCTGTTGCTATTTCTTTACTTCTTGTTCTGTAATACAAATATAAATAGCCAAATCCCGCAAATGTAGCAAGTGTTGTAGCAAGTGTTGCTCCCCCTGCCATCCATTGTGTTGAAGCTCCTGAAATAATAGCAATTATCTCTACAATTATAATAGTAAGTGTTGTTTTAAATACTTGTTCTAAGCTTTGTGACCTTGCTGTTGCCTTTATATTTTGTCTAGCATTGAAATACCCTCTCATAACAGATGATATAGCTACAAAGAAGATAGCTGGTGATAATGCAACTAATGTCATCTCCGCTTCTGGAATTTGCAGCCAGTAGTTGGCTATCATATGAGCTCCTAAGAATAGCAACAAGCTTCCTACCAATCCAATCATTGCAAAGGTAGCAAAAGCAATTTTAAAAATTCTATGACCACCTTTGTGGTCCCCTACTGCAATTCTCTCTGACACTAACTTTGAAATAGCATTTGGTACCCCTATTGATGAAATCGTAAGTAACATCGCATAAATTTGATATCCTGCTGATACAATTCCATTTCCCTTATCTCCAAATCCTTCTCGATTTGTCAAATATAAAGTATAAATTAGTCCCAACAATTTAATTAATACTTGTGAAAAAATTAAAGTAATTACTCCTTGCATAAAAGTTTCTTTTTTAGGAGCATTTTCTTTTATCGCTTCTTTTGGCATTCCATTCCTTCCCTTCCACTGTATTTATTTTATAATTTCCCCTTTATTTCATTTTACTTCCTTATTATAAATTTAATTACTAAAATATTCAATAGTTTTACCGATGTTTTTGGGGACGGGGTCAAAAAACATCGTTTTTCATCCATCAAAGTATGAATGCAATAAATTACATCATTTCTAAATATTATTAAAACATAAAAAGACTAATGTAAATTAGTCTTTTTACAATATATACTCAAGAATTGAATAATTTATAGCTTATTCTCATTTTTGTAGCGGTGTTTTTTGACCCCGTCCCAAAAATCATCGGTCTTAAATATTCTTGTCAATGTTAGGTAATAATTGTTTTTTTCTAGAAACAACACCCTCTAAAAATGCTTTGTCATTTTCTAGTTCTTTTCCAAAAGCTACTTTTACAACATCTGTTCTTTCTCCTAGTGCTATAATTTCTGAATTGCTATTTAAAATATCTGTAATAGCAAATACAAATAAGCTTAACCCCTTTTCTTCTATGGCTTGATTAATAACTGCTTTTAGTGCTTCTTCTCTTTTTAATACGTCTTCTATACTTACTGTATTTACTTGTGCTATTTCGAACTTAGTGTCTTCTTTTTCAAATACTTTACTATCGATATTGATTAATTGTTCTTCTGTGAAGTCGTCTAAGTCTGTTCCTGCTTTTAGCATTTCTATTCCATATTCATTTTTATCAATTCCAGCTATTTGGCATAAGTCTTCTAGTGCTTTTCTATCATGTTCGGTTGTTGTTGGTGATTTCAATAATAAAGTATCAGATATGATGGCACTAGCCATTAAAACAGCTTCTTTTCTTTCAATTTTGTGTCCAAATTGTTTGAATTCTTCATATAAGATAGTTGCTGTACATCCATATGGTTTTGCTGTATAATATAATGGTTCTGATGTTTCGAAGTTTGCAATTTTATGGTGATCTGTTACTCCTAAGATTTTAGCTTTTTCAATTCCTTCTACACTTTGACTAAATTCATTGTGATCTACTAATAATACTTCTTGTCCTTCTTCTACTTTTTCGATTAATTCTGGTGCTTCTAGCCCTAAATAGTTTAATACAAACCCGAGTTTCTTTATTGATATTTCCTAATCTTACTGCTTTTGTTTCCCATCCATTCTTTTTGTCTAATATTTCATGTACCATACTAGAACAGATTGAATCGGTATCTGGATTTTTGTGTCCAAATATTAATACTTCGTTTTCCATTTTATTTCTCCTTTTTCTTATTTTTATGGCTATTATTATAGTTTCTTTTCTAATAATTGTCAATGATTTCTTTTAAGTCTTCTTCGCTAAATTCATATTTTGTGTTACAAAAATGACATACAATTTCTGCTTTTCCATCTGTTTCAACAATATTTTGTAATTCTTCTTTCCCTATTGTCGCTAATGCTTCTGCCATATGCTGTTTAGAACAATCGCATTGATAAATTGGCGTAATATTTTCTTCTATAATCTCTACGTTTTCGTCTCCAGTTATTTTTCGAGCAATCTCTTCTAGTGTTAAATTTTCATCTAACATTTTTGACATAGCTCCTGCTTGAAAAATAGCTTGTTCAACTTTTGAAATTTCTTCTTCGGTGGCATCTGGCATTGGATTGATTAAATATCCTCCTGCTGATTTAACTCCGTTCTTATCCACTAATACGCCTAATGCTACTGCTGAATTTCTTTGTTCTGAATTAACAAAATAATTAGCAAAGTCATCTGCTATTTCTCCTGATGTTAATGGTGAAATTCCTATATAAGGATCTTTTAAACCAATATCTTTTATAACATTGATATATCCTTCGTACCCAACGGCTCCTCCTACATCTAATTTTCCAAATTCATTTAATGGCATGTCTACTTGTGGATTTGCTACATATCCTTTGACTTTCGGAAAATTATTGGTAGTTGCTACCATCATTTCAATTGGTCCATTTCCTTTGATTTGTACTGTTAGTTTATCTTTTATATTTTTCATTTCTGCTCCCATCATAGCGGTTATGGTTAGCATTCTTCCAAAAGCAGCTGTTGCTACTGGACTTAAGTCATGTGTTTTTCTTGCTTTTTCTACTAGATTAGTAGTGTCTGCACACATAACTGCTATTTTTCCTCTATGCGCTAGAAATTTTATGATTTTATCGCTTCTTTCCATTTTCACATTCCTTTCTTTATCGTATTGTATTTTACCATAAAAAGCAGAAAAATACAATAGATAAATGAGACAAAGGGGGACAGGTCTTAACTGTCTCATTTTTTAATAAAATAATTTCTATCCCCAAAATATAAACAATGTGACAAAAAGGGAGTCCCTCTTGTCACATCGTTTATGTATTTTTAGGATTTATCTTTTCAATTTTTATTTTATAATTACTAATTGATTCTTTTAAATTACTTATTTGCTTTTTGTATAATTTTCTTAATTCTTTTTTCTCTTCTGCACATATATCTTCTTCTTTTATTTTGTCATTTCTTATTAAAGATTGTAATTCTCTTAACCTATCAAGTGATACTGTTTCTTCTATTTTTATTCTAGAAGAAAAATCTTCTTTTGTATATATTTCTTTAATATCGGATTCTTGTTGTGCTTTATATTTATTATTTCGTCTTAGAAAAAAATTTAATATCTTAGTAAAAAGATTTTCGCTTTTTGCTACTAATTGATTTTCCCTTTTCATATTTCTTCTCCTTTTTGACCATTTAATAAATCTAATTCATTAAATTCATCTCTTAGTTGACTTTCTTTTCCTTCTAGTCTTGCTTTTCTACTATCTAATTCTTTAAGACTTGGTTCTGTATCTTCTCTTTCCTCTTGATACTCATTAATCATATCTAATTCTTCTTCTAATATATTGACTCTAATATCATCACCTATTTCTCTATAAAAAGCTATTCGATTTTCTACTTTTTCCTTTTTTTCTTGCAATTTTTCTGGTATAGCATTTAGAATTTCTTCATCCCATCCATCTTCTCTGGATATAATTCCTTCTTCTATTTTTATTGATATTTCTTCATTATCAGAAAATATTGGATATCTATTGTGAATTTCATTTTTAGTTATTCCTAATAATGTATATATTCCCTTTTCATTGAATTTACTATTAAAACTAAATATTGAAGGTTCATCTTCACTTGTAATCTCTTCATAATGTGCTAAAATATATCTTTTCAATTTATCTCTCATAACTTCAGTTTCTTCTGTTTCATTCGTATCTATGTATTCTTTTTCTTCTAATTCATTTATATACGCTTCTGCTATCATATCGACAAATTGTATTTGTTCATATGGTATTTCTTTTGCTATTTCATTAGATTTTTCATATCTTTTTATCATATCTTTGTTTAAATACAATCTCTCTAATTCTTCTGGGATATCACTTTTATCTGGCAATTCTCCAATTTCATGTTCTGTTTTATTCCACTCTTCCCAAATTTGTTGATTTTTTCTACTTGCATATTTTACATATTTTTCTTGTATATATTTTTGCTTATCTATTTTTCCAAATTTATCTGAATCATGTTTATGCTTTTCTGAAAACATTTTAAGTTCATTCATTACTTCTTGCTTTTTTTGCGCCTTTTCTTCTTCTGACATATCTGAATTTTCAATTGAACTTATTTGAGTAGTATATGTATCTAACAATGCTTGTTGCCTTTGTTCTTCTTCAAATTCATTTTTAAAAACTAATTTTACGTCTTCTGGAATTTTATCTTCTTGTTTTTTTATTTGTTCAGCAATTTTCTGTTTTTCTTCCAATCTATATTTATCCGTCATATATAAATATTCATTTTCTTCAAAGTCACTATAAACAACCGCATATTTTCCTTTGTATGCAGTTGTAGTAGTTTTGCTTGGAAAAACTGAACTTATCCCCATTCGTCCAGCTTCATATTCTTCCATACTACAATATGCTTCAACAAGTTCATTACTTGGATCCCACTCCATTGTTATACTAGCTTCTATAAAAGAGTTATAATTTCCATTAATAGATTTTAAAATACTTTTTCTAAAGTTTTCTTCGCTTTCTTTGCTCAAATCTGGATTCTTCGCTTTTACTCCTCTTAACCAAAATTGTACAACAGATTCCTTTATTTTCTCGTCTTCTATATCGCTTTTTCTTTTATCGGTTATTTCCTCATTATGCAATTCTTCATATCCTTTGTTCATATAAACATTTTCCTTTCAAATTTAATCCTGTACTTAAATTATCATAAATCTTTGTAATATTCAATCTTTGTAATAAAAAATTCATATTTATTATTACCTTGTAATATTCTTTAATTTTGAGTTATTATTGTCAATGAATAGTCATGAATAAATTTGTAAAATAAATTTATGTGCAATGTATTTTATGTTTTAGAAAGTCATACTGACTTTCCGAATATATAAAAAAATGAGACAGTTAAGACCTGTCCCCCTTTGTCTCATTTATCTATGTATTTCAAACATATCTTTACCTTCTCCACAAACTGGACAAACCCAGTTGTCTGGTAAATCTTCAAATTCTGTTCCAGGTTTTATTCCTGCTTTTTCATTCCCTGATTTTGGATTATATATATATTTACATTCCACACATTCATATCGTTGTGATTCCATTTTTTCTGCTTGGAAGTTCTTATAGCCAAGTCCTAATGCTACAATTACCATTAACAAGAAAGATAATGCTTTCCATACTCCACTTTCTAATGTGATAATAGCAAATAATCCAAAGGTTGCTGAAATGCCATATAAAATTAGCACTGCTTGCTTTTGGCTAAATCCTCTTGCAACAATAAGATGATGTAAATGCCCCTTATCTGCTTTAAAAATTGCTTTTATAGACTTTCCTTTAATCAACCTTCTAATAATAGCCCAAACGGTATCGAAAATAGGTAATCCTAATGCCAATAGTGGTAATACAATCACTGCAGCTGTATAGGTTTTAGCTACTCCTAATATAGAAATAATTGAAAGTGAAAATCCTAAAAAATTAGAACCAGTATCTCCTATAAAAGTTTTGGCTGGTGCAAAGTTAAATGGTAAAAATCCAACTAATGCTCCTGCTAATGCTGTAATTAATAAAATAGAAATTAATGGTGAAGCATTTAGTACAAAAATTATCATTAAAGAGACTGCTGATATCACTGAAATTCCCGCTGATAATCCATCTAATCCATCAATTAAGTTAATGGCATTGGTTACTCCTATAATCCACCCAATTGTTAACACAATAGAAAATACTTCTTTTAATTCATTGGTTACTAAAAAAGCTGGTGTGATTTCGTCAATTCTTACGCCAAACGCTACCACTATAATAGCTGCTATAACTTGTCCTGCTAATTTAGTCAATGGTTTTATAGTCACAATATCATCAAATATACAAAAAATTGATATTACCATTATTCCTAAAAACATTCCTAATAATTTCATTCCATATTGTTCTATTCCAAATAAATCAATTTTATGTTCTAAGCTCATCACAATTAGCAAGTATCCTACTGCTACTAAGAAGCCTAGTATAACTGCTGGTCCTCCAAATTTAGGCATGGCTTTTTTATGCATTCTTCTTTGGTCTTTTGGTACATCTACTGCTCCAACTTTTCTTGCTATTTTTATCGTATATGGTGTCGCCATAAAAGTTACAATAAACGCTAACAAAAAAGCAATGGCTATATCTCCCCACATATCTTTGGCCTCCTATTTCATGTTTTCTGTTTCAATCTTTCTTATTAGATCAACTCTTTCTTGATGTCTTCCCCCTTCAAATTCTGTAGCAATCCACATTCTTAAAATACAAATTGCTTCATTTACGGTTACAGCATCTGCTCCTATTGCTAAAATGTTTCCATCGTTGTGTAATCTTGCGTACTTAGCTGTAAATTCATCATGACAAAGAGTACATCTAATTCCTTCAAACTTGTTTGCTACTATACTCATTCCAATTCCAGAACGACAAATTAGAATTCCTTTTTCACAATTTTTAGTTTGTACTTCTTTTGCTACTTCTTTTGCAATATTAGGGTAATCTACTCTTTCTTCGTTCATGCACCCCAAATCTTTATATGGTATTTCTTTTTCTTCTAAATATTTCTTTATTTCTTCTTTTAATTGATATCCTCCATGGTCGCATCCGATTGCTATCATAATAACACTTCCCTTCATAATATCAATATATCATAAATATTTTGCTATTACAATAATTATTTTGAATTTTACTTGCTTTTTCCAAAAAAATATGTTAAAATATCATATGTTATAGTGTAATTTAGACTAAGAGGAGGTGCTTATAAAAAATGCCAAATATTAAATCAGCTAAAAAAAGAGTTAAAGTAATTGAGAAAAAAACTTTAAGAAATAATATGATTAAGTCTGGATATAAAACAGCTGTTAAAAAATTCGAAGAAGCTGTAGCTGCTGGAAACATGGAAGAAGCTAAAGTTCTATTTTCTGAAGCTACTAAAAAAATCGACCAAGCATGTACAAAAGGTGTTATTGTTAAAAATACAGCTGCTAGAAAAAAATCTAGCTTATCAAAAAAATTAAATACAGCTATGGCTTAAACTAAAAATAAAGATTATGCATAGTTTTTATTGAAATAAAAAGAGTGGTTAGGAACCACTCTTTTTGCTTGAACTACTAGATTTCGAATCAGCAGATTGATCGCTGTAGTATGAACAGAATATCATAATAACTGTATTTTCATCCATTTCACATTGTTCTAAAATTCTTATATCAAAATCTTTGAAAAACAGTTTAGAATTAAAGTCTGCTATCAGCTTTCCATTCATATCATACATCTCACCATTTGTGTTCAACTGATCAAATTCAACATTTGCTATTTGCTGACCTTCCTTATTGTAGATTTCATATTTCTCTCCAAAAATCTTGAATTTTCCTACCATCTCTGCACTTAATTCACCATTTACAAAAATTGAATGTGAGTCTTGTGCAATGAAATGATATTCGTCTCCAGCATATGCCAACTTCTTCTCTGCATCATCATACATTGTCAACGGATCGGTAACAAATTTAAATATGTCACCTTTTACTTTTGCAACCGCTTCCTTTTCTTTGTAAATGTCAATTGTTGTTGCCAAATGAAGATTTTTTACATCGCATTTATACTCTGTACACGGACCTATGTCTTTCTTATTCCCTAAAAGTACAAAAGCACCAACCAATATAGCAATCACACCTACAATAATCATAATCCGAATCATGTCTTTTTTCATTTTAATACCTCCATTTTATAGTATCTTTTTCTACTAATACATTTTCGTACTGTTTTAATTATAACATATTTTACATAATTTTTCAAATTTCTGTTATTACCTTCTATTCTCGGTATTTATTTCCATTGTTTTTATTATTCTTTCATGTTACTATTAATTATGATGATTATTTAATTAAATTGAGGTGTAATATGATAAAAAAAATATTTGATAATTTTAAAAACCTAGATACGCTAACTTCTAAAATTATGAATTCTGGATTAAAATTCTGCTTTGCTATTTGCATCCTTTCCGTATTCGTTTTATTTACTTATAGTTTTGCTTTTGCTTCTCCTTTTATTTATTACATAGGTATTAATTTATTTAAAATTAGTCTAATTTTTAGTATTGAATTTATAATTTGTGGATTTGTGGTAGATGGTATCAAAAAACAATTAATTTAGTAATGGTCAAGTTGTGCCTGTCCCAACTTGACCATAAAAATGATTATATTTTTTCACTATTGTTATATAATTCATCTGGGCAAATATCTGCTCCATTTTCCCATTCAATAGATAATCCTGCTATTTTCACTCGTTGAAATTTTTTATTATCTCTTAATTCCTCAAACTGTTTAAATTTGAAATATGGTTTTACATCAAATTTTCTTTTTTCTCCATTTTTAAATAGTATCTCTAATTCATAATTATTTAAAGCTTTTACATCTATAGCCTTTGGTCTCATAAAATCACTCCAATCCTTTAATTTTAATCAATTCTCCATCTATATTATAAGCATGCCAAGTTGCTTTTAATTCTTCTTCATGAATAGCTACCCATGCATCTACTAATTTCTTTTGTTTTTGTGGTAATTGACCGTTTAATTTCTTTCCATCTAATGTCATTGACATTTCATATTCATTATATTTTATATGTATATGAGGCTCTTTATGATGTCCTCCCATTTCTTGATACAGATAAATTAAAATACCATAAAATTGTGAAATAATTGGCAATCTTTCACCTCCTAGTATAACATCTCCCTTTTTATTTTTCAATTCTTTATTGATAAACTTTCGAATTAATATTTATGATTAAATTTTATTTGAAATAAAAGCTATAGATGTTTTCTTATTTTACAATATTTTACATTATTTGTCAACTTCAATTGAATTTAACTATAGGAATGGTCAAGTTGTGCCTGTCCCAACTTGACCATTCCTTTTTATTTATTTAATTCTTCTAAAAACATCTTGTTTAGCATTTGAGGATTTGCTTTTCCTTTTGTTTCTTTCATAGCTTGTCCTACTAAGAAACCTAATGCTCTATCCTTTCCTGCTTTGTAATCTGCAATAGATTGTGGATTTGCTTCTAATATTTTTAGTACTATTTCTTTGATGGCTCCTTCATCTGATATTTGAATCCATCCTTTTTCTTTGATAATTTCTTCTGGGTCTCTTGGATTTTCAAATAATTCTGCTAATACCTTTTTACCAATGCTTGAACTAATGGTTCCTTTATCAATTAAGATAACTAATTTTCCTAGTTGATTTGCGTCAAATGGTATTTCGCTTGGCTCCATTTCTGTTTCATTTAAAATTCTTGATATGTCTGATATAATCCAGTTATTTACTGCTTTTGGATTGTTACATACTTCAATTGCTTGTTCAAATAAATCTGATAAATATTTAGAAGATGTAATTAAGTTAGCATCTTTTTGGGCTAAATTATATTGTTCTAAATATCTTTGTTTTCTGCTTTCTGGTAATTCTGGTAATGTTTCCTTAATGTTTTGAATGTACTCTTCTGATAGTTTGATTGCCACTAAATCTGGGTCTGGGAAATAACGATAATCTTGTGCATCTTCTTTATCTCTCATAGAAAATGTTTTTCCAGATACTTCATCCCATCTTAAAGTTTCTTGTTCTATTTTGCCACCATCTTCAATCACATCGATTTGTCTATCTACTTCATATTCAATTGCTCTTGCAATGCTTCTAAAAGAGTTCATATTCTTCATTTCTGTACGTGTTCCTAGTTTTGTATCTCCTTTTTTTCTAACGGATACATTGACATCAGCTCTTAAAGAACCTTCTTGCATTTTACAGTCTGATACTTCGATATATTCTAAGATAGCTTTTAACTTTCTTAAATATTTTTCTGTTTCCTCTGCGCTTCTAATGTCTGGCTCTGAAACAATTTCAATTAGAGGAACTCCTGCTCTATTTAAATCAACCAAGCTTCCTCCTCCAAATTCATCATGGTTCAATTTACCAGCATCTTCTTCAATATGAATTCTAGTTAATCCTATTTTCTTTTTTCCATTGTCAGTATCAATTTCAATAAATCCATGCTCACATAGTGGTTTATCAAATTGTGATATTTGATATGATTTTGGTAAATCTGGATAAAAATAATTTTTTCTATCATTTTTACTGTCTCTTGCTATTTCACAATTGGTAGCTAAACCTGCTTTTACAGCATATTCTACTACTTTTTCGTTTAATACTGGCAATGTTCCTGGCATAGCCATACAGATTGGACAAGTTTGTGTGTTTGGTTCAGCACCAAATTTGGTTGGGCAAGAACAAAATATTTTTGTTTTTGTTGATAACTCTGCATGTACTTCCAGCCCTATTATTACTTCATAATCTTCTCTTGACATTTTTTCCTCCTAAGATGTTTTTTGGGACGGGGTCAAAAAACATCGCTATCTTCTATTTTTCTCTTTCCCTTTTTATTTTTATTCTTTGGTGATGTTTTTTGACCCCGTCCCAAAAAACATCGGTTTATAATTTTCTCTAAATTGGATTGCTTGTTCAAAGGTATATGCTGCATTTAATATGGTTTCTTCGCTAAATTTCTTTCCAATTAATTGCATTCCAATTGGCATTCCTTCTTTGTCTACACCACATGGAATAGAAATTCCTGGAAGTCCTGCTACATTAACAGATACAGTACAAATATCTGCTAGATACATCTCTAACGGATTATTTGATTTTGAACCAATATCAAATGCTACTGTTGGTGATGTTGGTGTTAAAATGACATCATATTTTTCAAAGGCTTTGTTAAATTCATTCATAACTAATGTACGTACTTGTTGTCCTTTTTTATAGTAAGCATCGTAATATCCTGAAGATAATACATAAGTTCCTAAGATAATTCTTCTTTTTACTTCTTCGCCAAATCCTTCACTTCTTGATTTTTTATAAATTTCCTTTAAGTTTTTAAATTCTGGTGTACGATAAGTATAACGAATTCCATCAAATCTTCCTAAGTTTGAACTAGCTTCTGCACAAGCAATAATATAGTAAGCTGCTAAAGCATATTGTGAAACATCTAATGAAAATTCTTCTATCTCAGCTCCTAATTCTTTGTATGTTTCAATTGCTTTTTGTAAAGAAGCTTTTACTTCTTCATTGATTCCTTCGCTAAAGAACTCTTTTGGTATCCCTATTTTTAATCCTTTTACATCATTTTTTAGGCTTAATGTATAATCTACTTTTTCTTTATCAATCGATGTTGTGTCTCTTTTATCATGTCCTGCGATAACATTTAATAATATGGCTGCATCTGTTACGTCTTTTGTAATTGGTCCTACTTGGTCTAAAGAAGAAGCAAATGCTACTAACCCATATCTTGATACTAATCCATAGGTTGGTTTTAACCCAACTACACCACAAAAGCTAGCTGGTTGTCGAATGGATCCTCCTGTGTCAGAACCTAATGCCCATGGTACTAATCCCCCTGCTACTGCTGCTGCACTTCCTCCTGAGGACCCTCCTGGTACTTTGTTTAGGTTCCATGGATTTTTTGTTTTTTTGAAATATGAATGTTCTGTTGAACTTCCCATTGCAAATTCATCCATATTTAGCTTTCCTAAATCTATCATATTTTCTTGGTTTATTTTTTCAACAACTGTTGCATTATATGGTGCTATAAAGTTTTCTAACATTTTAGAACTACAAGTTGTTTTTATTCCTTTGGTACAAAGGTTGTCCTTAATTCCAATTGGAATTCCTGCTAATTCGCCTCTAATTTCTCCTTTTTCAACCTTCTCTTGGATTTTTTCTGCTTGTTTTATAGCGTCTTCTGTTAAAGGTGTTACAAAAGCTTGTACTTCATTTTCCTTTTCCTTTATTCTATCTATATAAGCCTTTGTTATATCAGTTATGGTTAGTTCTTTGCTTTTTATTTTCTCTTGTAATTCATGTACTGTTAATTCTGTAATATTCATCTATTTTCCTCCTTTATCATTTTTAATGAATTAAAGAACTTTTGGTATCTTGAACATATTTTGTTCTTTTGCTACCGCATTTTGTAATAAACTTTCGTTATCTTCAAATATTTCTATCTCATCTTTTCTAAATACATTTTTTGCTTCATTTGCTCCTACTGTTATATCTAAATTTTCTACTGACGCATTATTTACAATATTGGCAAAATTTAATATATCTTGTAAATTACCAATGTAATCATCAATTTCATTTTCATTTATTTCTAAATGCGCCAAATTTGCAATGTGTAAAATCTCTTCTTTACTTACTTCCATCTTATCATCTCCTAATCTCAATTTGCTTCTTATTATATACTTTTTTTCCAAAAAAAGCAAATTTTAATTGATATTCCATAAAAAATTTGAGGTAGAAAACTTTTAAAATTTTCTACCTCAGATTAATTTTCTATTTTTACAATTATTTTAATTCAATAACTGCTCCAACTTCAGTAAATTTAGCTTTTAAGTCTTCAGCTTCTTCTTTAGAAACTCCCTCTTTAACTGTTTTTGGTGCTCCATCTACTAAGTCTTTAGCTTCTTTTAATCCTAATCCTGTTGCATCTCTAACAACTTTGATAACTTTAATTTTTTGATCTCCAGCATTTGCTAATACAACATCAAATGATGATTTTTCTTCAGCTGCTTCAGCTGCTGCTCCTCCAGCTGCTGGTGCAGCTGCTGCTACTGCAGATACTCCATATTTTTCTTCGATAGCTTTAACTAAATCTGCTAATTCAACAACTGTTAAAGCGTCGATTTCTTCGATTAATTTTTCTATTTTTTCCATTTTAAAATCCTCCTCTTTCTAGTGATTTTTAAGTTCACCACTCTTTTCATTTTACTATTTTTTGAAGCTTATGCTTCTTCTGTTGTTTCAGCTTCAGCTGTTGCTTCTTCTGCAACTGCTGTTTCTTCTGCTGGTACTGAAACAGTTACTTTTTCTCCAGCTTCTTCTTTTTGAATTCTTACTTGATCAAGTGCAACAGCAATTTTTGAAATATTGCCAAGTAATGCACCAGCAAGCATTGATAATAGAGTTTCTCTTGATGGTAATTTTGCAAGAGTAATAATTTCTTCTGCAGTCATTACTTTTCCATCAATTACTCCACCTTTAATTGTATAGTAGTCATTCTCTTTGCTGAATTTGTAGATAACTTTAGCAGTTTCTAAATAATCCTCAGTATTTAATACTACTGCTGTTGGTCCTTCTAATTGTTCTTCTAATCCTTCAATTCCACATTCAGCCAAAGCTCTTCTTGTTATGTTGTTCTTAATAATAGTATATTTAGCTCCTATACCTCTTAGGTCTCTTCTTAAAGTTGTATCATCTGTTACATTAATTCCTCTGTAATCTGTTAAAAGTATTAATTTAGCTTCTTTCATTTCTTCTGCTAATTTTTTTACTTCTTCTTTCTTTTGATTTAGTATTTTTTCACTTGCCATTTTTCTTCTTTCACCTCCAACGTTTATTGAATTTATTTATATAAAAAATAAATAACACTCTTTGGCCTGCCGAGGATACAAAGAGTGTCTATTACACTTTTTTGTTACCTCGGTAGGACTTATATTTTTGCCTACTGTCTTTGGCTTTTATTCTATTTTTGGTTGATATAAATACCAGGTCCCATTGTTGTAGTAATTGCTACACTTTTAATGTATTGACCTTTTGCAGCTGCTGGTTTTGCTTTTATAATAGCATTGATAATTGTTTCGTAGTTTTCTAATAATTTATCAGTACCAAATGAAACTTTTCCAAATCCTAAGTGAATAATATTTGTTTTATCTAAACGATATTCTACTTTACCAGATTTGATTTCATTGATTGCTTTTGTTACGTCCATTGTAACAGTTCCTGATTTAGGGTTTGGCATTAATCCTTTTGGTCCTAATACTTTACCTAATCTACCTACAACACCCATCATGTCTGGAGTTGCAACTACAACGTCATAATCAAACCAGTTGTCATTTTGAATTCTTGGTATTAATTCTTCTGCTCCAACAAAGTCAGCTCCTGCTTTTTCAGCTTCATCTGCTTTTGGTCCTTTAGCAAATACTAATACTTTTTGTGTTTTACCTGTACCATTTGGAAGTACTACTGTACCTCTTACTTGTTGGTCAGCATGTTTAGAATCTACACCTAATTTAACATGTAATTCAACAGTTTCGTCAAATTTTGTTTTTGGCATTTTTTCAATAATTTCTAATGCTTCTTTTACTTCGTATTCTTTTGTTTTGTCTACTAATTTTGCGCTTTCTGCGTATCTTTTTGATACTTTCATCTTTCTTTACCTCCTTTGGTTCTAACAAGCTTTTACTTCGCTCTCCCAATTTAATTTATTAAAACAATTCAATATGATGATTTTCAATTGTTTTTTATTCTGTAACAACTACACCCATAGATCTAGCTGTACCTTCTACCATGCTCATAGCTGTTTCAATATTTGCAGCATTTAAGTCTGGCATTTTTTGTTCTGCTATTTCTTTTACTTGTGCTTTTGTTATTTTAGCAACTTTTTCTTTGTTTGGTTTTCCTGAACCTTTTTCTATCTTAATTGCTTTTTTGATTAATACAGCTACTGGTGGTACTTTTGTAATAAAAGTAAATGATTTGTCTTTGTATACTGTAATTACTACTGGTATAATCATTCCAGGTTGATTTGCTGTTCTATCGTTAAATTCTTTAACAAATTGCATAATGTTTACACCACTTGAACCTAAAGCTGGTCCTACTGGTGGAGCTGGTGATGCTTTTCCAGCTTCAATTTGTAATTTAATTAAATTTGATATTTCTTTTTCTGCCATTTTAATGGCACCTCCTATTTCATTTTTTGTACTTGTGAAAATTCTAATTCTACTGGTGTTTCTCTTCCAAACATAGATACTAGAACTTTTACCTTATGTTTTTCTGTATTAATTTCTTGAACTGTACCAACAAACCCTTCAAATGGTCCATTCATAACTTGTACTTGTTCATTTACTTCATAATCAACATTGATTGCAACATCTTCAAATCCCATTTTTTTGATTTCTTCTTCTGTTAATGGAATTGGGTCTGTTCCAGAACCAACAAATCCAGTAACTCCTCTTGTATTTCTTACAATATACCAGGATTCTTCTGTTACTATCATTTTGATTAATACATAACCAGGGAAAACTTTTCTTAGATTTGTTTTTCTTTTTCCGTCTTTGATTTCAATTTGTTCTTCCATTGGAACAATGATATCAAAAAAGAAGTCTTCTAATTCTCTATTCTTTACTGTTTTCTCTAAGTCTGCTTTTACTTTATTTTCATAGCCAGAATAAGTATGTACAACATACCATCTTGCTACATTGTCATAATCTTTTTGAGACATTTGTTGTTAGCCTCCTTTTATTTTTCAATTATTGTTCATTGCTTTCTGTATTATTTTCTTCATTAGAAGTTTCTGTATTTTCGCCTTCAGCATTTTCATCTGTTGTTGTTTCTTCATTGTTTTCTGCTGTTGTATTATCTATTGCTGTATTTTCAGTTACAATTACTTCTTTAATTTTATCAACACCATGTTTGTTTAGTGTTTCGAATGCAATATCTAATACAAAAACAATTACTGCGGTAATAATTACAATCGTTACTACTGCTGTTGTATTATTTAATAATTGTTTTGGTGTTGGCCAATTTACTTTTTTTAATTCGGCTTTAAAGTCTTTGAAAAAACTTTTTTTATTTTTGTTATTTTCTTTTTTTGACTTTGCTTCTTTTTTAGCCATTTTATTTCCTCCTTAAAATAGCTTTTTACTATTTAGTTTCTTTGTGTGTTGTACGTTTTTTACAGAATTTACAATATTTAACGATTTCTAATCTATCTGTATTATTTCTCTTGTTTTTTGACGTTGTGTAATTTCTTCTTTTACACTCTGTACATTCTAATGTTATATTTTCTCTTGGTCCTTTTGCTGCCATATGAATAACACCTCCGTATTTTTTTAACATTACTTTTTTTGAAACGATGTGAACGTATATCCGTAATAATTATACGCTTGACTATTGTACCACTTTTTCCTACTTGTGTCAATGGTTTTTGCTATTTTTTTCGCTTTTTTTGAACCGAAAATCCAAATTTTCCAATTTTCTTCCCTAAGGAATAATAATGTCCATTGGAATAGGCAATTAAATCACATTTTGATATATCAAACGCCCCTTTTTCGTTAATATATTTTTCATCTGCATTAATTGCTAGTACTTCTGCTACAAACATATGATGTGATCCCAACTCTTTTACTTCTTTTACCTTACATTCGACTGATACTGGACTTTCTTTTATCATAGGACATTTGACAAAATTTGCTTTTTCTTTGTGTAGTTTCATTTCTTTAAACTTGTCTACTTTTGCTCCTGTTTTAACACCACACCAATCGGTCGCTCTTGCTAAATTTTTGGTTGTTAAATTAATCACAAATTCTCCACTTTGTTTTATTAATTGATAAGAATATCGAGTTGGTCTTACTGATATATAGACAGTTGCTGGATTGGTATTTAAAATACCTGTCCAAGCAACTGTTATAATATTCGATTTTTCCATTGTTCCACAACTTACCATGACAGCTGGCAATGGATATAAGAATGTTCCTGGTTTCCATGTTACTTTTGCCATTTTATTCTCTTTCTCCTTCTGGTTCTTCTTGTATTTCTTCTTGTTCCTTCTTTCCCTCTACTTGCATTAATTCTTCTCTTTTTTGTGCATTCGATACTTGCTCATAAGCTGTTTTTATTTCATCTATTTTAGCAATTATTTTATCTAATTTTATTAAACTTTCACACGCTTCTAATTCTTGATATAAAGCTTCTAAAAATTTGTCTTTTCTTTCTTCTAACATAGCATCATTTTCTTCATTTGAACGCATACTTAGTGTCTCTGGATTGAAATCTAAAATTTGATAAGGTGTTTTCTTTCTTTCTACTGGCGGTTGTTCATATTGTTTTCTAAATTCAGCATATTTATCTACTTTTTTTTGTGTTTCCATTCTTATTTCTTGGTCTTTGTCAATTGCTTGTTTATGCATTTCTTTTAAATTTTCAAACTCATTTTGTTTTTCTTCTTTCCACATTTCAACGATTCTTTCTTGGTTGTATTTTGTTCTTAATTCTGCTGTTTTTATTCGTTCATATGCTATGTCACATTGTTCTTCTCTTTGTATTAGCTCTTCTAATCTCTCTTGTGTTATGTTAGGATTTTCTTTTTTAAACTTCAATTGTCCTTTTATAAAATCATATTTTTCTTTTATATGCATATTTTGTTCTGCTTCATTTTTTCCTGTTAAATAAATAGCTTCCCAGCTAGTTCCTACTAAATTATAACAATCCTTCATTTTATGTACCTTCCTTTATCTTTTTATCTTTATTATTTTATCATATTTTTTATAAAAAAGTAAAGTTCAAAAAAAAGAAAAATAGACTAAAAATTAATAAAATATTAGTTCTTAGTCTATCTTTCTTTTATAAAATAAAAAAAATCTAGCAACAACCTATCTTTCCAGCAGGGTAACCCGCAAGTATTTTCGGCACATTCAGGCTTGACTTCTGTGTTCGGGATGGGAACAGGTATTACCCTAAATGTCATCGTCACTAGAAAATTATATAGTGTTAAAGCACACTCAAAAATACATAGATGAAATTTTTTCGGTCGTTTTAGAATTTTTTA
>CAMNWO010000015.1 GCA_946565805.1 uncultured Clostridium sp.
ACTTATATATAATAACACATCTTTTTCTTTTTGTGTAGCCCTTTTTATTGATTTTAAATCTTTTTGTTCCAATTCATTGTATATTCTATTTCATTTGTATTTTCATCTATCTTTTCACATACAATCATAAAACCATTTTTCTTATAAAAATTGATAGCATTTACATTTTTCTTATATACACTTAATATCAAATTATCTCTGTTTTCTTTTACTTTATTTAATAAGGAGGTTCCTATCCCATCACCTTGATAATTAGTATCAACAAAAATCCCTTCGACATAGTTATTATTTACTCCTACAAATCCTACAATTTTTTCTTTAATAACATAAACATATATTTCTGCATTTGGTAGAACTTCTTTTACAAAATTATAATTACTTTCCCAATATTCCTTTGGAATAAATGTATGAGTTTTTATATTTTCGCTTTCCCATATTCGCATTATATCATTTAAATCATTCTTTTGAAATTCCCTTATCATCTATTTCTCCTTTCCATTTAGTTTTTCATACTAGGTTATCACTCGTAAAAAATCATGTCAAGTTATTGACTAAGTATTCAAAACTTGACATGTTCTATATGCAAAGGAGCTTTCATTGACACTTTTATTAAGAGTTCTATATTATAAAGACTTTTTAAAATTCTTTTATTATGCTTTCTTTGTTTGTTATCCCAACAAAAGTTTTTGTTATTTTTCCATTTTTCATTATTTTCATCGTTGGTATACTCATAATATTATATTTCATTGCTAGTTCTTCATTTTTATCTACATCTATTTTTACAAATTTAACTTCTTTATACTCTTTTGATATTTCTTCAATAATTGGACTCATTGTTTTACATGGCATACACCATACTGCATAAAAATCAATAAAGACAATTCCTTTTTCATTCATTACTTCTTGTTCAAATTGTTTAGCATTTTTAATTTCCATTATTTCAGCTTTTTCTTCCTCTTGAACGTTTTTTAATGGTTCCTCTATTGGTTGATTTTTATTTTTATTTATCAAATAATTATAAATAACTGTTATACTTACTAATAATACTATAAATAAAGCCAATTCAATTATCAATTTTTTCTTTTTATTCATCTACTTTTCCTCCTAAAAAATTAGTATTATTCCACTAAAAATTAATATTATTCCTGCTATTTTATTTATAACATTATAATACTTTTTAATAAAATCGAATGTATTTTTTAGCCTTTCTAAAAATATAGAAGTTAAAATGAATGGTATTCCTAGTCCTATCGAATAGATAAATAACATTAATCCACCTTTTAAAATATTTTCTGATGTGGCACTCATCATTAATGCACTACTTAAAAATACACCTACACATGGCGTCCAACATACAGAAAAAATCATACCAAATATTATTGCTGAAAAAAAGCCTAATTTATCTTTATTCTTTTTTACACCTTTCGATTTATTTAATATTTTTATATTTAATATTCCCATATAATTCATTCCAAATAAAATGATAATAATTCCAAATATGATATTTATATATCTACTATTAGCTGTTATTAACGTCCCTAATGTACTTGCAAATATACCTAATAATACAAAAATAGTTGTAAATCCTAAAACGAACCCTAAAGAATTTATGGTTGTATTTTTCAAGTCTTTATCTTGTCCTGAAAAGTAGGATACATATATTGGTAACATTGGTAATACACATGGCGATAAAAAAGATGCAAGTCCTTCTATAAATATAACAAAAAACTCCATTTTTGATGTTCCCCTCTTTCTTTTATTTTGTAATTATATTCTTTCAACAAATCTTTACATTCTCTTTAATCGCAAAGCATTTAAAATAACTGTTATACTGCTAAGCATCATAGCAACACTAGCAATCATAGGATTAATTAAAACTCCCCAATTCATAAACAATCCCATTGCAATAGGTATCATTAATGTATTATAGAAAAATGCCCAAAATAGATTTTGTTTTATATTTCTAACTGTTTTTTTACTAATATGAATTAAATTTAAGATACTTGCTAAATCATTTTTAGTTAAGATTACATCCGACGAATCCATAGCAATATCGGTTCCGCTCGTTACACTAACACCTATATTGGCTGTTGCTAAAGCTGGGCTATCATTAATTCCATCTCCACACATCATTACATATTTATTTTGTTGCTTTAATTCTTTTATTACTTGTGTTTTTTCATTTGGTAATACATTAGAAATTACTTTAGCAATTCCTATTTCACTTGCAATTTTTTCAGCTGTTTTTTGGTTATCTCCTGTTAGCATAATGGTTTCTATTTTATTTTTGTTTAACTCTTTTATTACTTCTACTGCATTTTCTCTTACCATATCATTCACACCAATTAAGGCAAGAATTCTCTTTTCATTTGCTACATATACAATACTATTTCCTTTTTGGGTTAATTCGTCTTCCTCTTGATGATATACATTTTCTACCTGATATTCTTTCAAGATTTTGGCATTTCCCAGTATTAGTTTCTGTCCTTCTACTTTACCGATGATCCCTAATCCTGTTACATTTCCAAATTCTTTTACCTCCAATTTTTCTAAATTATTTTCTTCTAAATAATTGGCAAATGCTTTTCCAATTGGGTGGGTTGATTTACTTTCAATACTAGCTACTAATTGTAAGAGTTTCTTTTCTTCTACATCACTGTAATTTTTTATTTGTGCAATTTTTAATTTTCCATAGGTTAGTGTTCCTGTTTTATCAAATACAACTGTATTTATTTTTTTTGCATTTTCCAGTGTTTCACTCTTTTTTACTAAAATCCCATTACTAGCACACAATCCCTCTGCTACTACTATGGCAAGTGGCGTTGCTAGTCCCAAACTACAAGGGCAAGCCACTACTAATACGGTAACAAATCTTATTAAACTATCGGAAAATGCATATCCCATTATTAAATAGCCAATAAATGTTAGAATAGAAATGACCATAACAACAGGCACAAAATAGCCAGAAACTGTGTCTGCTATTTTAGCAATTGGTGCTTTGGTGTTACTTGCCTCTACTACTAACCTTACAATTTCTGAAATAGTAGATTCTTTTCCAATTTTTTCTGCTTTGTATTCTACATAGCCATCATAGTTGATACTTCCTGCTATTATTTTATCCCCTTTTGTTTTTCCTAATGGCTTACTTTCTCCTGTTATAAATGACTCGTCAAAATGTGCCATTCCTTCTAAAATTTCTCCATCTACTGCAATTTTTTCACCTGGTTTACTGACTACGATATCTCCTTTACGAATTTCATCTAATGTAACTCGTTTTTCTTTTCCATCCACTTTGATAGTTGCTTGATTTGGCGTCAATTTTACTAATTTTTGAATCGCTTCTTTTGTCTTGTCTTTGCTAATTCCATCTAAGTATCTACCTAATTTTATAAAATAGATAACCATTGCTGAAGATTCAAAATATAAATGATGAATATCACCTATTATCATGCTATAGATACTATATAAAAAACTACTAATGACTCCGATTCCTACCAAAGTATCCATGTTAGGAGTTTTATGGATTAAATTTTTGTATCCATTTTTTAAGATATCGAAACCATAAATCATAAAAATACTAGCAAATATAAACAAGCACATTGTATAATGATTTGGATTGGCTTTTACATCAAAAAATTCGAACATTGGTAAATTTATCATATGTCCCATAGAAATATACATTAATAAAATCATAAGAACCGTAAAAATGATAAATTTTCTTTTTTCTTTTTTGTTTTTATTTTCAATATTTATTTCTTTAAATTCTCCTAAACTCTTAAATCCTGCTTGTTTTATCAGTTCGTCTAATTTGCTTTTTTCTAGTATTTTTTCATCATATAAAATAGTAGCATTTGCCATAACTAAATTGACATTTGCTTCAATAATTCCATTTTGCTTATTTAAATACTTTTCTAATCCATTAGAGCAAGCCGAACAAGTCATTCCATCAATTGTTAAAATTATCTTTTTCATCCTTAATAATTAGTCCTCCTTTACTACTTCAAAGCCAATATCTTCGATTTTTTCTTCCAGAATTGATCTTGAAATTTCTTCTTTTGCTAGGATAGTAACTTCTCCTATTTTATGACTTGCTTCTACTTTTTCAACTCCCTTAATTGTACTCAAAGCATTTTTTACTCTATTTTCACATCCTCCACAAACCATTCCTTCTACTTTTATTGTTATTTTTTCCATAAAAATCATCCTTTCTTTATTTTACTCGTAATACTCTTAAAGCATTGATAATGGCAATTACTGAAACACCTACATCAGCAAATACTGCTTCCCACATAGTAGATAATCCAAAAGCACTTAATATTAAAACCAATACTTTAACCAAAATAGCAAACACTATATTTTCTTTTACTATTCTCATTGTCTTTTTTGATAACGCAATGGCATTTATAATTTTTAATGGTTCATCTGTCATAAGTACGATATCAGATGCTTCAATGGCACTGTCTGCTCCTAATCCCCCCATTGCAATCCCTATGTCTGAAATGGCTAAAACTGGCGCATCATTAATTCCATCTCCTACAAAGGCTAGTTTTCCCTTATCACTTTTTTCTTTTTGTAAAGTCTCTACTTTTTCTACTTTTCCATCTGGTAATAATTCCGTATAAACCTTATCTATTTCTAATTCTTTTGCTACTTTTTCTCCCACATTTTTCTTGTCTCCTGTTAGCATGATAGTTTGTTTGATATGATTTTTCTTTAATTCTTGTATCATCTTTTTAGCATCTTCTTTTATTTTATCTGCAATCACGATATAACCTACATATTGGCTATTAATAGCAACATATAAAATGGTTCCTATTTCCTCACATCTGTCAAAGTTAATTTGTTTTTCTTTCATTAGCTTTTCATTTCCAACTAAAATTTCTTGTTCTCCAATAGTAGCATAAATTCCTAGTCCAGATAATTCTTCTGTTTTTACGATTTTACTTTCATCAATTTCTTTCCCATACGCTTTTTTTACAGATAACGCAATTGGATGGTTGGAATAGTTTTCTGCATATGCTGTCATTTTTAGTAGTTCTTCTTCTTTTATGTCTATTGCCTTCACTTTTTGTACTTCAAAAACACCTTTTGTTAATGTTCCTGTTTTATCAAATACCATAATTTCTGTTTTGGATAATTGCTCTAAATAATTACTTCCCTTTATCAATATTCCCATTTTAGAGGCTCCTCCAATTCCTCCAAAGAAACTCAATGGTATAGAAATAACTAAAGCACAAGGACAAGATACAACAAGAAAAGATAAAGCTCTATATAGCCAGTCTGAAAAAGTTGCATCTGCTATGATAAGCGGTGGAACAATGGCAAGTATTACCGCTATAAGAACTACAATTGGTGTATAATATCTTGCAAATTTTGTGATAAAATTTTCTGATTTTGATTTTTTACTACTTGCATTTTCCACTAAATCTAATATTTTACTTACTGTTGATTCTCCATATTCTTTTGTTACTTTTATTTTTATTACACTATTTAAGTTAATGCAACCACTTAGCACTTCTTTTCCTTCAGTTACTTCTCGTGGTATGCTTTCCCCTGTTAATGCTTTGGTATCAAGACTTGATTTTCCTTCTATTACATAGCCATCTAATGGAACTTTTTCTCCTGGCTTTACTACTATAACTTCTCCTATTTCCACTTCATCTGGATCTACTTTTTGCGCTTTTCCTTCTCTTTCTACATTGGCATAATCAGGTCTAATATCCATCAAACTTGAAATTGACTTTCTAGATTTATCTACTGCATAACTTTGGAATAATTCTCCTACTTGATAAAATAACATAACAGCAACTGCTTCTGGTAACTCTCCAATTCCAAATGCCCCTATTGTAGCTACTGTCATAAGAAAATTCTCATCAAAAACTTTTCCTCTTATTATATTTCTTATAGCTTTTTTTACAATATCCAATCCGACAATCATATAAGATAAAATATAAATTGTATTGTTAATCCATTCATTATTAAAATTTATGATAAGTGCCATCAAAAATAATATGAATGCTGTTATAATCTTAATTCTTCTTTTTTTCATAAAAATATCCTCCTTTTTGAGACAAGGGGGACACTCCTTTAGTGTCTCATTTAACTTTCTATTCTTGTAATTAAATCTTATTAATTTTAAATGAGACACTAAAGGAGTGTCCCTCTTTGTCTCAAACCAATGTCTTATATTTCTTCTATACTTACATCTGGTTCTTCTTTCTTTATGACTTTTTTTACTTTTTGCATGATTTCTTCTTTTTTAGTTTCGTCATATTCAATTTCCATTCTTTCTGCCATAAAACTGATACTAGCACTTTCTATTTCTTTTAGTTTTTGTATGGTTCTTTCTAATTCTGTCGCACAATTGGCACAGTCTAATCCTTTTATTTTAAATTTGCTTTTCATATTCTTTTCCTCCTTATTTTTTATGTTCAATATGTTGAATACCTATTTCAAATACTTCCTTTACATGATTATCATCTAACATATAGAATACTTCTTTTCCTGATTTTCTACATTTAACGATTCCACTTCTTCTTAAGGTTCCCAATTGATGTGAAATAGATGACTTGCTCATACCTAAAACATTAGCAATATCACACACACACATTTCGTTCTGGTCTAATGCAAATAAGATTTTTACCCTAGTGGTATCTCCAAGAATTTTAAAAAATTCAGCTAATTTGTTGAAAGTATCTTCTTCTGGCATATTTTTGGTTGTATTGTCCACCATCTCTTGATGAATTACATTACAGTCACATATAAATTCGTTTCTAGACATTTTAGTTCCTCCTTGCTCTTACCATATAACAGTTGAGTGTTTGTTCAACCTTCTTTTTTATTATATGTGAATATCGACTCAACTGTCAATAGTTTTTATAAAAATTTCAAAAATAAAATTACGGTTCAAAATCATCTAATTTTAAATCGTAATTTCATGAAAACTTATATTTATCCTAAAGCTGTATCCAATACCATCATAATAACAAAACCTAAAGCTACGCCTATTGTTCCAATATTAGAATGTTCTCCACCATGCGATTCTGGTATTAGTTCTTCTACTACCACATAAATCATAGCTCCAGCTGAAAAAGATAATAAATAAGGAAGTATTTGTATTATGGTATTCGTAAGTAATATTGTAACTATCGCTCCTATTGGTTCTACTACTCCTGACAAAGTTCCATATAAAAATGCTTTAGTCTTTGATATTCCTTCACTTTTTAAAGGCATTGCAACTATTGCCCCTTCTGGAAAGTTTTGTATAGCAAGTCCGGATTGCTAATACAAATGCACCTACCATTGTTATTCCTGTATTTTCAATCATAGCTCCTGCAAAAATCACACCTGCTGCCATTCCTTCTGGTATATTGTGAAGTGTTACTGCTAGTAACATCATAGTAGTCTTTTTCAAGTTAGATTTTACACCTTCTGGCTTATTACTTTTTAAATGCAAATGAGGAATTAAATAGTCTAAGGCAAGTAAAAATAAAATTCCCAATAAAAATCCAATACTAGCAGGAATCCAACCTACTTCTCCTTGCTCTTCTGCCATATCAATTGCTGGTATGATTAACGACCATATAGATGCTGATAACATTACACCAGAAGCAAATCCTAATAGTAATTTTTCAAATTTCTTATTTATTTTGTCCTTCATAAAAAACACCATGGCTGAGCCTAAAGTTGTTCCTAAAAAAGGTATTAATAAGCCTATTACTAATTGCATGTGTTCTCATCTCCTTTTGCTTTTATTATTCTCTTAAATGCTATATTTTATTAATCTAACTTACTATTTAGAAATTCATTATTCCATAAGTTATAAACGGACTAACATAAATTGCTATATATATTAAAGTTATCCAAGGTTGGTAATCCACATAGAATCCCCTAAAAGTTAAAGACCAAGGATGTTTTATTAATACCCAACCAATTAAATCAAATAAGATAGTTATGGTTCCCCACACAAATGATGTTTCTATAACATTTGATAAAGTCACTGTTTCTAGTCCTCTAAAATAAGCATAAGCAAATATAGGAAATATAACAATATTATACAATGGGTGCCAAGGTTTTGTTTTTTCATACCCTTCTCCCATACCTGGACTATCTTTCATCGATTTCATATGCAATACTACAATATTAAAAATAGTATGTAATATGCCTATACTTGTAACGATAAAATAAGCTATCCAATACCATAACATTGAAAATACAAAATCTTTCATCTTAACTCCTCTCTTTTAAAATTATATTTTTATACCGTTACCTCTTTAGTTTCCTTTGTCTTAAAACTATAATGTAATAATACTGGCGTTATCATGGTAACAAGTAAAACTGTTATTATAATAATGGAGAATATCTCTTCGTTTATGAGTGATAACTTCTTTGCCTCATTTGCCATAATAAGGGCTACTTCTCCCCTCGTTGCCATTCCAATTCCTATTTGTACCGCTTTTTCGTTCGTATAACCACATATTTTAGCACCTATTCCATTTCCTATTATTTTACTAACAATAGTGACCGTGGTAAATAATAGGATAAATAACCATACTGATTGGCTAAAATGAAATGTTGTTAAATTTAGCCCCACACTTGCAAAAAATATAGGAGAAAAAACCATATGTACGACTAAGTCTATTTTTCCTTTTACTTTTCTTCCTTTTTCTGTGTTTCCTATTACTAATCCTGCTATATAGGCTCCAATAATTCCACTAACACCTAATCTTTCAGCAATATATGCCAATATTAATGCAAATGCTATAGAATAAGTAGGCATCTGTTCTACTTTGGTATCTTTTTTCTCTATTTTTTCAAATACTTTAAATAGTAGTAATCCTAGCGTTATTGCCATTCCAAAAAATAACATTATTTTTAATATCATGGTAGCAAATGTTGTTATTTGCAAATTCCCACTATTCATAATGATAGTTAGAAATATAATTCCTATTATATCATCAACTACACCTGCTCCTAATATCGCTAATCCTACACTTGATTTTATTTTCTTCATTTCAATCAAAGTTTCTACGGTTATACTAACGGAAGTGGCTGTTATTACTGCTCCAAAAAATAAATTTGTTTTTAAGTCTTGTACATAAATTAAACTACATAGGCTTCCTAGTACCAGTGGTACAATGACCCCTATTAAGGCAATTATGACATATTTATTACTATTGGCTATGAATTTTTTTATACTAGTTTCCATTCCTGCTAAAAACATGATTAAAATAATTCCAAATTTTGATAGTGCTTCTAAGATAGTGCTGTTTTGTACGATGTTTAACACAGCTGGACCTAGTACAATTCCAGCAATCAGTCCTCCTAATACTTTTGGCATTTTTATTTTTTGTGTAATTAATGTAAATATTTTTACTACTACGATTATTAATCCTATATCTAATAAATATTTGTATTCCATTTTTCTTCCTTCTTTGTTTGTTTTTTCTTTTCAATATTCATTGTTAAATTTCTTTTTCTGAATTTTCTAACGTTTTTAATTGTTCTTTTATACCATCTAAAAACGCTATTCTTTTAGCAATTTTATTTGGATGATGTGCTTTAGCGTCTGCATACTGTAACTGTAATCTTTTTTGTATCATTTCAAAATCATTATCTAAATCGTGTAGATTGATTACAGTATCATGAGTTTCTACTAAATATGTTACTTTTTTTATAAAATCTTCTTCATATCCTAGTCTTGTTAATATTTCTTTTGCCATTTTATAAGAAACTTCTGGATGCCCATGGAAGTGCCTAACTTCTTTCTCTTGATAAGAAAATGGCTTTCCTATGTCATGTAATAAAGCTGCCATATTTAATTCTACATCCTTTGTGTTTAAATTTTGTATGACTGCTAATGTGTGTTCCCAAACGTCTAAATGGTGATGTGGATGCTTATGCTCAAATCCTATCATATTTTTTATTTCTGGTATTTCAGCTGTTATATATTCTAAGTTCCCATTAATGGCTTCTACTGTATTTTCTTCATTTAAAATTTCTTCTATTCTTTTCTTTCCCATTTTTTTACCTCTTTGGATATTATATCTCTTCTATTTTTATTTTTCAACTATAAACATCTAAGTTGTATATTTTTGATTTCCTGCCTCCTGTACTTTTGTCGGAAATTCCGACAGAAGTTTTTTCTTCAAGTTCTCCTTCTTTAAAAATATTACTAATATGCTCACTAATT
This sequence comes from uncultured Clostridium sp., assembly GCA_946565805.1. GTDB lineage: Bacteria > Bacillota > Clostridia > TANB77 > CAG-508 > CAG-269. The sequence continues at coordinate 10,193 of CAMNWO010000015.1, forward strand.
GTTGCATGCTTTACATCGAATAATTCTTCCATCTGTGCTTGTGTAAGCCATACTGTCTCCTCTTTTAAATTTACCTCTAATTTTACTCCTTGGTTTTCAAATAAAATAATTTCATTCTTTTCTTCTTTCATAAGAACACATCCTTTTTATAAAATTTAGTTCTTACTAGATTTATTACTGCTTTTAAACTTTATTTATTGGTGTTAGAACTATTGTTTTTACTTGTTTATCAATATTTTCTTATGTATTTATTTTAAAAATATCAAATAAGAAAAAAAGCGTTCCTAGATAGGAACGCTTTTTTTCTTTTAAAAATTAACTTGTTACTGTTGCTTAAGCTGCATAGATATCAGTCACATCTGTTGACTTCACAAATCTTATGCCCATTTTTTTGATTTCAGCCATCTTCTTGGCAGTTTCTTCTTCAAATCCACCAATACAAGAAGTACAATCTTCCAGAACCACAATTTTTCTTAAGATGTCTGGTCTGTGTGAAAAGCGCTTTACAATCTGCTGCAGAGTTCTTAAAAAGCAATGTGATTTTGCCTGCCCCACAAGATAGATTTTAGCAACTTCGGGATCTTCAAAAACTTTTAATATGTCAAACCGTATCTCTGTATCTGGTGCATATTCTGCCTCAATGGCACCATATTGCTCGCTGTACTCATCCTGACCTTTATAATATGCCTTCGCTCTAGAATTTCGTACAATTTCATGGTACAAAACCAATTTTTTAAGTTCTCCTTCCAGCTCTGCGCCTTCGCTATTGGCTTTGCAGTGATAGGGCCAAATCCGCAGTTCTTCTCCACCTGCCTCAACATTTTCAACATACGCTAATGCTTTTTTGGCATTTTTCAGCTTTGTTTTGAATTTTCCTTCTTTGATGCCTTCACTGGTAATTACTGTTACGCCAGGAAGTACATACTCTCCTTCCTGATGTTCTCCATTTTCATCTGTAAAATCTTTACCATAGACCCAAGCATTTGGGAAAAAGATATGGCTGTTGCCATGCCAATCTAATGTATACCGAATACGATAGATTTTATCCATAAACTTATAGATAAACCAGCAAAGCCTTTCTGTGTCTTCCACTGCTCCGTCTACTGGAAGAGCTCCCTGCGGTGAAATGAAGTCAAACTGATTGTCAATCATCATTACTTCTACCCGTTCAGCATCAAAACTTGCAGGCTTTTTGGTCTCGCTTTCTGCCATTTCCATTACCTGCTTTAAATCACTCCCAGCTTCTTTGGTTCCAATTTTAGCTACATTTACAATTTCCTCAAATTTTGCTTTCATTTGCAATCCTCCTTCATGTTATTTGAGTTAACGAGTAACAATATTAAATTTTAAAATGACACCTCCTTGATATAAATTTTTATATCTAGTTTTAAATTTATAAGCTCCTATATTATATACCGTTTACATAAATTAGTCAATAGGCTACTTGTTTTTCAGCCTTCAAAATTGACATAACTCAAGTATTATGTTATACTATAAATCAAATGTTTTATATCACTATCTATCATTTTAGATAGTAAAAACATACCCCAAAAACACATTCAACAAAAAATAAGGAGGTTACATTATGACAGATTACGGTTTTGTAAAATGTGCTATTGCCAATTTCAATAGCAGGCTTTCTAATCCTGAAAGTACAACAGAAAAAATTAGAAATTTGGTATGTCGGGCCAATGGAAAGAATGTTAAAGTATTAATCTTTCCAGAACTATGCCTAACTGGCTATACCTGTCAGGACCTTTTTGGCTACCCACAACTTTTAGAAACTGTCAAAAAATCATTAAAATACCTTGAATTTCTGTCTTACGGGCATGATATGCTTTTTGTGGTAGGAGCACCTATTAGTGTCTCTGACACTCTGTATAACTGTGCCGTTGTCATTCAGGACGGAAAAATTCGAGGAATTGTACCTAAGCAGTATTTACCAAATTCTGGTGAATTCTATGAAAAGCGGTGGTTTACAGCCTACACAGACACCTCTATTACTTCAGTCAACTTAATGGGAGAAGATATTCCTTTCGGTAATATTATTTTCAAATCCACTTTAGGTTACAAATTAGGAATAGAAATCTGTGAAGACCTTTGGTCAGTAATTCCGCCTAGTTCTTACTTGGCATTAGCAGGAGCCAACATTATTGCTAACTTATCTTCTAGCAATGAATTGGTTGGTAAAGATGCTTATCGCAGAGAACTTATCAAAAGCCAAAGTGCAAAAACCATTTCAGCCTATCTCTATACTTCTAGTGGTTTTTCCGAATCAACCAGTGATTTAGTGTTTGGTGGAAGTGGTTATGCTTTTGAAAACGGAAAAGAATTAGCTTCTTTTAAACGTTATCAAATGGATGACCAGCTGGAAATCTTTGATGTTGATATCGAAGATTTGAGCAATGAGAGACTTCATAATAATACTTTCGCTGATAGCAAAAGGAATTTAAAACTGTCATATCAGGAAGTTATTATTAAACAACCTAATATTTCTCCTAACATTTCTTTATCTCGAACAGTAAATTCTCATCCTTTTGTACCTACATTAGAAAACAACGCTCGTGATAAGGTATGCAGAGAAATTATTAACATACAATCAACAGGTTTGGCAAGGCGGTTGTCTTCTATTGGTTGTGAAAAAGTTACGATTGGTATTTCTGGTGGATTGGACTCAACTCTGGCTTTACTCGTATGTTACGATGCTTTTAAGAAATTGAAGCTGGACTTTTCTGGGATTATAGGAGTTACCATGCCTGGATTTGGTACAACGGACCGCACTTATAATAATGCTGTTGCGTTGTGTCAGGAATTGGGAATATCTTTACAAGAAATTTCTATTAGAAAAGCTTGTTTGCAACATTTTAGAGATATTGGTCATAAGTATTCTATCCATGATATTACTTATGAAAACACACAGGCCAGAGAAAGAACACAAATTCTAATGGATTTGGCCAACAAAAATAATGGTATTTTAGTAGGAACTGGTGATTTGTCTGAACTCGTATTAGGTTGGTGTACCTATAATGGAGACCACATGAGTATGTATGGAGTTAACTGTTCTATTCCAAAAACTCTTGTAAAATATCTCATTGAGTGGTATGCCGTGGAAGCTGGCAAGGAAAATCCTGAGCTAGAAGATACTTTGTTGGATATCATTGATACACCAATTAGCCCAGAATTGCTTCCTACCAAAGGTAAAAAGGTTGTCCAAAAAACAGAAAATACTGTTGGACCTTATGAGGTTATAGACTTCTTTATTTATTATCTTTTAAGAAAGAAGTTTTCAGGCGACAAAATCCTGTATCTGGCAAATGTTGCTTTTGATGGAAAATATAGTATGGATGAACTTACTACATACTATAATGATTTTATCAAGCGTTTCTTCCAGAATCAGTTTAAGAGAAATTGCATTCCTGATGGTCCTAAAGTAGGAACCGTGAGTATTTCACCAAGAGGCGATCTTCGGATGCCTTCTGATGCAGATGCAACCATTTGGGACATTAAAAAGTAACTTAGTAAGGAGCTTAAAAATGAGGATTAGCGTTAAAGCTAATCCTCATTTTATCATTAACAAAAAAGCAGTTACTTTGTATAACTACTTCCCTACAAACTGATTCCACCATTTTTTCTTTGTAAAAAGATAGTGAAATATTTTAAAAACATTATAGCCAATCACTGCTCCTAAAAGATTCGTTATGATGTCATCAATATCTGCCGAACGTCCAATGAAATATTGAAAAAACTCTACTCCAAATGTTACACAAAATGAAAGTAAACTTGTTTGGTATAACTTTCTTTTGTTTTTTAATACACTAGGTATAAAAAATCCTAATGGAATAAACAGCATAATGTTTGGTATTTTCTCAACGATTAATTGCCCAAAACTTTCAGTATTTCCTAGCCAACTAAATGGTCGTAAATTTAAAATATAGGTCTCTGGTTGAAAGGTAATCGGCACAAATAGAATAGTTGCAAACACAATTAGAAATATAGAACAAATTAGTCCAATATAGCTTAATTGCCTTAATACACTCTTTCCTTTTTTCTTTAAAACAAATAAAATTGGTAAATATAAAATACTAATAATTATTATAAATAGGATAGCTAGCCTAATATAAGCTTCAATTCTATGCAAAGTATTCCCTCCTCTTAACTTTTGTTATCTTTATAGTATCATACATTATGATACTAATAAATAGTTTTAAGGGAATCTTAATGTTTAGTTTTCTATACTATTTACTATAAATGCAACTACATCATTTGTATTATCTTTTTCTTTATTTTTCTTTTTATCCTCTTCTGTGAGTTCTAACCAATATTGATTTGTTTCTGGTATAACTGATATGGAATCTAATGGATAGCCTGGATTTCTTCTTTCGCATGGTCTATCTATGAGATAGAAATTGCTTTTACTCCAACTATATTCTTTTCTTTCTTGTTGGTTACATATTACCATTCCATATACCCATTTTGCTGTTAATTTTCCACCATATTTATTGGCAAGTTTTGTATAATATTCTATCATTTCTTCATCGCTTAATTCTTTTCCCTTTATTCTTCTAACATGGGTACCTGGTTGTTTTTCTTCTGGTAACTCTTCTATAAATAAACAATTATCCATTCCAATCGTTGGTATTTTAGTTGCATTATAATATGTTTTTGCTTTTATGTAAGCATTTTCTATGGCATTTTTTCCATTTTCATTTACTTCTACTTTAAAGTCTAAATCGTTTATGGTAATTAATTCTATTCCTTTTTCTTTTAATGATTCTTTGTATTTTCCTACTTTTGCTTGATTGGTTGTTGCAAATAATACTTTCATAATTTACTTTCTTCCTCTAAACTATAATCTACTTTCAATATATTTTCTTGTTCATCTACTGTAATATGGATATTGAATTTGTAGCTGTCCTCTAGTAATCCTTTTATAAAAAATCTATCTAACATCATTATATTAGATAATATTTTTTCTTTTTGCAACAGCTCATTTATATTTATCCATTCTGACGTGTTTTCTTCAACTTCTTGTGGTTCTCCTTCATAATCGTTTGTTATAAAAGTTTTAAATGTAAATTTTCTATCTGGATATTCTTTGGTTATTATTCCTTTGTATTTTAAATTTTTTACGTCTATTCTGGTTTCTTCTTTCATTTCTCTTATGGCGGTTTGTTTTGCGGTTTCTCCTTCTTCTATTTTTCCACCTGGTATGTCATAATATCCTTCTTTTCTATTGCCTTTTTTATATTTGATAGCTACTACTTTGTTGTCTTTTATTAAATAACATCTTACTGCTTTTCTTGTTGGTTTATCCATATTATGTTTTTACTCTCCTTTATTTCATGTAATCTCTAATTTCAAATAATAATTTATCTTCTAATAATTGTGTTGAAGCAAAATTATTTAATGTGTTTTTATCTTCCCATTCTTCATCAAATAATTCTATTTTTTTGTCATATCTTGGAAATGCATGATAATGAACAAATGGGTCATGCATCATCATAATCATATAATTAAATTTTATTGCTCCAAATTTTTCTTTGCATAATTTTTCATACCAATTTACTACTTTCGGAAATTCTGCTCCTTCTTCGGGTAATATATAACCAACATTTTCTATTGGTCTTTTTAATAAAATGACTACGTCTCCTAATGTTACTTGTTTTTGTCTAACACAAACAATCCAATGTTCAAATTCCTTAATACATAGTTCTTCTGGTCTGAATTTTTTCATAAATTCTAAATTTTTCATTTTTTATAACTTTAATAATTCAAGTTGCTCTATATCCTTAAGCCAAATTGTTTGAAATCCTAATTCACTAGCACTTGTTATATTTTTATTTGTATCATCAATAAAAATTGATTCTTTTATATTTATTTTATATTTCTTTATCAAGTTTGATTAATTTCTTCTCTGTTACAGTTTGAATACTTATCATACATTACTGCCACTTCTATACCTGCATTATTGGCCGCTTCTACTCCTATTAATGAATCTTCTATAATTAAGCATTCTTCTTTTTTAATATATTACGCCTCTTCTAAATATATTATTTCTTTTCCTTTTTGTTTAGCATATTCTATTTCTCCTTTTGTGCTTTCTCCAATATATCCTCCTACATTTACTACAAATATTGCATCTGATAAATCAATTTTTGCTTTATGTAGTTCACCTAATAAATTTTTTTCATGCTCTGTAAAGTTTCTATTGGTAACACGAGGTGTTAAACCAATTACAACATATTCATTTTCTATTGCTAATTTTTCATTTACTTCTTGTATTTTATCCCAAAATTTTACTGAACCACATAGTGTGACAATTTTTCTTTTTTTCATATATCCCCCAACCATTCATAATATTTAATCAAGTATTTCCAGCATCCTTCCTTATCTGTTATTCCATTGTAGTTATCTTTTATTTTTCCTATAATTTCATCTTTGTCTATCCATTTTACTGCTGATACTTCTTCCTCTTGTAACTTTAGTTTCGTTTCATCTATTTCTTTGTTGGCTATGTAATACTCATTAAAATGGTTGTTTACAATATCTCCTTTTATATTGCTTGATATACTTGCTCCTAAAAAGGTTATATCTCTTTTATCTAATTCAATTCCTAATTCTTCTTGGCATTCTCTTATAATAGCTTGAAATCCAAACTCTCCAGTTAGAACATGTCCACCTGCTGTTACATCCCACATATTAGGCCACATTCTTTTATTAGCACTTCTTTTTTGTAATAATACTTGTCCTTTTGAATTCATAATAAATACTACAACTGCTTTATGATATAATCCCTCTTTATGACATTTTTTTCTGGTTTCTATTTTTCCTGTATAATTTCCCTTTTCATCTAATATGTCAAAATATTCTTCCATTTTTTTACCTTCTTTCCTTATTATTTACATTCCTCCATCTACTTTTATCACTGTACTATTAATATACGCTGCATCTTCTGAGGCCAAAAAACAAATCACTTTTGCTATTTCTTCTGGCTCAGCAAATCTCTTTATATATATTTTTTCAGTTTCTTCTTCTATCAAATCTTTTGGTAGATCTGTATTCATTTCTGTATTTACCCAACCTGGTGCTACTGCATTCACATTAATATACGGTGCAAATTGTATAGCTAAATTATAGGTCAAATTATTAACTGCTGCTTTTGAAGCATCATAATCTATACTGGATGGAAAAAATGTATTAATGCCATTTGTTGAAGATACATTTATTATTTTTCCACTTTTACTTTTCATCATACTTTCGCCTACATATTTTGATACTAGAAAGGTCCCTATTGTATTTACTTCTAATGTTCTTTTCCAATCTTCAACAGTTCTATCTTCAAATTCTTTGTCAATTACCATACCAGCATTATTTACAAGTATATCTATTCTTCCAAACGTATTTATAACTTCTTGTATCATGTTTTTAACTTGTTCTTCATTGGATACATCTGCTTTAATCACTAATGTTTCTATTTTGTATTCTTGTTTTAGATAATTTTTCTGCTTTTTCCTTATCTTTCAAATAGTTTATTACTACCTTTACCTGACCTTGTTTTGCAAATTCTATTGCTGTTGCCTTTCCAATTCCTTTACTGCTCCCTGTTATCAATACTACTTTTTCCATAACTTGACCTCCTTATCGTTATAGCGTAATTGTATCATAGGTTTGCATTTTTTACAATAATGGTCAAAAATAGAAAACAGATTAATTAAATTATGGTTTTCATAATTTAATCAATCTGTTTTTTTAAGTAAATAACCTTTGTTGCTATCTTTTGCGTAAAAGTTTCATCATGTTCTACAAAAATAAGAGTTGGTTTGTATTTTAAAATTGCTTCCTCAATTTGGATTCTAGTTAAGATATCAATATAATTAAGTGGTTCATCCCAAATATAAAGATTCGCCATTTCCGAAATACTTTTAGCAAGTAAAACTTTCTTCTTTTGTCCTTCGCTCATCTGGTTGATATCTTTGTCAAACTCATTGTTTGCGATTCCCATTTTAGCTAACATAGCTTTGAAAATACTTTCGTCTATCCTATTTTCTCTAGCAAACTGTTTTAATGTTCCATTTAACCCTTCTGTACTTTGTGATACATATGATATTTTTAAGTCATTTGCTTTTTTTAAAGTTCCTTCATATGGAATTTCATTTCCAAGTATTAACTTTAGTATACTTGATTTTCCTATTCCATTTTTACCAGCAATAGCAATCCTATCTCCATTTTCCACTTCAAATGATGTCTTAGAAAATATTGTTTCCTTGTTGTATTTTATTTGTAAATCATTTGCTACTAGCAGTGGATTTTTTCTACTTTCTAATGGTGTTAATTTTAAAGCATCATTTCTGTCTATATTTTTTAATAAATTCGATTTTTGTTCTATTGCTTTTTCAATTCGTCTTTCCATTACTTTTGACTTCTTCATCATTTTAGCAGACTGATGACCTACATAACCTCTATCGATACTAGAGCCAGAATTGGTAGTATTATATTTGGATTTTTCTATTTTATTGGACCAATTAGCCGTATTTTTAGAAGCCACCTCTAATCGATTGATATCTTTTTTTAATTTTTCATTTTTCGTTGTTTCAAAGTTATCTTGTGCGTATTTATTTTTTTGCCATGAAGAGAAATTCCCTTTTTGTATTTCAATATTGGTATTGTTAATTGAAATAATATGGTCTACTACTTTGTCTAAAAGCTTCCTATCATGTGATACTAAAATAAATCCTTTCTTTTTCTTTAAATATTCTACCAAGTTATCTCTTGTCTCTCTATCCAAATGATTGGTTGGTTCATCAATCAATAAAAAATTATTGCCTTTTAAAAACAAACTAATCAAAAGAATCTTTACTTGCTCACCACCACTTAAAACATTAAAATTTCGATAGAGAATTTCCGCACTGGAATTTAGCAAGTTTAATTCTTTGATAATTTCCCAATCTTGTATATTTGGTAACATTTCATTTAAAATTTCAATTGTCATTCTTTCTTTGTTTTTTATTTCAAAGGGAAAATAATCAAATTCTATGTTTTTAGTAATGTTGCCTTTAAATTCATATTTTCCTAATAGTAAGTTTAAAAAAGTAGTTTTTCCTTTTCCATTCCTACCAATTAGCCCTAATTTCCAGTCCGTATCTATCTGGAAGGTTGCATTTTCAAATACTTTTTCAAAACTTCCTTCATAGCTAAATGTTAAATTATTTACATTAATTAACGACATTTTTCCTCCTATTGTTCTTTCTTTTTCCTTGACTTGGGAATCGGTGTTACTTTCTCTAGTTTGGTTACTACGTTTTTACAAAAAGCAACATTATCAATATCTAACACATAATGTTCTTTTGCTCCTTTATAGGGACATCCTGTTTCTGCATTTTGCATCATTTCTTCGATACAATCTAGTTTTTTTACAAATGGCGTATTGTCACAAACGATGATAACTGGCTTGTCATTAACATATACCATAAATTCTCCAAACATCTTCTTATATCGTACTTCTCCCACTTCTTTTATTTGTTCACATACATATTCTATATATTCATTGGTTGTTGCCATTTCTATTCCTCCTTTATTGTTTTTATCATACCATAAAAAAGCAAAAAATCATAGACTTACTTTAAAATCTATGATTTTTTATCATTCAACTATTTCTAATCCACAATTGGTACTCGTATCGCAAAAAATAACTTTATCTTTTCTTTTTAATGTTACTGTTACAACAGAAGAAATACTTTCAAAAATTTCTTTTTCCATTTTTCCTTTAATGGGTGCTGTAAGCTTAAGTTCTTCTTGTTTTTTTGCTTTTATATTTAAACTGTACCCACCCCTTTTTAAGGTTATATTTACAAGATGTCTATTACTATCATATTCTTGTATTTTGCTACCATTATAAGTAGTAAATTTAAATTCTTTATTTCCTATTAATAAAGCACAAATAATTCCTCTAAATTGAAAAATTTTAAAAGGAATATTGGCAATTGATAGCATAAAACTTGCCTTTTCTTTTTTAAAATTATTTCCTTGACACCAAATATAGGATTTAGGGAAAGATGAACCCCAATCTTTTTCTATATAGCCAATATCTTGTTCAAATGTTATTTTATCTTGATTGATATTGATACAACCTTGTGCTGTATTTTCCATGCTAAGGATAGCATGATTGCATTCCATGGATGGAATGTAAGAAAATGGTCCCATAATATTGGGTTTTATAAAATTAGTATGAATATTTTACTATTCGAATACTGGATATTTCCGTATATTTTAAGATTTTGGGATTTATCTTCTATATCAATGTTAATACCTTTTTTTGAAAAAGTATTGTTCCCTATTTTTATAAAAAATGGTTCTTGGTTAAATTGATAGTCCTTGATATCATAATCAATATAATAGGAAGACTGGCTAGTAATTACTTGTATAAATGCTTTTGAAATTGTATGATTGATATGAATTCCTGGTATAAATGAAATTCCTTTTTTCCCATTTGTATTCTTAAAATACCAACCTTCAAAATAGTTTTTATTGATATTCAAGTATTTTTCTCCCTGAAATATCTCAGGTTTTCTTATTAATTCTAATCGTTTCATATTATATAGTTTGTTCTAATTATTTGATTTTAATCCACATTTACACCTTTTTCTAGTTGTTTTTTTCCTATCCAGTAGTAAACTACATTATAAATCGTATAAATAATACCTGCACTTAATAATAAACTTTTGATAATATTGATATTTATCATTTCAGTTGTTTGGATTATATTCCTAATTTCTTGATTAAAAGCGCCTATCAATGCAATGATACCTAATGATAAAATATTAGTACCCATATAACATCCAAAGCCTATTATTACTGATTTTATCAATTTGTTTCTATTGGCTTTATGCCCTAGTATAATTCCTACATATCCAATTAGAATAATAAATACAATTTCTAAGAAAATAATAAAGGAAAGGGTTAAGATTATATTAATTACAGTTGTATTATATGTATTAGCTGTTAATTCTAACATTTGTTTTAAAACTTCTAGGTTTTCTTTTGAATAGTAACAAATAAATAAACACACAATAGCAACTACAACTGTTATAAAAGAACATAGAATGGCTGCTAATACTTTACTTTGATAAATTGTTTTCTTATTAACTGGTAAAGTATGTGTTAGATAAGATTCGTCTTTGTATATATTTTCTCTAAATCTTACCCATGATCTTATAATACCATTAATTAAACTGTTTACTATCATAGCAATCGTAAATCCAGAACATATTTGTGCTAAAATAGAAAACATTGTTGAATTTTCTACGCTAAAACATATTCTTGTAAAAATAGAAAATATAAAAGATAAGGCATAAAATATTATTACTATTTTATAAATCCATTTTAAATCATATTTTAATAATTTTCCTAACATTTGAAAGCCCTCCTAAATATTTCGTCTATACTTGCATTTTCTTTGTTTCTTAGTTCATCTGCTGATGATATTAATTTGATTTCTCCTTTGTCAAGAAAGATAACATCATCTAATATTCTTTCAATGTCAGCAATTAAATGAGTGGAAATAATAACACTTGAACCTTCTTTGAAATTGGAAAGTATGGTGTCTAAAATATAGTCTCTTGTTGCTGGATCAACTCCTCCGAAGCGGTTCATCTAAGATGTATAATTCTGCTTCTCTACTCATTACTAATATTAGTTGTAATTTTTCTTGCATTCCTTTTGACATTTGTGAGATTTTTTTGTCTAACTCCAAGTCTAAATCTTTTAATAGCTTGATTGCTTTTTCTATATTAAAGTTATCGTAAAATTCTTCAAAATAGTGAAAAGCTTGCTTGATTGTCATGGTTTTGTCTAAATAGGTTCTTTCTGGTAAATAGGAAATTACTCTTTTAGATTCTACTCCTGGCTTTTTTCCATTAATTAAAACTTCTCCACTAGTTGGTGTTAATAGGTCATTGATTAATTTGATTAGTGTTGTTTTTCCCATCCCATTTTTTCCAAGTAAACCTATTATTTTTCCTCTTGGAATGGTTAGATTAATGTTTTTTAGAATTTCTTTTTTGTCGAATTCTTTGCATAGTTCTTTGCATTGTACTAATTCCATTTTTCTCTCCTTCCTTGTTAAGATTCTCTTTGTTCTTGCAAGTAATTAATTGCTTCTTCAAAACTAATTCCTATATCTTTCATACTATTTAAATAAGTATTTACTTTTTCTTTTGCCAATTCTTTTTTTACTTCTTGAATTCTTTTTTCATTTTGTGTAACAAATTTTCCATTGGTTCTTTCTGTATAAATAAGTTGTTCGTTTTCTAATTCTGCTAATGCTTTTTGCATTGTGTTAGGATTTACCTTCATAGTAATGGCTAGCTCTCTTACAGAAGGCATTCTTTCTCCTTTTTTTAATTTTCCTGAAACAATTTCTAATCTTATTTTTTCCATTAATTGTATGTAAATTGGTCTTTCATTATCAAAAATATATTCCACGTTTCTTTCCTTTCTTTGTTGTATTACTTGCATAATACAATGATACTATTTTCTTTTTTTCTTGTCAATATTTTTTATAAAAAAACAGATAATTTTTTAATCATCTGTTTTTATTGTTTCTATCATTCCCTCTGCTATTGCTTTTGCATAGTTTTCCATATTATCATCTAACAATTTATTATCTTTTTCATTGGTAATAAAACCTAATTCAATTAAACAACTTGGCATGTTAGTATTTTTTAACACATAATAATTAGAATCAGTGCCTTCAATAGTACCATATTTAATTCCTCTATCCTCCTGTATTTGTGTCTTTTGTAATTTGTTTCTAATACCATCAGCAAGTTTTGTGTCTTTTTCTCTTTTTTCACTGTTGCACCAAATTTCTATTCCATTTCCTGTTTTTGCACTGTTTCTATGAATGGATACAAATAAGTCTGCTTTTTTTCGATTGGCTATTTTACATCTCTCTTCTAAACTAACTGTACTATCTTTTGTCCTTGTCATAATGACTTTTACACCCTGTTTTTTTAAGTTCTTTTGTACTAATTTTGCAATTTTTAAAGTATCATCTTTTTCATATCTCTTTGCTAATATGGCTCCTACATCTTCTCCACCATGTCCTGCATCAATACATATTACTATTTTATTACTGCTTTTTATCATTAATATAGCTATCACAAGTCCTATTAATAGGATTGCTATTATTAAAATTTTTATTGGCTTTTTCATATTATTTTTCTTCTTTCATTTTGGCTTGTATTTTTTTGGCAATATACAAAAATGGAGTATCTAAAAATGCTACCACAAATTTGATGGCATATGTCACAATACTTAAGTTAATAATCACTTCCCATGAATAAACTCCTACAAAAGCCATCATAGTAAATAGTACACTATCTATTAATTGGCTTATCATGGTAGAACCATTATTTCTAAGCCATAGAAACTTATCTTCTGGGAATCTTTTTCTAATCCAATCGTATAAATAAGTGTCTAAAGTATTGCTAATAAAGTATGTTAATAAACTTGCGATACATAGTCTTGGCATAAATTCAAATATGGTATGCATAGCTCCATCTACAAAATCTTGTGAGTTTGGTACAAATAATAAATCAATTTGTGTTAAAATGGTAAACACTAACATAGAAAAGAATCCGATTCTGACAGCCTTTCTTGCTTCTTTTCCTCCATATATTTCACTTAAGATATCAGTTGCTAAAAATATAGTGCTATATACAACATTTCCTAATGTTATGGATAGTCCGAAACATGTCAATGCATTTGGTTACTTCTATGTTAGCAATTATAGTTGATATCGCTACCCATACGAATAATCCTGTTTTTTTGAAAAATTTATAAGACAATAAGATTGCTATAAAATTTACTAAAATGGTTACTATAAATAATATTTCGTTCATTTTTTGTTCTCCCCATTTCCTATAAATTTTCTTTTATACTTGGAAATAAATCATATACATCAAATCCAAGCTGTTCATCAAAATATTTTTTTAATTTATAGGTTTCCTTTACATGATATTGTGTATTTTCATGCGCTCCCTTTCTTAAAATTAAATCTATCAGCCTTTTATCCACTGTTAAAACTTTTCTTTTACACATTAAATCACATAAATTTATGATTTTTTCATAGATTGTATATTCATGATTTTGGATAAATTCTGTTCGAAATGGAATATCTTCTGGAATTCCTCCTGCTGTACAGTATACATCATTGTTTAAATAGGAATGTGTTAAACATATATTAGCATATTTATCACCATATCCTAATTCTTTTATATAGTTATAACCATGTATGTCGTGTTCTTTAAAGTCTCCCTTTAACTTTCCAATGTCATGTATATATCCTAATGTTTTGGCATATTCTACATCTAAACCTAAACTTTCTGCTATTTTTCCTGCTGTGTTTCCTACACAAATTGAATGGGGTACCCAATTAATATTTGGGTCTTCTTTTCTTCCTTCTTCTATCATTTCTAAAGCTTTTTGACTTGTTAATTCCATTGTAATTCATACTCCTTTAATTCACAATTTAGATAAATTTTTATATTATTACTCTCCTAATTCTTGTATCTTTGTATAGATTTCATCCCAGTTTTTACATCTATAAATATTTTCATTTTCAACTCCTTGATTATATCCCCAATCATAACATATCATCTTCGTTATTTGAGATAGTTGTTTTAAGTTTTGTGGAGAATCTTCTATCATGATGTCAATCTTTTTTTCTTTAATATGAGTTGATTTGTCTTCTTCAGAAAATATAATTTCGTCATAGATAATGTCATTCTTTTTCAGCCACTCTTTTACTGTTTTTCTCATTTTTTCTTTTATCTCGCTACCTTCTCCAAATTCTTTTTCTGTTTTAGGACCAGCTAACCATCTAGCTGTTATAATGTATAATTGGTGTCCTTCTTCTTTTAATTTTTTGATATTTTTAGCTACTCCAGGAAGTGGTGGATTTTCTTCGGCATATTGAAATATGTGTTTAAACCAAAAGTCTAAATCAGTTTCTCTATCCCAATCAAATACATCATTAGAATAATAAGCATCTGGATTTATTAATTTTCCTTTTTGATGTTCTTTGCAATATTTTAGTCCCTCTTCAATGGTAAATTTTCTAATATCTGTTAATACTCCATCTATATCAATTCCTATGTTCATTTATTATCTTCTCCTTTTAAAAATTTTTTTCTATATTTTATCATATTTTATACAAAAAACAAATAACTTTCATTCTTTTATCCAAAAAAGAGATTAGAAATAATTCTAATCTCGATTTGGCAATTATGATAAGCTAGCTTTTACAGATAAAATTCTACTCTTATAGTTTTTAATTGCTTCTTTGGCCTTTTCTATTTGGCTTTCATATAACTCACTTAAAGCTTGAAAGTCTTCTTCTGATAAATCTTCTTCCTCAATTACTCCTGCTTTAAAATCCCTTTGTAACTCTAAAATTCTTTTCTCTGTTTCGCTTACTATGGCTACTTTCTCTTTAAAGTTAGCATTTTTTTGTACTTCTTCTTTGGGAGCTTCTAAGTATTGCTGACTTTTTATTCCAAATATATTTTTAAAAAACTCTTTTATTTTCTCTAGCATTTTTCTCCTCCTACAATTCTTGTCCATTTCTGTCTACCACTTGTTCTTCATATTGCTGACATAATTGTTTTGCTTGTTCTTCTTTTTCTTGCAACCCAGTTAATTCCTCGTCTAATTCTCCTAAACTTCTTTTTCCCATTGCAATTAATCTTTCTCTATATGCTTTTCTCTTAGCTTCTCTTGTTTCTCTTTTCTTTTGTCCTAGACTTTTCTTTTTGGCTGGACTATTAGCAATCATTTTTTCTCTTGCTTCTCTTTCTTTTTTGTGTCTTTCTTCTTTTTGTGTCTGTAGTTCTTCTACTTCTAGTTGTGTAAATCTATATTTATTAGGTTGTTTGTTTCTATCAAAAGATGCTCCTCCTGTAACTGCCTTTTCTCCTCCAACAGTTGCTAATTCTTCATTAATAAAATCTACCATTTTCTTGTCTCTATTTTTTACAGCTTGTGCAAATTTCTTCCCATCTTCATGATATAAATATTTGTATGCTTCCCATATTTGTGAACCTCTTATGTTCATATCATCTAATCCAAGTAAAAGCATAAATCCAGCTTCATCTGATTTCATAAGGTCTGTAATTCCTACCATTGCTCCTGGTAATCCTTCAGAAATTTTGTAGATTACCTCAAAAGTCGTATCTTCTAGTTCTATTTTAGGTCTAGCTGTTGGATCATCTGGTAATACATCTCTATAAAAAGAACCAAATGTGTCTCCTCTAAACGAAATTCTATCTTCTTCTCTTTGTCGTCTATTTTCAACAATTTCTATGTTTGGTATTTCTATTTCAAAATGATTCTCTTTCGCATATTGTTCTAATTGTTCTCTTTGTCTTTTTTCATCAAAACAAAAACTTTTAGTTGCTATTTTTTCATCTAGCACTTCTATTTTTTCTAAAATAGCTTCTGGTGTTGCATAGATGCACTGACCGCTACCACCTACTATATCTCCTACATATATAAATTCATCTTGTAAATATAGTCGATCGCTTATATAGTTTTCTCCCATGTCTTGCAACTCTTGTTCTATTAAATCATTTACTCCCATTACTTGTCTTTCTAAAACCATTTCTGGATATTTTTCTTCTACTTTCTTGAGAATTCTTGCTTTCATTTCTTCTTGATTTTCATATGTTTCACCATATTTGTTTAATAAAGCTTCTGCTATCATTTCTGTTTTTTTGTGATCAACTTCAACTTCTGGAACCGAAATGTCAATTCCTTCTATTTCATTTTCCGTAATATATCTTCTTAATGCTTCTTTTTCTTTATTCGCTTTTTCAATATCATGAGCTCCTTTTGAAAAAGCATCAAGATAAGACAATTGCTTTATTTTTCCCATAACGATTCTATATTCATCTTTCACATATTGTGGTGTACCATAAGCAATGTCCGGCGAAAAATCATCATTTCTTATAATATTATCTTCGTTTATTTGTAGATTTAAGCCTGATGCATAACCATTTTCTAAGATTTCTTCTACACTATCTAACTTACTAAAGTTGAAATAACTTAAATTCATTATTTTTGCGTATTCTTTTTGTATTTCTGCTACAAATTTTTCTGTCATATCTTCTGTGATTTTTCCTTTTTCTTGCAATACTCGATTGATGTAACTTGCTATTCCTTGTACTTTATTCATATCGATTGGTAATTCTTCTAGAACTTCTTTATCTTGTATTTCTATTCCATTTTTCTCTGCATAAGTAACATAAGCATTTTTTAATTCTCTACATTCATTACTAAATATTCTTTCTTTCATCGTTTTCTCTTGAAAGAAAGTTTTACTATATAAATCATAAATTCTTTGATTAATTGCTTCTGGTGAAGCATAAAATACATTAGTTTCTCCAAAATGCTCTTCCTCTGCTACTAATCCATTTTGTATTGTAAGTTGATGACCAAAACAACTAAATTTTTCTGGATCTATGTTATATTTTATAGCAATTTCAACTAACTCTCCATTTTTTTTGTGTAGTATTCCATCTTCATCTGCCACTTCTGTTATATGAGAAAGAAAATCATTGTAACCAGTATCTAACAAATCTGCATAATGTTCTGTAAAGTACTGTCTTAATTCTTCTTCAAATCCTGTTGTATCAATTTCTTCTAATGTTTCATCTCCGCTTAATGTTATTCCACTTAACACTCCTGGTACATTTATTCCTTCAGAAGGCATTTTTGCTCTTTTAGAAAAAATTTCTACTAAAGTATCTACAACCTTTGTATCAACTCCAGCTGGCTCATTTTTCTCTTTTATTCCTAAAATTTCTTTGTCTTCTTCTGCTATTTCTGTCAAATTTCTTGTCTTTATTAAAATTGCTTCTGTATTTTTCGTATTTTCAATTAAGTCATTTAATTTTTCTTGTTTTTCTGCTTCTGGCAACTCTGACTTTTGAATTTCACCATATTTTATAGTAAAATCTCTGTAAAGCTGTTGTATTACCTCTTTTACTTTTTTCTTTTCTTTATCATATCCAAACATGACACAACCTCCTATTTGATTTATGTAACTTATATCACAGCACTTTGCTTTTTTCAATCATTGTTACAAAAAAACAGGTTTTGTCACAAAAAAATAATATTTTTGTAATATTTTTACATTTTTTCTTCATTTAATGCTTCCCATTCCAGCATTTTTATTTCTATTTCTTCTTCTATTTTCTTTATCTCATCTTGCAATTCTTTTAATTTTATATAATCAGTTGCTAATTCTTCCTTTTGCATTTCTATTTTTATTTCTTCTATTTGTTCTTCTTTTTGTTCAATTTCCGCTTCTATCTTTTTAATTTTATTCTGTCTTCTGGCAATTTCTTTGTTCTTCCAATACTGATTATTCGTATTTTTCTTTTTATTTGGTGTTGTATTTTCTTCTACAACTGTTGCTTGTTCTTTGCTTTCTTTGTATCGCATATACTCCTCATAATTACCATTAAAATAAACAACTCCTTCTGGCTCAAAAGCAAGAATTGAGTCAGCTACTTTATTGACAAAATATCTATCATGAGAAACAAAGATTAAACTTCCTTTATATCCTTGTAATATATTTTCTAAACTTTCTTTTCCTACAATATCCATGTGATTTGTTGGTTCGTCTAATAACAGTAAATTTGCTTCCTTTTTGAAAATCTTGCATAATTGCAAGCGTACTTTTTCTCCTCCTGATAGAACTTTAATTTCTTTAAAAACCTCTTCTCCTGAGAATAAAAAAGCTCCTAAGGCTTGTCTTACTTTTGTGGTAGTTAAACTTGGGAATTCTTTACTAAAATCATCAAAAATCGTACTATTCTTATCTAGTGAATCCATCTGTTGGTCGAAGTATTCTTTTTTTACATGATAACCATATTCATATTCACCATTCAATGCTGGAATATTTCCCATCAAAGTTTTTAACAAAGTGGATTTTCCCTTTCCATTTTCTCCTATAATAGCAAGTTTTTGTCCCTTATATAATTCGAACGATACTTCTGCTAGTGGCTTATCATATCCAATTTGTAAATTCTTTGCTGATACTACTAATTTTCCACTTTCAACTGGTAGATTGAAATTGGCATGAAAGGTTCTTAAGTCATATTGATTGGGTTCTTCTATGATGCTCATTTGTTCAATCTTTTTTAATTTTGAAAGTGCCATTTTGGCTTTAGATGGTTTATAACGAAATCTGTCTGCAATCGCTTGCAATCTTTTTATTTCTTTTTGTTGGTACTCATAGTCTTTTAATTGTTTTTCGTAATTGATTCTTTTTTGCTTTTCAAAAAAGGTGTAGTTTCCCGTATATTCTGTAATAGAGGCATATTCTATTTCGTATACTTTATTCACAATTTTGTCTAAAAACATTCTATCATGTGAAACAATCACAACTGCTTTGGGATAACTTTTTAAATAGTTTTCTAACCATTCGATTGTTGTTATATCTAAATGGTTGGTTGGCTCATCTAATAATAAAATATCTGGCTTACTTAATAGTAATTTTAAGAAAGCTATTTTTGTTTTTTGCCCTCCTGAAAATTCATTTATTTTTTTGTTTTTATCTTCTTGCGTAAATCCAAATTTTCGTATGGCTGTTTCATATTCTTTTTTGTAAAGATAGCCACCTTGCTGTTCATATCTATCTAAATTTTCAGTATATTCTTTTATTAATTTATCATCTGGGTTTGTTTGGAGTTGTTCTTGCATCTGACTAATTTTCTTTTCTAATGTGATAATTTTTTCATAAGATTTTAAAATTTCTTGTAAAAAGGTATTGTCAGAATTTTCGAATTCAATTTGCTTTAAGTGACCTATTACTGGTGTTCCTTGTTTATAGATTCCAAATTTCGTTTCTCCAATTCCTTCTTCTATCATTTCATTGTCTAAAATGGCTTTTAGTAATGTGGTTTTTCCGCTTCCATTCTTTCCAACAATCGCTATTTTGTCTTTTTCTTTTATTTCAAAATTAATTTCTTCTAATATGGTTTCGGCTCCATAGGATATGGCTCCGTTTATGATTTTATAGTTCATTTTTTTCATTCCTTTTTGTGTTTCATAATAATTGTATCATATCATATAATTCGTTCTTTTTCAATATTGGTAAATTTTTATTTATATATTGATTTGTTATAAGTTTTATGATATACTACCTTTATCGTTGGGACTTCCCCACCATGACTACTTTGGATTGTATCTATTAGCAGTATAGACTTATACTGTTAAATATGCAATTCATAGGAGGTGGGAGTTATGGACATGTACATAGGTATTGGGTTTATCATTCTTTGTCTTGCAATTTTAGTGTTCGTTTGTCGGATTCGTTCGGCTATACGATTAAAATGACAAAAAAAGAGCTTGATGTAGCCCCTATCAAAAGCACATCAAGTCCCCACGAAATGGATTAGGCTTTGCCTAGTCCGTTTTTTATATTTATATTATAGTATATTCTATTCTAATTGTCAATACTACTTATTCGTAAAAATATGAAAGAGGAGATTTAAGGAACATACCCTAATCTCCATTTATATTTCGATTAATTCGTATTCTTTGCTTCCAACACCTATTTCTTCTGCTACATCAATGGTATGAGTTCCGTGTCTTGAGTTAACTCTTTCTAGAAAATGTTCTTTTCCTTTATCTTCTGCATTTTTTACTAAGTCAATACAAGCTTGATCAATGGCTACTGGGTCAAGTGACGCTAAAATCCCAATGTCCTTCATACATGGGTCTTCTGCTACTGCACAGCAATCGCAATCTACTGACATGTTGCACATAATATTGATAAATGCCATGTTTCCTTTGAAGTATTCTACTACCGATTTTGCTGCATCCGCCATAGATTCTAGAAATTTATCTTGTTCTGGTAAGTTATCCCATAATTTAGTCTGGTCTTTTTCTTTTCCAGCTGAATGGATCCATGCCTTTCCTGCTGATGAGCTACATCCAATTGATAATTGTTTGATGGCTCCTCCATATCCTCCCATAGGATGTCCTTTAAAGTGTGATATCACTAACATAGAATCATAGTTCGTCATGTTTTTTCCAACATAATTTTGTGCAATTACTTTTCCATTTTCTATTTTAAGTTCTAAGTCTTCTCCTTCTGCATCCATAATATCTACATCAAAGTATTTACTCCACCCATGACTTTCTATTAATTTTTTGTGTTTTTCTGTACTATTTCTTTGTCCTTCATATGCTGTATTACATTCTACTATGGTTCCTTTTACTTTTTCAACGATTGGTTTCATAAATTCTGGTTTAAGATAGTTTTGGTTTCCTTGCTCTCCTGAATGTACTTTGACTGCTACTTTTCCTGGTAATTCTTTTTTTAATGTCTCATATAGCTTTACTACATTTTCTGGTGTTATCTCTCTTGTAAAGTATACTTTTGCTTTTTCCATAAAAATCCCATCCTTTCTTATGTGTTTATCATATCATAAAAATGGTGGGGGTTCAATTGTAAATAATAAATTAGGTAGAGAATTTAATCTCTACCTACGTAACAAAGAATAACTATTCTATTTTTGGCATATATGTTCTTTTATATTTTCTAATGCATCAGATGTTACATCAGAAATGATAATACACTCTCCTTCCATTATATCAATTATCGGATGAACTATAATCGCACCTAGAATAATTAATAGTTTAATCCCTAGGTTTATAGGAAGAAGAAAATCCATCCAAACAAACACAGCAAACATTATGGTATTAAAGATTAGTGGCTGCCACCATCTAACATATTCTGCCCGTAAAACTATATTATTTCCTGTGCAATCAGGTGCAAACAGAAATGCAGTTATTACGATTAGTGCCGTAATAAAAGCCCATTTAAAATCTGTACAAACTGCAACTATTGCTAATATAGCATGAATTCCCAAATAAGAATATGAAAAGATTACACTGTTATCTTCACCTAAATCAAAGAATCCATAGATGCACACTGTCGCATAATGTATTACCGCAAGGACTGTAAATACTACTGCTATTTCTGGCTTTTTCCACCAAACCAGCATTAGATTCATTACTAATGCTAAAAAGTAATACCATTGCTCATTTCCCTCTCCTGTAAAACCGCACTCTTCTCCTACTATACACTGATAGATGCATAGAAAAATTTTTTTCTTCATATTGTCTCCTCCTTATTGCTTATGTGGAATTTGTTATTACAGTTTCTATTCAGTTATCTTTGCCTTCCCTCCTTAAAATAATAATTTTACATTAGTTGCCTTTATTATAAACCTGCAAATGAAAAACAGGTGGTTCTAATTAAGTCTAGCATATACTAGAATGGTATTATTTTAACATAAAATATTGTTATTTTCAAGCATATTAACTTAGTTCAATGTACATCAAAAACAAATTTGCGAATTATGTAAAATTATGATATAATAAAAGCGGTATAGGTATTTGCCTAGTATTAAAAATTCCTATATCAGTAATAACTATTACTGTAGCTTTATCAAAAAAATCAAACAACAGTTAGGAGGAAAATCATGATTAATATCAACAACAGAATTATTTCAATGAACAATGTAACAATTATCGGTGGACAGCATTCAAGCCGATATGGAACTGATAAGATGAAGAGTTTTGATGAACGGAAATTTGAAGATAGTAGCAAAGTTGATGAGATCGTAATCGATTCACTTGTGTTTGACATCAACATTATGCCTTCTAGTTCTTCCAAAATTGAAGCACACATGTATGGACAATCAGACATTGATGGAGATATCAATTTTGATGTCCATACTGTAAATCGTGAACTTATAATTACAGCAAACTGCACAGGTAGTTGTTTTAATGGTAACTTAACACTTGATATTTTAGTACCATCTAAAACATTTCGGGCAATTACTGCAAAAGCGTCGGCAGCAGATATTACTTTAGATAAAGGGGTTTCAGCCGACTATCTTAGAGTAGAAACTGCAGCTGGTGATTTGGAAAGTAATGCAAATTTCACTAAAGCTTCTATTTCATCCAAAAGTGGTGATGTCGAACTTTATATTAATGCCAAAAAAGATATTTCAGTAGAAATTTCTACCCTGAGTGGAGATGTGTCAGCAGAATTTGATAATATTAGCCATATCGACCTTTCTAGCATTTCTATGAATGGCAGTGTTAAAAATTGTCATAAAGGTAAAATTGGCTATCAGGCGAATGTCAAAATTTCTACTATGTGCGGAGATATAAAGATTCAGTAATTTTGATATTAAAATGAAATGATTTTACAATCTGTGTTATTTTTACAATAGCACAGATTGTTTTTTGCATTTTTATGTAAAATATGTTATAATAATTTCTAGATACCATTCAATTTCAGTATGTTATTATATACTGATGCACAAAAAAGAAAAGGAGATCTGGATATGACAATTTTCTTATTACTACTGGTACTCGTTGTTAACTTTGGGATTTCTTGGGCAAATGCTAGTTATGTTGGTCGGTATTGGTCTGAGTCAAAAAAAATAGGTGGTAGTTTTAGAGCCTATATCATAGCTGGTTATATCATGGCAATCGCCGGATTTACTATGGTATACGGCTACATTCTATTACTTGTCTCTCCCATCATCTTACAACTTGCAGAAGTAGATACTAATACTATCTTGATGTTTGAGCAACTCTCATCAGATTTAATCTATCTCTTCTGCGTCGTAACTATCGTTCCAACTGGTTTTTACATTTGGATACGTAGTTTGAAGGATTTTTGGGAAGAAAAAACTTTGGCTAATGGTCTAACAGCTGGATGGAATTCTTTTGCTCAAATTCACAACACGGTAAGTGTTGCACGAAATGCTCCCAGCGCTTTGGAAAGAGTTGCAGAATCTCTGTTTGGTGGCAAAGGAAAGAAAAAGGATAATACTTTACTTGTTTTGTTAGCAATCTTCGTTTTTATTCTTGCTATCTTTGGTGGGTATTTTACAGCATCTTCCATTATGAAAAAGGCTGACCGCGAATACGATATGTTTGCTGATCTGAAAAAGAAACATCCTGAAGCTTTCTAGTACCATCTCTAAAAGAAGAGACACTAAGAACATGTGATTAATCACCGTTCTTAGCGTCTCTTTTTTCATATTTCTCTCGTTTTTGTTTTCTTTCCTGCTTTTTCTTTTTAATTCTTCCTTGGTAATACGTTATTAGAATAATTGCTATCACTAACAGGAATAATGTTACTTTACTTTTTAAAATTTGTATAACCATTCCAAACTGATTGATTCTAAATTGATATTTTCCTTCAATTTGTTCATAAGTTATTTTTTCTTTATCTTCTGTGTTGTTGTTGTCCCCTTTGGTTGTGTACTTTTTAATCCCATTTTCCTCTTGTATTTCTATTACTCTATGTGTTACATTTATCTGGTTTTTTGTGGTAAAAGATATAATGTCATTTACTTTAATCTCTTCTTCTGGAATTTTCTTTACCAAAATAGCATCCTGTTTTTTTATTGTTGGCTCCATACTTCCTGATACAATTACAAGACTTTTGTATCCCCAAAAATCTGGTGTTTCATTCGGTTTTATAAATGATTTTATAATTAAAGTAAAGTTGAATATAATAATCGGAATTAGTATAAGGTAAAGAATTGCACTAATTATTCTTCCAATGGTGTGAATTCTTTTACTTTCTTTTTGAACTTTATCAATTTTGTACATTTTTTCTCCTTTTTTCGTTCGTTTTTCATTTGTCATTTTAACATATTTTTACATTTCTTTCAACTTCTTATTTAATTTTGTATAAATATTTTCTTTCATCCAATTTTCTTTTGATACTTCATTTATTTTTTCAATTGGTACCCATTTCACACCGCTATTTTCATCTTCTTTGATGTGTAATATTTCTTTTTCATCTACTTCTAATAGATAGGTAAGATTTAAGTGTATATGAGAGGATACATATTTTCCTCTTTTTACATGTCCATCTACTGTAATTGCTTCTAATGAAAAAATATCTTCTTTTAATATTTTTACATTTTTCACTCCTGTTTCTTCTTTTAATTCTTTGATGGCTACTTTTAGGGCATCTGCTTCTCCATCACTGTGTCCGCCTGTCCATGCCCAAGATTGATAGATATTGTGATAAATCATTAATACTTTTGTTTTTTCTTTGTTTACAACCCAACTAGAGGCTGTAAAATGGGCAAATTCGTTTTCTCTTACTAATATATTATCAAATGTGTCGATGTATTTTAACATGGTTTGCTTGTCTTTTTCTTCTTGTTCATTGTATGGCTTATAGTTTTCTATTTGTTTTTCTAAATCTTTTAAATTCATAATTTCATCTCCCTTTGTTATTATAGCAATTATTACCAAAAAAGGAAAGACCTTTAAGATAATTTACATTATCTTAAAAGTCTTAATCATTTTACATTTCAATTATTTTTTCCCAAGGTAATTCTTCTTTTCCAAAATGCCCATAATTAGTAGTTGCAGAATAAATTGGTTGTTTTAAATCTAAATATTTTATAATACCATCTGGTGTTAAATCAAATTTTTCTTTAATTAATGCTACTAATTCTTCTTCCGTTTTGGTAGAAGTTCCAAAGGTATTAATACATACTGATAATGGTTCTTCCATTCCAATAGCATAAGATACCTGTATTTCGCATTTTTTTGCATAGCCATTTGCTACGATATTTTTAGCAATATGACGCATCATATAAGCACCACTTCTGTCTACTTTGCTAGGGTCCTTTCCAGAAAAAGCACCTCCACCATGGCATGCATATCCACCATAAGTATCTACAATAATTTTTCTTCCTGTTAATCCTGTATCTCCCAATGGTCCTCCTATTACAAATCTTCCTGTTGGATTAATGTAAATATTAGTATTTTCATCTATCATGTTTTCTGGTACAGTTTGTTTAATTACTTTTTCTATGATATCTTGTTTTAATTGTTCTTGTGTGGCATTCGCTTCGTGTTGTGTTGATATTAATATAGTTTCAATTCTTTTTGGTTTATCATTTTCATATTCTACTGTTACTTGTGTTTTTCCATCTGGTCTTAAATAAGGAATTACCTTTTCTTTTCTTACTGCTGTTAATTTTTTTGCTAATTTATGTGCCATGCTAATGGCATAAGGCATGTAATTTTCTGTTTCGTTTGAAGCATATCCAAACATAATTCCTTGGTCTCCTGCTCCTCCTACATCAACTCCCATTGCAATATCTGGACTTTGTTTTGTAATATTAATATCAATTTGGCATGTTACAGGATCAATGTCGATATCACTATCTCCATAACCTATATTTTTTATGGTTTCTCTTACTATTTTTTCATAGTTAATTTCTCCCTTACATGTAATTTGCCCCGCTACTGTTATTTTATTACTAGAGGCAAACGTTTCTACTGCCACTCTTGCATTTTTGTCTTGCTCTATACATTTATCTAATATAGTGTCTGATATGGTATCACATAGTTTATCTGGATGTCCTTCTGTTACACTTTCTGATGTGAAATAATATTGCTTCATTTTTTTCTCCTTTTTTGCCAAAAAGAACTGTTTCTATTGGCAATTTCTAATTTTAACATCTTATATTATGCCATTTTTTGCAGAATTTGTCAATATTAGCGCACTTTTTACTCTGTTCTTAATGCCTCTACTGGGTCCTTTTTGCTTGCCATTTTAGCTGGTATTAAACCTGCAATCATAGTTAATATCATACTAATTGCTACTAATATTACACCAGCTATTGGTGGCACCATAGCATTTACGGTTACACCTGCTAGCGTATAAATTAAGCTATTAATTGGTATGGTTAGTAATACAGTAATTCCAATTCCTAATAGTCCTGCTATGAAGCCTACAATAAAGGTTTCTGCGTTAAATACTCTAGAAATATCTTTTTTAGAGGCTCCTATGGCTCTTAAAATTCCAATTTCTTTTGTTCTTTCTAGAACAGAAATATAGGTTATAATTCCTATCATGATAGAAGATACAATTAAAGAAATGGCTACAAAAGCAATTAATACATAGCTTATGGTGTCTATAATTTGACTAACCGATTTCATCATAATGCCAACCATATCAGTGTAATTGATTACATTTTCTTCTTTTCCTTCCTCTTTTTGTTTTTGATTATATGCCTCAATGGCATCGGCAATTTTATCTTTTGCCTCAAAGTTTTTTGGGTAGATATTAATAGAAGTTGGATTTTCTAAATCTACCGCAGATAATTTTTCTAAATTTTTCTCATAACTAGCATCTTTATTAGCAGTATAGCTTTCCATCATCTTGGCAATTTCTTCACTACTTAGTTTACTCATTGCCATTCTTTGTTCATTGCTTAAGCTTGCCATACTGTAATTTTCTTTTTCTTCTTCGGTTGGAAATTTCAAACCAGAAAATACGTTGGTTTCTATATTTTCTTTTTGCTCTTTTACAATTTCTGCTTCATTTGATTGATGAATGACATATTCTTTTAATTTTTTAGTGTAACCAATTCCACTTGTTACTGCTGTTGAAGCTACACTTTCTTCGTTTTGCTTGATAATTCCTACTATTTTGATGCTTTCTGCGTCTTTTATTTTTTGTTTCATATAATCTTCGTTATCTTCTTGGTTAAGCCATAATCCATTTTCTTTTTTATAATAATCAGAATTTAATAACAATTTAAAAGATAAGTTTAATAATTCGTCATAGGTGTATGATGTACTTTCTTGGTTTTCTTCTAGTTTTTCTCCGTTTTCTACTGCTTTCCATTTATCTTTTAATTCGTCTTGGTTTTTTAGTCCTAATGAATATAAAGTATAGTCATCAATTCTACCATCTTCTTTTAAAATCAGCACCACTTCATTGTATTCTTTTGGCCAGGTTCCCTTTACTAAATCAAATTGCGTTTCTAATAACTTTTGATTATCTAACATTTCAATCCATATATCGGTATTCGTCATCATTGAACTTCCAAACATAGATGCCATGGAAGAACTATTTTGAGCTTCTATCATTTCTCCCATTCCAAAAGCATTCATAACTGTACTTGGATTAACTCTAATAATACCATTGTCTATGTTTTCTTTATATAAGTTAATTTTTAAATTGTATCCATATTCTATGCTGTTACTGTTATTCGTAATTTCGTTGTTTCCTTGGTCTAAATATTTTTTAAGTTCTACTAAATTGTTATTTTCTTTTTTGTTAGAAAGTGTGGTCACCATTTCATTCATAATATCTGCTGAATATACTTTTCCTTCTTCTTGATTTTCATTTTTCTCTACTGTTCCCATCATACTTTCCATCATACTAGACATATCTATGGTAGATTCTTCAATCGTTATGGGATAAGAAGAAAGTGTATCTTCTTCTACTTTGTTGATATAGTTTTGTACTCCTGTTGAAATAGCTAGAATAAGTGCTATTCCTATAATTCCTATACTTCCTGCAAAGGCTGTTAATAAAGTTCTTCCTTTTTTAGTCATTAGGTTATTTAAGCTTAATCTTAGTGCTGTAAAAAATTTCATAGAAGTTCTTCCTGTTTTAGCAGTTACTTCTTCTTGTTCCTGTTCTTCTTCTGTAAATGGTTTCGAGTCATCTGTGATAACACCATCTAAGATTTTTACAATTCGAGTAGAGTATTTTTCAGCTAGTTCAGGATTATGTGTAACCATAATAATTAATTTTTCTTTTGCTATTTCTTTTAAAATTTCCATAATTTGTACACTAGTTTTAGTATCTAATGCACCAGTTGGCTCATCCGCTAAGATAATATCTGGATTATTTACTAATGCTCTAGCAATAGCTACTCTTTGCATTTGTCCCCCAGATAATTGGTTTGGCTTTTTATGGATTTGCTCTCCTAATCCCACTTCTTCTAAAGCTTTTATTGCTCTTTGTTTTCTTTCTTTTTTAGATACTCCTGAAATAGTTAGAGCTAGCTCTACATTCGAAAGAATCGTTTGATGAGGAATTAAATTATAGCTTTGAAATACAAATCCAATGGAATAATTTCGATAAGCATCCCAATCTTTACTTTTAAACTTTTTAGTCGATTTACCATTAATAATTAAATCACCTGATGTATATTGGTCTAATCCTCCTATAATATTTAATAATGTTGTTTTTCCACATCCACTTTGCCCTAATATAGACACAAATTCATTTTTTCTAAATTCAATATCAATTCCTTTTAGTGCTTTTACAGCACTATCTCCTGATAAATACTCCTTAGTTATTTTTTGTAATTTTAACATATTTCCTCCTTTGGGTCCTTTAGGGACGTTTCTTTTTGCTCCTTTTGGTGCAATCTGGGACACATCTTCATTTATAAGATTCTCTCTTTAATCTCTATTTTTTAAATAGCTTGTTAAATAATCTGCCTTTGTTTTCTTTTTTTCTGCTTTTTTGTATGATTTCTTCTAAGCTTTCCTCTACGTCAAATTCTTCTTGCTCTACTTTTTCTTCTTTATCATTTTTTTCTTCATATCTGTATTGGTAAATATTACTTTCGTAATTATCACTGTCCTCTTCGAATTTATATTTGTATATATTCTCTTCATAATTGTCACTGTCTTTTTTCTGGTCGTCATCCTCACTCTCATCTTTATTGTCTTCCGCTTTATCATCTGTATCATCTTCATAGTCTTCATAATTATCGTATTCATCATCTTGATATAGTTCTTCTTCGTCTTCTTCATATTCATCATCAAATATTTCTTCTTGTTCTTCTATTCTGTATTCTGTTAGATCTTTTTCAAATTTTTGAGAAACTTCTTCTTGAAATACCATATAAATATTTTTAATTCCTTCAATCCTCCAATAATTTGAGTTGATCACCGTTCCCATACTAATATTAACATTATTAACTTCTTCTTCAAAGTTTTTCTCTTTGTCTTCTATATTTCTTAAATAGGTTTTATTATACAATTCTTTATATGCTTTTTGTGTTGATTTATTACTAATTTCTTTTAAAATTAATTCATATAAATTTTTAATTTGCATCATATCTAATTCGAAATTGTTACATGCTTCTATCATCATTTTTTTATGTGCACGTGGTCCACTAATGGCTGTCATTCTTTCATAGTCTAAAAATCCTACAATGTATTCTTTTTGTGCTTTTAAGAAAGCTAATTTCACACTTGTGTCTCTTAAGGCTTTTTTGTATTTTTGCAATTTTATAGTTTCTGTATCTTTTTCTGCTAATATTTTTCTCATTCTATCAAATATTAATATGTAACATTCTGCTTCCTTTTCTGCAATGTCAATCCTTGTGTTGATTGCTTTTTTTAATACATCTTGGTTAAATGCTATTCTTTCATTTTTTCCGTTTTTTGTCATAATGTTTAAGGCTTCTTGTCTAACTAATTCCTTTTCTGAACTGATAAAGTCTTTTAGATTCGTAATGTCTTTTACATCAATTTGGCTAAATTCTTCATTCGTTCTTTGGATGTATTCTATGTGTTTAGCTTCTCCTACTCTTCTTTCTTTTTCACACTTATTTCTTTCTTTTTGTTTTTTTGAAAAATCACTTAAACATTCTATAAAATCTTCTCTAATTTCTTTTAAATCGCTGTTATTTTCTTCTAATTCTTTTTCTATTTTTGTTAGTTTATGTTCTAGTGTTCTGGCATCTTCTCCTAAATCTTTAAATAGTTGGGTTCTTGTTTCCTCTAGTTCTTTATTCTCTCTATATAACTTTTCTTGTCTTTGTTGTAAATTTTCGATTTGTTCTGCTGTATCATCAAATTCCTGCATAACTGCTATCCCTTGATTTGTCATGTTTTGATAGTTTTCTATTTCCTCTATTAGATTCTTATAATTTTCATTATTTTTCTTTAGATTGTATCTTTTATTTAGCTTTAAAATTTCTTCCATGTATCTTTCTAAAACGATAGCACTTCTTTCATACATTTTTTGTTCCTCCTATTACTCCAATTGTGCTTTTATTATATCGAAAAAAAGAAGAAAAGTCTATAGATTAGACCTTTCTTTTTATAATAATTGTTACAGTTCAGTGAAAACAATTATAAAAACAAAAAATGGATTAATTATATAGAAAATAATTATTTATCTGTCATAAAATGTCCTTATTTTTTTAATCAAATAATGACTTCCTCCATCTTGATTATTTTGTTGATTTTCTACCATGCCAACAAGTAACAAATCATCAGTAAAACAATCAAACCATCCTAAAGTTCCACTTTTCTTATCTTCACTTGAAGTTTTTAATTCTGCTGTTCCTGTTTTTCCGGCAATTGTTATACCACTTATTTTCATATCATTTGCTGTACCTTGTGGACTTTCTACCACTTGTATTAAACTTTCTTTAATGGTATTAGCTGCTTCTGCTGTAAAAGCTTCTGATTTTAATATTTCTGTTTTACCATCCGCATATTCAAGGTATGGCTTTAACATATTTCCTTGATTAGCAAATGCTGAATAGATAGATGCCATATGGATTGGGTTAACTAGAACACTTCCTTGTCCATATCCCGTATCTGCTAATTTCGTTTCTCCTTCTATTTGCTTTCCATTTTGATTCGCATATTGTGATTTTGCTAAATTTAGTGGAAATTCTATGTTCTCATTAAAACCTATTTTATCTAGATTTTCTGCTAATGTTTTTGCTCCTATTTTTAAAGCTGATTGAGCAAAATAAATGTTATCTGAATGGATTATTC
Source organism: uncultured Clostridium sp. (assembly GCA_946565805.1). Taxonomy (GTDB): domain Bacteria; phylum Bacillota; class Clostridia; order TANB77; family CAG-508; genus CAG-269. The sequence continues at coordinate 41,873 of CAMNWO010000015.1, forward strand.
CATTTAATAGGTTTTTAGCACCACTATACGCTGTTAATGTTGTAATTTGATAATTTCCCCATGAATTGTCTTTTTTCCAACTCGTTCCTGTATAATTATAATCCTCGTTTGCACTTATTTTACCAGTTGTCAAACCAATGGCTCCTGTTACTGGTTTAAAAGTTGAACCTGGACAATATTTTTGTACGAATCGATTGTATAGTGGCTTACTCTCGTCATTATTTAGTGTTTCCCATTGTTTATTAGTCATTCCAACTACAAAGTCGTTGGAATCGAAAGTTGGTGTACTCACTAATGCCAATAGCTCTCCTGTTTTGGGTTGCATGGCAACAAAAAGTCCTTTATCCTCTTTCATTTGTTCATAAATTTTAGTTTGCAGACTACTGTCAATGGTAAGTTTTACGTCTTTTCCATCTCTTTTATCTTGTTTGATAATTTCTTTCATTCGATTTCCGTTTTCATCTATGATATAAATTTCTGTTCCGTCAATACCACGTAATCTTTCTTCATAAGCCTTTTCTAGTCCTGACTTTCCTATTTTGCTAGTTGTATTGTATCCTTTTCCTTCATTTGCTTCTAGCTCTTCGGCATTAATTGCTTGTACATATCCTATTATATGTCCCGCTTCTTTTCCTAACGAATAGACCCTTCCTGCTTCTTGATTAATTAATATTCCTGGCATTTGAAGTAAACTTTCTTTTAATGTTGTATTAGTTGCTGAAATTTTTTTGACAGGAACAAACGTATCTTCTTTTACCCAAGAAGCATTTAATTGTTGGTTGATATATTCTGCAGAAACACCTGTTAGCTCTGCTATTTTGATAATAGTTTCTTCTTTGTTTTCTCCTAATTTTCCTGGTACTATTCCTGCTGATAAGATGTTTCCATCCGTTGCTAGTTTTACATCATTTCGGTCTAAAATATCTCCTCTTTTAGCTTTAATCTTCGAAATTCTTACTTTTTGATTTTCTTCTAAGTCTGGAAAAATAAATCTAGAAGACCATTTCAGTTTATATTCCTTGTTTTCTTTTTCTATTATGACAGTGTTGCTAAAATCCACTTCCCCTCCTGCTGTATACATCTTTTCATGATAATCAATTTGATAATTTCCTTCTTGTTTTTCTATTTTTTGAATTTCTATTTTGATATCACTACTATCAATTCCTTCATAAATATTTTTATTTCGATTGATAAAATCTTCTTTACTCATATTCATAGAGACTACTTTTTCGTACATAGCTTCATAATTTTTATCATTGATAAGTCCAATAAATTCTATTAGTGCTTGTTTTGCTTTTTCTTCACTTTGTTTTTTGGTAATTACATTTCCTGCTCCTATCACTCCAATTGCTAAAATTACAATTATTGTTGCAATGATTGCTTTCTTATTTTTCATAAAATTATCTCCTTTATTTTTCCTTTAACATCTTATTACTTCTATGAGACAAAGGGGGACAGGTCTTTAGTGAGACAAGGGGGACAGGTCTTAACTGTCTCATTTATTAATAAAATACTTCTTATTATAATAAATATATTTCAAATGAGACAGTTAAGACCTGTCCCCCTTGTCTCACTAAAGACCTGTCCCCTTTGTCTCATCTTTCGAAAAATTCAGTTTTATCATATTCTTTCGGTTTTAGTCCTAATCTTGTTTTCATATAACTCATAAGTCCTAAAACCGTAATTAATAATATAATTCCTATTAAAATCATACTGTTTGCTGTACTTGTAATACCTAATAAGTAAGCTCCTAAGAAACTGATAATAGCTCTAAATAAGTTTCTGCTAATGGCATTGACGGCATATATTTGTGTTAATATTTTTTCACTAGCAAAGTTGCTTAGGTATCTACTCGCTAATACCTCTCCCATTCCTTTTGATAAGTCAATCATAACAAAAGAAATTGTTATGATGCTTAAACTTACACCATAAGAAATATTGATAATTCCTGTTATTCCTGCTATTAAAATAGAAATGGTTACTATGATTAAGATAGTAGATAAGGCTTTATTTCGAAAGTGTTTATGAAATTGTTTTTGTTTTTTAGATCCAATCGCTGCAGCAATGCTTATAATAGCTGCTATAATAGTAATTACTTGTTCTGGTGTTTCAATGTCTACTAACAAGCTAGAACGATAGGTTCCCATCAAGCAAAAAACACCCCAACTAATTCCTGAATATAAGAATAAGCTTCTTAATCGTTGCGATTTTGTAATAAATTTTACTCCCTCCCATAAGTCTGTCATATATTTTTTGGTATCTTGTTTTTCTCTTTTTTCTTCTTCTACATCCTCAAAACCTAGTGACATGAAAGTAGCAAGTATGGTAAAACATAAGCTTCCTATGATAGGAATATAAGGGTTTATTATGTATAGAAAGCCCGAAAGCACATAAGTTATAGCATTTAGCAAATAATAATCTTTTGCTCCCTTTCCCTCTAGTTTAGAAAATATTTCTCCTTGTTTCGTTGTTTCTGGAATAGAATATTGGATAAGTGCTTTATCTGATATATCTTTTAGTGAAAAACATAGTGCACTAATAAATTGTGCTAAAATTAATATTCCTAAGTTTTCGCATCCCATGATTAGTATAACAAATATAATATTAAATATATTAGCTAAAATTGTACATTTTCTGGTTCCTATTTTATCAATGATGATACTAGCTGGAATTTGAAAAATAATCATAAAAATAGAATAGAAAGCACCACCTAAAACAATATCAGAAGGACTTATCTGTTTTACTTGTGTTAAAAATAAAAATTCTATGGCATAGTAAAATATTAAATCACAAGATATAGCTCGATATAATGAATATATCTTCATATTTTGTTTTCTTTTCTCTATCATTCCTTTTTCTTCGTTCATGGTTCTTTTTTCTCCTTTGTATGTTGTTTACTCTCTTTTTATTTTTGTTCTTCGAATATTATTTCTTCCAATACGTAAAAATTCTTCTATCGTTTTGGTTATCATCTTTTTATCTTCTTGACTTAAGTTTTGATAAGTTTTTATCATCAGTTTAGTATTCGAAAATACTTTATTTTTTATGTCTGTTAATGTTTCTGCCTGTGTGGTATTTAAAATTTCAAATATAGTATCTATAAATTTTCCTCTTTGCTCTGGCGTTACTTCTTTTAGCCAATTCGTGATTGTTTTATCCATAAATTCACTTGAGCTTGTTAACTCATCTTCTACAAATTTTCCGCCTAGAACTTGCCACGAATATAAATCATGTTGCATAATTCCTGTTTCCGTACTTTTCAAAATTGTCATTTCTTCTTGGTGATTTAATAGCCTTCCAATAATAGAGGTTTGTGGAATATAAGTATGTACTCTATCTAATATTTTTTGATACGATTGGCTGTTGACAATTTTATCGCAAAATCCTGGTCCGTCATTATTATAGACATTCATAATTCTTTTTTGTACTTTGGATGAACAAAACGCTGATGCATAAATTGCCAAGTTTCCTCCTTTAGAGTGTCCTCCTACACGAATTTTTCTTTTATATTGTTTGGCAACTTTTTCTAAATAAGCTACTGCATCTATTTGAGCTGGTACTAATTCACTAAAACTCATATTAAAGTCTTCTTTCCAGCCAACTATCGTGTTATCTGTTCCTCTATAGGCTATGTACATTGTCCCATCTTCCATCAATATAGTAATGGCTGAGAATTGTTTTTCTTGAATGGGATCAATTTTATTGGTATAGTTACAAAGTATCATATTTCCAAATCTGGTACTATTGGCAAGAATTGGATATAAATCAATGTCTTCTTGTTGTAAAATTCTTCCTGTTGTTCCTACCTCCTTATATCTACGATAGGCTTCTTTTAGCGTTATTTCTTCGCCTTCTTGTAGATATCCATCAAATGGGAAGTAAGATAGTCTTGCCAAAATCAGATTATCAATTTCATTAAATTCTACTTGTTTTAATTTCAAATCTCTCCAATTCATGTAATCAAAGATATTTGCCATTGTTTTTTCTCCTTATTTTTTAATAAATGCTAAGATTTGTTCTGCTAAGATTTCTTCTTTTCCCTCATAACTATGATTTGCTCCATCGATATAATCAATATCTTTATTAGGATTTGTAATCTGATTGTTAAGTATGTGTGTTAACTCTTCTGCTTCTTGTACAATCATTTCTTTTACATTTCCCCATCTCATAAATAAAGGAACTTCAATACTGTTTAATTTTTCTAATTCTTTATCTTTTCCATAGTTAGCAAAATCAATTTCTTGATTGTCACGTGCATATCTTAGAAAGTTTTTTACACTTACTGGATAGATAAATGCTTCTTTGGGCATTAGTTCTAGCAGTTTTCCCTCTTTTTCTTTCTCTTCTGCTATTTTTAAATAGTTGGTGAAGTTGTCTCCTAAATAAACTTGCAAAGTTCCAGGAATATCAATTAGGGAAAGTAATATTACTCCCTTGATATTTTCTAATAGGGTATCGTTTTCTTCTTTTAATTCATGGTAAGTATACACAATTTTGGTACATCCTAAGCTATGACCCTGTAAGTAGATATTTTGATAACCTAATTCTTTTAGTTTTAACATCGCACCTACGATATCTTCGTATCCTTCTAATATCTCTTCATAAGAAGTTCCTCCCAGTTTTTTCTCTTTTTTTCCCTCAATTTCCTTTTGAATATATTTTACTAGTTCACTTCCTCTATTATTAAAGCAAAAATAGTCAACTCCTGCTTCATTTACTTTGTTTGCTATTATTTCATCTCTTTCTTTAAGCAATTACTGACCATTCCATGAATAGCTAAAATAGCCGTTTTATTATTTGATTCGCTTTCATATAGTATTCCATTAAGTAGTACACCATCTGTTGCTAAAAAATTTATTTTTTTCACTAGTTTTCACTTCCTTTGTCATGTTTTGGCTAGTTCTGGGACAGGCACAAAGCTATCCACTTTGGCTAGTTTCGTGCCTGTCCCAGAACTAGCCATTTCCCTTCTTTATGTGGATTATAACACTCTTGTGCTTTTTTTGTCAAAATTTTGGGCAACAAAAAAAGAGTAAATCTGTAAGCCGGGTTCTGTCTTTTAAAATAGCCATTTATCTAGGATATATATTGCTATATATCTCAAGCCACGCAATTTAGAAGGCGCCGAGCAGGCTTAATCTTCTATTTAGGTGTTGCTTCAGATGGGGTTTACACTGCCCCCCATGTCACCATAGGGGCGGTGAGCTCTTACCTCACCTTTTCACCCTTACCAATCTCTTGGCGGTTATTTTCTGTTGCACTTTCCTTAAGGTCACCCTCACTAGACGTTATCTAGCATCTTTGCTCTATGAAGCCCGGACTTTCCTCTCGTAATTCCTTTCGGATATTTACCAGCGACTATTCAATTTACTCTCGTTCTATTGTATCATATAAAGTTTAAAAAGTCCAATAAATGAGCAAAACTTTGTAATCTGTAAAATGATGTTTGTAGCTATCTAATTACCCTTTTTAAAACTTTATTAAACTGTTCTGGCGTGTCCATATTAACTATATGTCCTGCTCCAGAAAATTCTACATATTCACTATCTGGCTCTGATTTGTGCCAAATTATTGATGCCTTTTTTGCCATATCATTATCATATTCTCCAACTCCAATTAAAAGCGGATAATCTCTTTTTGGGGTTTTATATTTATTAACCACTTTATCAAGTGTTGCAAAATATCTAAATGAACTCTTTTTAAATTCTAAATTCATCTGATAAAATTTCTCTTGTGCTTCCTTTGTATATGCTGATATTTTTTTATTATCTTCGGCAAATGCTTTTATGGAAAGCATTGCCTTTAACATCATTTTCATTTGCTGTTTTGTATTACCCTTTTGCAAATCTTTATCGAAATTATTATTATCATATCCACCTATACAAGTTAGAGAAGATACTTTGCTTGGATATTTATTTGCAAAATCTTGAGCCAATACTGCTCCAATAGACACTCCAACTAAATTGATTTTATCAATCTTTTCTATTTCCATAATTTGATTTATATAGAGAGCAGTATCTTCGATTGTTCCTTTTCCTATTGATTTGCCGTGTCCTATTAAATCTATTGTAATAACTCTATAATCTCTAAAGTAATCTAACTGCGTATCAAAACAAGTATGATTTGCAAATGCAGGGTGTATAAATATTATGGCACTTCCAACTTTAGTATCATTAATCCAATAGTGAATTGAAGTGTTTTCTAATTTCTTTTCAGTCATAACTAATCAACTCCTTTTTCTTTTACTTTTTATACATGTTTATTTCTACAGATTAGTAGTTATCGTTCTCATTATAACATTATTCTCAAAAAATGTATATGAAAATAGACCTTCGTTTTGTAATTTTACCTGAAAAAGTTATATCATATATTATTAAATTCTTCTAGTAGATTTTTATATTTTATTAAAAATACAGCTGTATCCTTTAAATTAACTGCATTTTGAAGTTCGTTTATCATAACATATCCTTTACTGATATCATACTGTTTTCTTGCATCAATCTCTGTATTGGTTAGCAATTTTGAGTATGTGTCAATTGCTTTTTTGACATCGTTCGAAATTTCTTGCCAGTTTTGAGAATCTAATTTAGCATAAGCTTGGAATATATTTGCTTTTGTTTCTATTAATACTGTATACAACTCTTCTTGACCTGAACCTTTCAAAAATTTTGGAAAATATTGATACAGATTTGCTAATTCAGCTAATGATTCTTCTTTTTTCTCATCTTTTATTACATTGGTTAGCTTGTCATATTGTGTATTAAATCCTAAAATATCCTCTTGATTAATATTAAATTGATATAAATCCATTGTAATACTTGGAAGAGATGTATATACATTCTCTACTTCATTTTTTATGATATCCCAATTGATATCTTCTGTTTTAGTTAATACACCTGTAGCCTTCAATTCAAATTTTTTCTGCTTTTCTGTCTTTCCATCAGTTGCCCCTTGGCTCGAGTCTTCTTCCCCTGCCTGTTGACCAGACGAACTGCCTCCTGCAGATGTTGTTCCTCCTTCTTGCTGACCTCCACTACTTCCACTTCCACTTTCATTTTCGCTTTTAGATTTTTCTGTAGTTGCTTTTGACATTTCACTTGTTATCACACTATAATTTCTTACTTCTATATTGTTCATTGAATTTAATAAATTAGCAATTTTTCCTTCCATATATTTGATTTGAGAAAAAGTCTTATCTTTTAATTCTTTTCCATTTCCTTTACTCGTATTGGTATAAATCGTTAATGATAACACTATTACGATTACAATTAGTACAATATATCCAACTCTTCTTATATTTTTCAAGTTTGAAACCTCCCTTAAAGTTTTCTATTTTTTCTAGTATTTGCATTTTTGTTTTACTTTATTCTATGTATAAATTTTATTATATTTTTTATACTAATAAAAAGAAAGTTTTTAGGAGATTTTATGTTAGTAACTGTTAATTTATATAGCGAAAAAAAAGGCGAATTAAATCGATTTCTAAGCCATTTTTATAATACTGATTTCGATATAGAAAATCATTTGAATTGGGAAAAAAAATATGCTAATCCCGTAGAATTAGCAGAAATTATTGGTGCTTTTATTGATAACTGTGAAGATTTTGACTTAACTATGTGGATTAGTTTAGATAAAGATGTTTTTGTCCATGTTTCCGAAGAAAATGCTAACGATATTATCAAATATCTTTATGAGCGTTTTCCTTATTGAGAAAATGAGACAAAGGGGGACAGGTCTTGTGAGACAGTGGGGACAGGTCTTGAATGTCTCACAAGACCTGTCCCCCTTTGTCTCATTTTTCTAAAATAATGGTAACTGGTCCGTCATTTAATAAGCTAACTTTCATATCGGCACCAAATATACCTTTTTCTACTCGAATATCATTTTTTTCACATTCAGCACAAAAGTATTCGTACAATTCATTGGCTTGCTCTGGCTTTGCTGCTTCTATAAAAGATGGTCTATTTCCTTGGGAACAGTCTGCATATAAGGTAAATTGTGATACAATTAATAATTCTCCTTGGATATCTTTTAATCCTAAATTCATTTTGTCATTTTCATCTGTAAATACACGTAATTTACAAAGTTTTTTCACTAAATAATCTGCTTGCTCTTTTGTATCATTATGAGTAACACCTAATAACACCAAAAAACCTTTTCCTATTTTTCCTACTGTTTTCTCTTCTACTTCAACTTGTGCATTTTTTACTCTTTGTACTACTATTTTCATTTCATTAATTTATGCTGACTAAATAGCCAGCATAATCTCCTTCCTTATTCTTTTTCATCCTCGTCATTATCTTCTAATGTTACATTTGATTCTATTTCTACTGTTTTTTCTAAATTAGATTTTTCTTCGTTGTCTTGTTTCGTTTCAGTTGTTTCCTCTGATTGGTTGTCTTCTTTGCTTTCTATAGTTTCTTGTAATTCTTCTATTACTATTTGTTTTTCTGTTTCTTTTTCTTCTGCTACTTCCGTATTCTCTAATTTTTCTAATACTTCTACTTCTTTTGGTTGTTCTTGTGTTTGTTTTTCTCCACAATTTGGACAAAATTTCACATCTTTTTCAATTTCTTTGTAACAACTTTGACATTGCTTTTTATCTTTTAACTCCAAACATTCTTTTAATAAACTATCTATCTCATCACTTAGAACATCAATTTTTGTACATTGTTCCTCTAAATCCTTTTTAATACAGATATCTTCTTCTCTTATATGTTTTTCATATACTCTTTTACCAATTTCTTGATAAATATCATTTATTTGGTTTCTTAATTCTCCCATTTTGAATTTAAGTTTAGTCTCTTTGGCTAATTTTCCAGTTTTATCAGCTGTTATTTTAGCTGCTTCGGATGCCTTTTTTCCTAATTTATCAAAAAACTCCATTTTTATCGCTCCTTTCCTTTTTGTTTTTAATCTTATTCTTTATGATATGTCCCTAATACGACATTCTTATTATTTGACTTTTATACATTTATTATTCACTTTTTTTGTTTCTTGTCATTAATTTTTTAACTGCTTCTTGTGGCTCTAGATTTTCATAGATCACTTTGTAAACGACTTCTACTATTGGCATATCAATTTTATGTATTTTACATAGCTCATATGCTACTTCGATATTGTCAATGCTTTCAATTACCATCCCAACTTCTTTTCTTGTCTCTTCTAATGTTTTTCCTTGACCAATTAGTTTTCCTGCTCTTCTATTTCTACTGTGTTCGCTTAAACAAGTCACAATCAAGTCTCCTAATCCACTCAATCCATAAAATGTTTCTTGTTTTCCTCCGTAGTTCTACTCCTAATCGTGTTAATTCATTTAATCCTCTTGTAATTAAAGCTGCAAAAGTATTGTCCCCTAAATTAATGCCTGCTGCCACTCCTGCACAAAAAGCAATAATATTTTTTAAAGCTCCTCCGAAGTTCTACACCTTTTACATCTTTTGATGTGTAAATCCTCATTTCCTTACACATGAACGTTTCTTGTAACATTTCTAAAATGTCGTCATGCTGAGAAGCTACTACTAAAACTGTTGGAATGGCTATAGAAACTTCCTCTGCATGACTTGGTCCAGATAATACTCCTACTCTTGCTGTTGGTAATTCATCTAATATAACTTCATCTAACGTTTTTAATGTTTCTTTTTCAAACCCTTTTGAACAGATAATAACTGGCTTATTTCCTACATATTGCTTATATTGTTTAAAAACTTCTCTTGTAAATTTAGATGGAGTTACATGTAAAATAAATTCAGCCTCTTTTATAACTTCTTCAAAATCATTATAACAGGTTATATTTTTATGTATTTCTAATCCTGGTAAAAACTTACATTTTCTTTCTTCGTTTAATGCTTTTCTCTCTTCTTCACTAAAGGACCATATTTTAACTTCATTCCCACATCTTGCTAAATGTGTTGCTAATGCTACTCCCCAGCTTCCACTTCCTATTATTCCTATTTTTCTCATATTTCTATTTCCTTCCTTTTATACGTGCTATTCCAGCAACTATTACAATTGCAATTAAAATTACAATTAATGCTATGATACCAGATGGCATTACTCTTTTATCTGGTTGCTTGATTGTATCTTTTGCATAATCATATTCAATTTCGCATTTTCCTTTTTCAATTTTAAAATTATCTATATGTACAATATAATCTTTTTTTAGGTTTTTTATTCTATATTTAATATCCATTTTAGGATAATTTTCTAACAAATCAAATGTATAAATTCCATTTGCCTTTTCTAATCGAATTTGCACATATTCTGTTTCGCTTTCTGTATAAATTTCTTCTTGTACATTTTCCTTTTTTACCATAACTCCTGGAATTTCGTTTTTCTTTATTGTACTTGCTCCCGCATAAACCAAATCCAAATTTGCTTCTTGGATAGCAAAATTGATATAGTCTTCTGGTAATAATAGGTATAAGTCAAATTTTTCATTTTTCTTATTATTTAATGTTTTAAATTCTATTTCAAAGGTATCTACCGCATATACCTGTCCAAACATAAATACCATAATAGCAATGATAATGATTGTAATTAATTTCTTCATTCGTTTCTCCTTTTTTGCCAAAAGGTCCGTTTTTATTGGCAATTTTATTTTTTAAAACTTAGTCTATTCTCTGTTCCATTCATTAATCTTTTTATATTACTTCTATGATTATATAAAACAATTATTGCTAAAATAATACTATATATTAAATAGGAACTTCCGCTTTTCCCTGCTGATAATACTGTATAACTATCATCAATAAATAAGGTTAATACTGGAAATAATATAGCTGCTGTACAGGATCCTAATGATACCATTCTTGTTAATAGCATTAATATTAAAGCAAATACTAAACAAATTAATCCTATTTTCCAATTACTCATTAATAAAATTCCGTAGTGATGTAGCTACTCCTTTTCCTCCTTTGAATTCAAAGAAAATAGGGAAAGTATGTCCTATTACAACTGCAATTCCTGCAATTTGAAGTAATAATTCTTTATTGGCTTCTTTTACTATATTTCCTATTAGGATAGAAATTACAATGGCTACTACTCCTTTTAAGACATCGCATAATAAGGTAATAGCTGCCGCCTTTTTCCCTACTGAACGAAGCATATTAGTACTTCCTGCATTTCCGCTTCCTTTTTCTCTTACATCAAATCCTGCTATCTTTTTGCTAATGATAACAGAAAAATTGATACTTCCTATACAATAGGCAATAATTGCCATAATAATACATTCTACCATTTTTTCCTCCTTAATGAGTTGCCAACGGTTCCGGGTTTAAATGGCAACTTAAGAAATATTATTTGCTTTTTATAAAAACGAATAGTAAGTTGCCATTTAAACCCGGAACCGTTGGCAACCTTTTAAACGTCTTTTTCATTCTTTTCTCTAACAATAATTCTAACTGGTGTTCCTTCTAATCCAAATTCTTTTCTAATTTGATTAACCAGATATCTTTCATATGAAAAGTGAAATAATTCTTTATTATTTACAAAAATAACAAATGTTGGTGGTTTGGTTGAAGCTTGTGTTCCATAATATATTTTTAGTCTTTTCCCTTTGTCTGTTGGTGGTTGTACTATGGCAATTGCTTCATTGATTACTTGGTTTAAGACTGATGTAGCTATTCTCATTGCATTCTGCTCTGCTACATAGTTAATTAAGTCAAATAGTTTGTGTACTCTTTGTCCTGTTTTCACTGATATAAATATCATAGGTGCATAAGATAAGTATTTTAATTTGTCATATACTTCTTTTTTGTATTTTTCTAAGGTTCCTGTTTCTTTTTCAACAGCATCCCATTTATTAACTACTATGATAACACCTTTTCCTGCTTCATGTGCTTCTCCTGCAATTTTAGCGTCTTGGTCTGTTACTCCTTCTGTAGCATCTATCAGCATTAGACATACATCTGCTCTTTCAATTGCTAGCAAGGTTCTCATAATGCTAAATTTTTCAATCGATTCCTTTACTTTACTTTTTCTCCTAACCCCTGCTGTATCAATCAATACATATTTTCCATTTTCATTTTCAAATTCGGTATCAATTGCGTCACGTGTTGTTCCTGCTATATCACTGACAATGGCTCTATTTTCTCCTAATATTTTATTGATTAAAGATGATTTTCCTACATTTGGTTTTCCAATAACTGCTACTTTTATGATGTTACTTTCTTCTTCTCCTTCTGTTTTTGGTGGAAAACTTTCATAAATTTTATCTAGCACATCTCCTATTCCAATGGCATTAGCTGCTGATATTGGATAAGGGTCTCCTATTCCTAAATTATAAAATTCATAAGCTTCTTGTTTATCTTTGTCAAAGTTATCCGCTTTGTTACATACTAATACAATTGGTTTTCCAGATTTTTTAAGCATTAATGCAATTTCTCTATCAGCTGCAGTTACTCCTTGTCTTACATCTGTTAAAAATAGAATAACATCTGCCATAGCTACTGCAAGCTTAGCTTGTTCTCTCATTTGTGATAAAATAATATCTTCTGATTCTGGTTCAATACCACCTGTATCAATTAAAGTAAAGTCTCTTCCTCTCCAATTAGTTTCAGCATAAATTCTATCTCTAGTCACACCTGGTGTGTCTTGTACTATCGAAATTCTGCTTCCTGCTAAATAATTAAAAAAGGTGGATTTTCCTACATTTGGTTTTCCGTATAATGGCTACAATTGGTTTCATTTTGGCTACTTCTGGGACAGGCACCAAACCCGACATTGTGTCGCAATTTGGGACAGGTTGCCTTAGACCCTTTCTCCTTTCTTTTTTGATAGATATAGTATATCACATTATACTAAAAAAAAGCAACGCTTTTTCATAGGTATGAAAATTTGTTGCTTTTTTATTTTATCTTTATTTTTCCAACCTGATTATATCTGCTTCACATCCTACAAACATTTGGCCTGTACTGCTGTTAGCTACGCTCCAATCAGGTCCTATATAAATTTTAGTTAAATTTGTAGCATAGTAAAACATATTGTTCATATTAGTTACCTTCTTGGTATTAAAGTTTGATAAGTCTAATGTTGTTAAACTACTACAACGCATAAACATATTTGTCATGTCCGTCACATTTTCTGTATTCCAATGACTTACATCAATATTTTTTAGTCTTTTACAATTCGAAAACATCGTATTCATATTTTCTACATTTTGTGTATTAAATTTTGAAACATCAACATCAACTAATTTTTCACATAGTTCAAACATTTCACGCATAAAGGTTACTTTACTTGTATCTATATCTTCTGGAAATTTTATAGTCGTTAAGTTTGAACATTTCATAAACATATATCCCATTTCTGTTACATTGCCCATATTAAAACCAGATATATCTATAGTAGTTAATTCCTTGCAACCTGCAAACATACTATTCATATTAGTAACTTTACTTGTATTAAAATTCGACAAGCCTGTTAATGTTCTAAGATTTTCACAATTATTAAACATCGCATCCATTGTTTCAACATTACTTGTGCTAAAAGTTGACACATCTATACTAGTTAGTTTAGTACAGTTATAGAACAATGCAAACATACTTGTTACATTTTGGGTATTGATATTTTCTATATTTTGTATAGTAATCAATTCTGTTAAATCTGAAAAATAGCAAGCCATATTAATGGGTTCTAATTTCGTTGCAATATTCACCACCTGAATGTTTCCCCTATCTCCATACCATGGTGTATCTGGGCCTGTGGACCAAGTACGTTTAAAAACCCTTCCTACTACATTTCCATAATACTTGGTAGCTCCCTCTTTCGCTTGTTCCTCATTATCATAAAATCCTAATGTATTTCCTTTTAATGAAACGTAAACACCTAATACTTTTTCTTTCAGTTCATTTGTGGATACTGTTTCATTTCCAGCTTTGTCTACTGCTTTCATTTTTAAAGAATAGGTTGTTCCTCCTGCTAAGTTAGTAAAAGTATAATTTTCTTCTGTTTGTCCTTCTGCTGGTTCCCATGTTACTCCATTATCTTTACTAAAATAATATTTCTCAACTCCACTACATCCATCGATCGCTGTTGCCTCTGCATCTGTAGTATTTCCTGTTAGTGTAATTGTATTTTCTGTTTTGGTTACAGTTGGTTCTAATTTTTCTGGTGACAATCTATCTATAATTGTTATATTAGTAGTTTCATGTCCACCTTCTTCTCCTATTTTATTTATTAATCTTGCATGGATCGCTTGATTGTTATTTTCAACAACTACTGGCTTTGTATAATTTTCCCAATAAATAGCATCTAGTGAATATTGCAAAGTATATCCTTCTACATTGGTTTCCATACTTACTTTTACCTTTTGATTCGTCCAGTCAGATGGATCATAATCAAATTTAATGTTTCCTTTTTCTAGCTCTAAATCTGGTGGTATGTCTTCTCCTAATTTTCCTACATATTCCACACCATCCACAATTACCCAATAAATCCACCCTTCTTTTACGATTACTTGTATTGTTATTTGAGGAGTATTCGGTAATTGTTTAATTTCTTGTGCCTCCTTAAACATATCATCTTTTTCTATTTCTTTTTCATATTTGTCCATATAGGTTTGATTATCCCATTGATTAAGCACTCTGTCTGGTTGTAGTCCATTTCCAATCAATTTCAACTCTTGTTCATATTCTGCCTTTTTAGTTTCCTCTTTTGCTATCTTGGCTCTTTTTATCATTCCATTTTCACCCATTAGAATAGCAATTGTCACTCCTGCTAGAATAATAAGTACAATAATTGTTATAATCAAGGCAATTAAAGTTATCGCTTTTTCTTGTGTTATCTTTTGATCCATTTCTTCTCCTTTAATTTTGAATTTTTCATCACCAGAGTTGTAGTTTTTGTGCACCATATTTATGTCACCATTATATATCTATTCATGATTTTTTTCAAGTTATTTATTTTATGTTACAAAATTTTAATCTTTTTGTAATACATGCGTAAAAAAATTGTTGTACCATTAAGTACAACAATTTTTCATTCCTAAATTCTTGCAATTCCTCCAATAAGTTTACTATCTTCAGCAGCATCTAACCATTTAGCTCCTCCTGAAACAACGATAGTATCACCTTTTTCTAGAATTTCTTTTTGTTTTAATTTTTCAATTCCTTCTGCTACAACATCATCAATATTTTCTTTCTTTTCTACATAAACAGGAGTTACGTTCCAAGCAATTGCTAATTGGTTGAAAGTTCTTCTGTTATCTGTAATTGCTAAGATTGGGCATTCTACTCCTAATCCAGCAAATCTTCTTGCAGAGTCACCTGTATTGGTGTAACATACAATAGCATCCGCATTTAAGTTCATTGCCATAACAGCTGTTGAATAAGCTATTTTGCTTTCAAGATCATCCATTTTGATATCTTCTTTGCTTCTAAATCTCTTCCAGTAATCGATATCTTTTTCTACTCTATTTGCTATTTTTACCATAGTTTTAACACATTCTACTGGATATTTTCCCATTGCACATTCTCCAGATAACATAACTGCACTTGTTCTATCATAAATAGCGTTTGCAACGTCACTTGCTTCTGCTCTGGTTGGTAATGGATTATATGTCATAGTTTCTAGCATTTGTGTTGCTGTAATAGCTGGTTTGCTTGCTTTGTTTGATAATTTAATAAATCTTTTTTGCATAACTGGTGGTTCTGTAAAATCTGTTTCAGTAGCCATGTCACCACGAGCAATCATTTGAACATCTGCATTTTCAACGATTTCTTCCATGTGTTCTAGCCCTTCTACGTTTTCTACTTTTGTAATAATTTTGATGTCTTTTCCACCATTTTCATCTAATACTTTTCTTACTTGGTCGATATCATCTTTATTTCTTGCAAATGACATAGCAACATAGTCATAATCATGTGTGCAAGCTGTTTTTAAGTCATCAATATCTTTTTGTTTTAAAGCTGGTAAACGTACAG
>CAMNWO010000016.1 GCA_946565805.1 uncultured Clostridium sp.
CCGCTTCGGTTTATTCTCTAAAGGATTTTATTGTTTACTTTTCAATGTACTTTTTGTTCCTGCTGTGTGGAACGTTTTGTATTATACTATACCTTTTTTTGTTTGTCAACACTTTTTGACAATTTTTTTAAAAAATTTTTTTGAGCTTATTTTACCCTACTTTTAGGTAAAATAAAAAACTAGTAATCACTCTGTTTTTATTCTATTCATTCTGTTTTATTTTTATTACTAATTCTTAATTTTATTTTTAAAATTTTTGTCTGTTGCTTAGTACTTTTTTATAATATCATGTTTACTTTTTAAAGTCAATACTTTTTTCGAAAGTTTTTATGGAAATTTATTCTATTCCTTCTAAGGAATTTGAATATCTATTTTTTTGCATCTCTTCCTATATAAGTTAATAAATAAAAAATCACTAAAAAATTAGTGATTTTTTATTTAACAGGAGATTACCATGAACCTCCTCCACCTCCTCCAGAACCTCCTCCGGATGATCCACCTCCTGAACTTTCTCCACTATTACTTGATGGACTAGATGACATAGCACTTTGTGCTGATTTCATTGTATCATTCATAAAATGATTAAATTCATGCATACTAAATGTACTATAACCACCATACCAACCTGGAGCTTGCATTGCTATTGTCTCAAATTGACTCATCCAGACCTCTGATACTCCTAGAGCATAAGTATAAGGAAGAATATTATAAAAATACTCTGGATTTTCATTTACTAATGCCTCTAGCTGAGGTTTTTCTGCTGTTTCTAAAAACCTTTTAAATCCCCTTAGTTTTCCTAATATTTCGTTTCCAAATGGTGTCCTTTTGGGCATTATCTTAGCAAATAATATCAATACTGCAATACTAATTACACCAATAATGTAAGTTATTAAATACACTTCATTTTGAGTTATTGCTGGCAATACTATAAGAGCCCAAGGCATTCCTCCAAACATTCCCCCCCATATTGTTGCAAACAATTTAGGGATTTTTATTGCACCTATAAGACTTCCTATCAATACAGTAAATCCTATTCCGTGGAAACAATAATGCAAATAATAATGTTCCTGACTCTCCATATTCAATAACAGGTTTCACTGTTATTAAAATGAATATAGCAATAATCATTAGTATTAAATATCTTCCTTTACTACTTGCTGATGACTCGAATATCTCATTCTTATTCTCTTTTGAGTTTATTCTTGATTTTATTCTATTTAATGTTGTATAGAAATTATCATATAAATCAGCCGAAGTAACAGATATCATATTTACAGAACCAGGTATTCTCCTTTTAAAAAGCCCATTAAAAAATAACTTTTCATATTCATTATTCCCATCATATTCTTTTATTTTTGTAATTCTAAAACCTTTAGATTTCTTTGATATTCCTTGTGGTTGTGTTTCTTCAATTTTTAAGTAACCTTGATTTGCTAGATAAATAAGTAATGATATAATTTCTTTTGTATCTACTGAACCATTATATAGAAAACCTACTTCTGCTGAATTGTACCCATCTGGTGGATAAAATTCTACTGTTTCAACTACTTGTTCATCTTTTCCATATTTTGCCCATAATCTATCTGCGATTAAAATAAATATCGCACATAAAATTATAACAAATATAGAAAACATATCAATATTACTACTTGCTTGAGCGAAATAACCTTCTGGTAAAGTGAGTCTGACTGTTAATGCTTGTCCTGCATTTAGTGTGTTTATAGTACTTCCTGTAATACTATTTCCATTTACACTATATGTTACATTCGAACTATCTGTTGACCCCATTTCTCCACTCGAAAAACCTAAAAGTGATTTATCAAAAGATTTAGGCATTGTTATCGTAAAAGATACATTACTTATACTTGTGTCCCATTGATCACCAATTAAGTTAAAATATAACTCATCTGCATTTTTCAATGGATCTTTTCCTATATTATATTTATATTTAATAGTATAACTCTGTTTTCCTGTAAGTATTTGATGGGGATTTCCAATTTTTATCACTTTATACCCGTTTTCATTAGAAGTAGTATATTTTTCACTTACATCAATATCTGTTATTTTAGCCCTATTGTTTGATTTAGATCCATCTGTTCTAGTAATTGAATTTTTCAGAGGAATCTTTCTATAGATTCCGTGCTTTTCTATATTGAAATATGCAGTAATATTTTCTGTTATGTCAAAAGTATTATCTTCATTTACTATCATATTTATATGATAAGATTGTATAGTATATTCATTAGTTTCCATTACTGCTAGTGATTGATTTGGTATTAGCAATATAAAACACATGATGATAACCAATATTCCACTCAAAATCTTTTGTTTCATATTATAAATCCACCTTTACATTATCTTTTTCATCTGTATTTGCCTCAAACATGTTGGCAGAATGAAATCCAAACAGATTAGCTATAATATTGCTAGGAAACATTTGAATTTTATTATTAAAAATTCTTACTGTTCCATTATAATATTTTCTACTATTTGCTATTTCATCTTCTATTTTGGTTAAATTATGACTTAATTCAATAAAGCTTTGACTCGCTTTTAAGTCTGGATAATTTTCAGAAATAGCCATAATTCTTGATAAGCCTTGCGTTAACTGTTCATTTACATCGATTTTCTTATCTGCTGACATAGTTTCATAAGTATTTGTTCTTAAATCTGTAATTTTTTCAATAGTTTCTTTTTCGTGTTTCGCATACCCTTTTACAACTTCAACTAGATTGGGAATTAAGTCCCATCTTTTCTTTAAATATACATCCATTGTTGAAAATGCTTCTTTCACGAAATTGTTAGATTTTATTAATCCATTATATGTTACAAGAACATATAATAATATTATTATTATTAATCCAATCATTATATATAATATCATTGTAAATTCTCCCATTTAATATCTTTATATTTTTTCAGAAGCATATATAGTTTTGAATAACATAGAAATTTCCAAATCTTTATAGCTCATACCTTTTTCAAATAGTAATTTTATAATAACATATTTCAATTTTTTTATCAATAATTTTTACATTGCATTTTTATTTTAAATTTCTACTAATATTAAATCATCTCCTATACACTTAATATTTTGCCATGGTATTACAATTTCATTATTTTGAGAAAAAATATTTAATACCTTATTACTTCCAGGAACGATAATGGATGTTATTGTTCCCGTTTCTAAATCTGCACATACATCTTGTACATAACCTAATCTTTTTCCATTCTTAATGTTCACCACTTCTTTGTGTTTAAAATCTAAACCTTTATCTTGCATTTTTCTTTCTCCTTTTACTTTCTTCTTATTATATATATTCATTTTTGGCTTTATTATTTCTTATTTTAACTGTAAATCCTTCTAAAATTTTAGCGGTACTTCTTTCTAATATTGATGTATAATGCAAAAATAGTAAATACCAAGTTTTATTCTTGGTATTTACTACAACATTTCTAATTATTTATAAAATCTCTTTATATGAACAATAGCACTTTTTTCTAGCCTAGAAACCTGCGCCTGTGAAATTCCAATTTCATCAGCGACTTCCATTTGAGTTCTTCCATCAAAAAATCGTTTTAGAACAATCATTCTTTCTTTCTCGTTCAATTTTTCTAAGGCTCCTTCAATTGCCATCCTTTCTGTCCACATTTCATCTGTATTTTTGCTATCTTTTACTTGGTCCATTACATAAATACTTTCGGCACCATCGTTATACACTGGTTCTTGTAAAGATACAGGATCTTGTATGGCATCAAAACTAAAAGCAATATCTTCTTTCTCTACTCCCAATTCCTTTGCAATTTCATCTATCTTGGGCTCCCTTCCATTTTCTTTTGTATACCTTTCTTTAAACTGAATAGCCTTGTAGGCTAAATCCCTTACTGACCTACTCACTCTTATACTGTTGTTATCTCTTAAATATCGTTTTACTTCTCCTATTATCATTGGTACGGCATAAGTACTAAATTGTACATTTTGACTCAAGTCAAAATTATCAATTGCTTTAATTAACCCTACACACCCTACTTGGAACAAGTCATCTGCTGATTCTCCTCTTCCATAAAATCTTTGTATTACACTTAATACTAGTCTTAAATTTCCATTGATAAATGTTGTTCTTGCTTCGTCATCTCCTGCTTTTATTTTTACAAATAGTTCTTCTTTTTCTTCTCTACTTAATATTGGTAATTTGGATGTGTTTACACCACATATTTCTACTTTGTTGTTTAACAAAAGAAAAACCTCCTATAAAATTTACTTATTGTAAGTATTTCCAAATTTGGTTTTTCTTATACACTTATAAAAGTTAAACTGCTTTCATTCTGAAAGCAGTTCACTTATTTTGGAGTATCTTTCTTTTGCCAGTTTTATAAAAAAATCTTTTACCTTTTCCTGCTGATTTTGTGGCGTATTATCTATACTTCTCTGCCTGATGGCGTTAAAGATAACATCATCCACTATCAGTTCTACAATCGCCTTTTTCAAAAGCTTATCCAGTATTCCTACTGACATTTCTTCTGCTTCGGCAAATTCTTTTTTGCTTACTGGTGAGTAAGCAAAGTTTACGGCTAAATTCTCAATCTCTTTCTCTGTATAAAAAGAAAGAATGTAGTCCTGCCGTTTCTGTCTCATTTCAGCATAGTGTTTCCTTGTTGTCAGCCCTGCTTCTACAGCATGAGCTTTTTGGTTTTTCAAAGCTTTTGCTTCCATCTTTCTTACGGTTTCGTCTGAAACCCAATTACATACAATGGCAGTTTCCAATATCTTATAAAAACAACTTGCACTGATATCATACTCTTTCATAAAATACGAACGTGCAAATTCTTCATTTGAATTGGCATACTTTTCTGCAATTTCGATACAAAAACTTTTGAACTCCTTAGCCGGCATTGATTTTTTTATTTTGGTAAAACTCCGTCCTTTTTTCTCCATAATCTTTCCTCCATTTGGATTCTATTTCATGGTTTACAAGTTTCTATCTAAAATTATATCATATTAACATAATTTTGTCCAATTCCTTCCTTTTTCTTGTTTTTTTCAATAACCTATGTTATAATCCAATTACTGATACTATTTGTAAAGTTTCTGTAAGGAGGATTCCACTATGAATAAGGCTTATGAATTCAAGGTAGAGCCTGATTTCATTCCTAGAGGACTTTCGATTCTTCGTAGAAATCGTTTTTCATCCTCTGGTAATTGGCATCGGGTAGGTCGGATTAGCGATACAAAAGTTATCACTTTTTATCGTAATGTTTCTAACCAAAGTGAACAGGACGAGATTTTAGAATTTCTCCGTCAGGAAAATTTGTTATAAAAGAGGGGCATTCCCCCTCTTTTATCCTATTTTACTAGCAATTTCTTTTTTCATTTTTCCTATAATCTTCTTTTCGAGTCTTGATATGTAACTTTGTGAAATCCCGCAACTCATCTGCCACCTCTTTTTGTGTCTTTTCTTTTCCAGTTTGAAAACCAAATCTCATTTCCATGATATCTTTTTCTCTATGATTTAATTTGCTAATAGAAGCACGCAAAAGTGATTTATCGACTTCGTCTTCTAAATTTCTAGAAGTAATATCTGGTTCTGTTCCTAATATATCAGAAAGAAGCAATTCATTTCCATCTCCATCTTTGTTTAATGGCTCATCAATTGAAACTTCTCCTTTTATTTTGTTATTTTTTCGCAAATACATCAAGATTTCATTTTCAATACATCTAGAGGCATAAGTCGCTAATTTAATTTTTTTATCCGAATTAAATGTATTAACCCCTTTCATCAATCCAATTGTCCCAATTGATATCAAATCTTCTATTCCTATTCCTGTATTTTCAAACTTTTTAGCAATATAAACAACCAATCTTAAATTTCTTTCTACTAACTTTTGTCTAACTGCTAAATTATCTTCTTGATTTAACTGTTCTATTAGTTCCGCTTCCTCTTCTGGAGGTAATGGTGGCGGAAGAGTTTGACTTCCTGCTATATAAAAAATCGGTAAATATTCTATTTCATCCTTTTCATTGATATGTTTCGCACAAATTGTATTAATTCCATTTTTTACAAACTCAAAAATATTCATTTTCTCCTCCTTTCTCTACTAAAGTTGCCAACGGTTCCGAGGTTGCCAATGGTTCCGGGTTTATTTGGCAACTTTTAATAATTTCGCTTACTATTTCTATTAAAGACCTAGTCTAAAGTTGCCAAATAAACCCGGAACCATTGGCAACCTCGGAACCGTTGGCAACTTCTTAGATTAACTCTATTCCTATCAGCGCTCTGTACTCTCCTCTTTTAGTTAACGATTTATTATAAATTCCAACTATTACATTTTCTTTTTTTTCTTGTTTTTCTTCATCCCTTATTTTAATGCTGTTAGCTCTTATTCCTAATAACATCCCATTTTGTTTTCCTAAAGAAGAAAATGGGATACATTTTAACTTAGCTATGTATTCTTCCTTAACTTCTTCACTTACACTATTAAAGTCACCTCCCAATAACTCATCTAAATGATTTAAAATTTCTTTTGGTATACAATCGTATAAAAGTGTATGTTCTACCACAATAACAGGTGTATTGGTTATTGGCTCTTTTAATAAATTTCCCGTATCAATCATTGCTGTTGTTTTTACTTTTTTCCCATTTAGCTCTATTTCTATCTCGCAAAACATATCCTTTTTGGTAATTTTAGTTTTTACAACTGTAAAAGCAGTCATAATAATAACAAAAGCTATAATGGCTCCTAATAAAATGGTTTTTAATGGATAAGTTCCTAGGAACAATCCATTTTTCATTAATATTTCTTGCGGTTTTACAATATAAATAAGGGCAAATGCTGCTCCTCCAAATACAAAAGAAGTTAAATAAAATATTAGGAGAACTTTCCACATTTTTTTCATTGTTTGTGGATTAAAGGCAACATATATGATTACAATGGATAATATTATTTTTAAAATCATACTAGAATAGATTTCCAAAATAGATAAATAGGATACAACTGAATAAATTGCTCCTAATAAACTGGCAAATAATAACCTTATTGTTTTTATCTTTTCTTTTAAAATCAAACCAGTCGCTAATAAAATAATAAAATTCATCATTAAGTTTTCCATTAATACTACATCAATATAAATAGTCATACCATCACCTGTATGACTATTATAATCTCTTCTTTTTAAAAAAGCTGTCTTTTCTTATTGGCGAAAAAAAGAAATAATCGAGTTTTTTCGATTATTTCTTTTTTAATTACATATTCTTATTTCTATTCTTTCTTAGGAAAGATGGAATGTCTAAATCGTTTTGTGCTGAGCTTGTGTCTGTGCTAGCTGGTATAGAATTGATTTTCTTTTCCCAAGTTTTTGATACGATATTGTCTACTCCAATACTTGAAATTGGCTCATTCTTTTCAAATCCTGTTGCAATAACGGTGATTTGAATTTCGTCTGTCATATTTGGATCAGTTACTGTACCAAAGATAATGTTTGCTTCTGGGTCTACACTTCTTTGTACTAATTCAGCTGCTGTGTTTACTTCATGTAGTCCTAAGTCTTCTCCACCTGTAATATTGATAATTACACCTTTTGCTCCTTCAATTGATGTTTCTAATAGTGGACTTTGGATGGCTTCTTTAGCTGCATCTTCTGCTCTGTTTTCTCCTGATGCTTTTCCAACTCCCATGTGTGCCATTCCTTGGTTTAACATGATTGTTTTTACATCTGCAAAGTCTAAGTTTACAAGTCCTGGTATTGCAATTAAGTCTGAAATTCCTTGTACACCTTGTCTTAAAATATCGTCTGCCATTTTGAATGCTTCGATTATAGATGTCTTTCTATCAATAATTTGTAATAATTTGTCGTTTGGTATTACTACTAAAGTATCTACTTTTCCTTTTAAGCTTTCAATTCCTCTTTCTGCTTGTGAAAGTCTTTTCTTTCCTTCAAAAGTAAATGGTTTCGTAACAACTCCTATGGTTAAAATTCCCATTTCTTTTGCTGTTGTTGCAACAATTGGTGCAGCACCTGTACCTGTTCCTCCACCCATTCCGGCAGTAACGAATACCATGTCTGCTCCTCTTAATACTTCTGAGATTTCAGCTTTGCTTTCTTCTGCTGATTGTGCTCCAATATCTGGGTTTGCTCCAGCTCCTAATCCTCTTGTTATTTTTTCCCCTATTTGTATTTTGGTATTTGCTTTTGATGTTTGTAAAGCTTGTCTATCTGTGTTAACAGCAATGAAATCAACACCTTTAATTCCCATATCAATCATTCGATTAACAGCGTTGTTTCCTGCTCCTCCAACACCTATAACTTTAATGGTAGCTGTTCCATCCATCATTGCAATATTATTACTATCATCATTGTAATCCATCATTTAGTTTTCCTCCCTTTAAACTTATATATTCGTTATCCGCAATTCCTTCGTTCAAACGGCTAACTTAAAAATTAATAACTTGATTGTTTTTAAGAATAGAAAAATTCTTTTATTCTTTCTAATATATTTTTAAATATATTTTCATCATTTTGTGTATCAATACTACTTGATACCGTTTTTGCAAAAGGTCTTGCGGCAATATATCTTACTAAAGCATAGCTAGTTCTATAAGTCGCTTTTACTGTACTTACTGCTCTTCCTGTTGATATTTTAACAGGGATATTTAAATTGATTTTTCCTGCTACATCACTTTTATTAATATTGATAATACCTTGTCCTGTTAATACGACATTATTAATTTTTTGTTTTACTCCTTGGTTGATGATGTCTTTATTTACAATAGAAAACATTTCTTCAATTCTTGCTTCTATGATTTCAATTAATTCTGAACTTTTTATGATTCTGTTTTTATTATCGTCTTTTGAGGTATTTAGTATAATGTCATTATCATTATCGATAAAAGATTTTAAAGCTAAACCATATTGTCTTTTTAGTTTGTCTGCTTCTTCTTCCGAAATATTTAGTACTAATGCAATATCACTTGTGATGTTATCCCCTCCTACTGGAATGGAATTCGTATAGATGAAACTAGATCCTTCAAAAACTCCTATGTCTGTGTTTCCTGCACCAATATCTAATAACATTACATTGTCATGTAATTCGTTTTTGTCTAAAATCAAATTCCTTTCTGCTAATGTAATTGGTACAATTCCATCAATTTCTAATCCTGCTTTTTTGAATACACTATTTAATTGTCTTACATAGTCTCTTTCTGCTAAAATAACTTGTGCACTTATGGTAAAACTAGAACTTAAATTTCCAATTGGGTCTGGAACAATGGTTCCATTTTCTAATGTTATTTTGTCTGGAACAATATCTATTAACGTTTTTCCATCTGGTATTTCAATATCTTTTACTTGCATAATAGCGCTTTGTACATCTCTTACTGAAATCCCTGCATATTTATCTTTTACATCTTTTGTTATGCTATTTTGCACAATGGTTATATATTTTCCTGGAATAGTTACATAGGCTGAATTGATTTTTAAACTCGTTTCTTCTTCGGCATCTTTTATGGTTTTTGCTATACTTAAACTGATATCTTCTTCGTTTATTATTTTACCTTTCTTTAGTCCACTACATTTATATGAGGTATTACATATGATTTCGATTTGTCCAAAATTATTAACTTCCCCTACAACAGTACAAACCTTACTAGTTCCTATGTCTATACCTACAATGATATCTCCGATTGCCAAGTTAATTCCTCCATTTTTTAGTATAAATTTTCTATTTGTATATATATTACATTTTTAGACAAATGTCAATAGAATTTGTTATATTTTTGTAATCTTTTTGTAATGTTTTTGTAATAAATTTGTTTGACAATTAAAAAGTTTATATGTTTTTTCTTTGTAACTCCCAGCTACGAACCGTTACATAGAAAAAAATATAAACTTTCTGGATTTATACCTTCAAAATATTAAGCAACTTTCTCTTCATTCTTATTCTATTTTGTTCTTTTTTCCTTTAATTGTTCTGACCATTTATCAACATAGTATCTTCTAATAATCGCCAAGTTTGTAAACATTCTTCCTACAAACACAACAATAGCAGCTAAATAAATATCCACATTTAGTTTTTGTCCTAAAATAGTTAGTAAAATTGATAAAATAGCATTTCCAAAAAATCCTGTTATAAATATCTTTAAATCAAAATTTTTCTTAATAACAGATGTAATTCCTCCAAACACGGAATCTAGTGCCGCTATAATAGCTATAGCTAAGTAACTTGAATAAGTATAAGATATCATGGGAGCATTCATCCCCAAGATAGCTCCTAAAATACATCCTATTAAAATAGCAATTACTATCATCTTCTTTTCCTCCTTATTCCATATATTTTGTTTTTATCTCATCATTGTATTTCGTTATTTTTACACGATTTATTTTATTAATAGAAACATCATATCCTAATTTTTTTAATTCGTCTACACAACCACCATTTCCTAATAAAGCACTCTCTAAATAGGTCTGATTACCAATTGCCTTAATAATATATGGCGCTAATATTCTTTGCCCATTAACTTTGATAAAGTCATTGAAAGTATTGTTGATGGTAACTATATCAGACATATTAATAATTCTTTCTTCATTAATGGATATAGCTTCTGCTCCCGCTGATTTTAAGGCATTTACAATGGTTAATAGATTTCCTGCCTTAATTTTGCCTACCTCTTCATTTTCTGTTTCTCTTAAGATAATTTCAATTCCTTCTCCTTCTACATCTGTTTTTCCTAGTGTCATATTTACTTGCTCTAATTCGGTATTGACTACTTTTTCTGTTTCTTCGTTAGATTGTTTGGTTTGCTTATATTCTTCTACTTTACTACTAGTTTCTTCATATTTTGCTTCTGTTTCTTCATATTTCGCTTTCCAATTAGCCAATTCTGTTCTAAGTTCTGCTTCTCTCATATTTTCAATGGCTGTAATATCTGTTTGATTGACAATTTTGAATTGCATAAACATGATTAAAACAAGTGCAAAACACGCAATACTAATTGCTATTGCCATTGTGACTTTTCCTCTTTTTAGATTGTTTTTCATAGCAACCTCCGATCTTTATTATTTTGTATTTTGTAAGTATTTATAATTAATAACACCTGTATATTTTGGTATCGTTATATTGTTAGATTTCTTTAATTCTACACCAACACTTGCCTCTTTTAATATTTCTAGGTATCCCCCTTGTCTCGATAAAGCTGCTAATTGTTCTGGTAGTCCAATAGCTTTAATTTCAAAAGGTGCTCCTACTTTCTCTCCATTGATGTTAATAATGTTTCCTCCACAAGAGATACTAGTGGTTGGTACAATTCTTTGATCATTGATAGCAATTGCTTCTGCCCCTGCATTTTTTAATTCGTTTATTACACTTAATACATCTAAATCGTGTACAATTAGGTCACTCGCATTTAATACCGTACTGGCGTCTCTTTTGCTGTCACTTAGCGTAACAATTACGCCTGGTCCTGTTACTTCTGTCATACCAATCATTTTGTTTCCTTGTGTAATAGCTTCTTCTTTTTCTTCTAGTTCACTATTGTTTTGTGTTGAATTTTGTCTCTCTTTTTCTAATTCTTTTTCTGCTTTTTCTAGCTCTTTATATTTATTATCATATTTTTCTTTATATTTTAAAACTTCTCCTCTTAGTTCGTCATTTTCTTGGTTGCTTTCTCCTACAATCGAATTAGAACCTTTTACTGTTTTGATTTGAATACAAATTCCTAATGTTAAAGCAAAACACATACATCCTAAGACAATACTTATCATCTTATTATTCTTCATTGCTTTTCCTCCTTTCTCTATACATTTAGGCTTTCTTTGAAATACACTCTAAATTTTTGATTTAAATCTCCATTTGCAAAAATTTCTCCTGCTTTTCCTTTTTCTTCTTCTATAATAGCATTTGCATATAACATCTTATTGCTTAAATTCGTATTATCTCCTAAATATACTTTCTTTTTTTCTTCTTCTAAGTATATACTATATTCGTTTTTATTACTAATGTCAATGCTTTTGACCTTATCGTTTAAATTGTATTCTTTGGTAGCATTCATTATTTTGATGACGTCTTCTAGTTTTTCTAAATCTTCTTCATTTAGACGATTTCCTTCTACTACTTGGTCTTCTGGCGTTTTGATTCCCTGCAAGATTGTTTTTTCTTTATTTTCTTCTCCAATTTCTAAAATATATCCTTGTTTATCTAAATAAGCATATTTTCCTAAAAAGTCTGCACTATAATAGTGTTCTCTTTCTTCTACTTCTATTTTCACTGTACTTGGAAATTTGCGATGTATTTTAGCACTTTTTATGTAAGGATTTTCTTCTATTTTATTAGCTGTCTTATTTTTGCTAAATCGAAATATGTTTTCTTCTGTTTTTAATTCCGATAAACTGATGATTGTTTCTACATTTACTTGGTTTTGATTTGCTACTTGTATGTCTTTTATGTTAAAGATTGGTGAAACTAGTGCAAAAGTAATTCCTCCTATTATAATAGCTAATAATAAAAATGTTTTTAATAAGAATTTAATCTTTTTGTTTCTCTTTCTTCTTCTTTTTTCTTCTTGGCTTATTTTTCTTTTTCGTTCTTCTTCCTTTTTTATTTTATTTCTGTTTGTCATTTGTATTACGGTTTCTGTTTCAAGATCAAAATTTTCTTCTTTTTCAACTTTATTTTCTTTGATTCTTTTTTCTCGTTCTTTGGCTTTTTTTCTTTTTATTTTCTCATCATCTATCGTTTTAGATGCTTGTCCATGATTTATATAATATAAATTCATATCTGCTTCTTTTTTCTTTTTTGCCATCTTTACTTCCTCCTTTAATGTAATCCCCATTTGTCCCCATTTGTTCTGAGTTTAAATGGGGACCCTTTATCTTATATCAATTCCTAAACTTTTTAATTTCTGATCAAATTTCTCATATCCTCTTAAAATATATTCTATATTTTCAATTTTCGTTTCACCTTTTGCTACCATTCCTGCCATTACTAAAGCTGCTCCTCCTCTTAAGTCTGTTGCTTTTACATTTGCACCATACAACCTTCTAACACCTTTTATAACAGCTGTTTTTCCTTCGATTGTAATTTTTGCTCCCATTCGAATTAGTTCTTGGGTATATTTATATCGATTTTCAAATAAGTTTTCTACTACCATCGATGTTCCTTTGGCTAAAGTTAAAGAGGTAGCAAATATGGATTGCATATCTGTTGGGAATCCTGGATATGGCATTGTTTTGATGTCAACTGCTTTTAATCTCTTTGGAGCTTGAATTTCTATTTCGTTTTTTTGAACCTTTAATTTACATCCTGCTTCTTCTAATTTATAGAGTACTGGTGTAATATGATTGCTATTGGCTCCTTTTACTTTAAGGTTTCCTCCTGTCATAGCTGTCATACAAAGAAATGTGCCTGTTTCAAT
Source organism: uncultured Clostridium sp. (assembly GCA_946565805.1). Lineage (GTDB taxonomy): Bacteria > Bacillota > Clostridia > TANB77 > CAG-508 > CAG-269. Next base: position 13,405 of record CAMNWO010000016.1, read on the forward strand.
TCGATCTGGCATAATATTATAACTTACCTCTCTTAGTTTTTTTACTCCTTCAATTTCAATAACATCTGTTCCTGCTCCCTTTATTTTTGCTCCCATTTTGTTTAATAAATTTTGTAAATCAATGATTTCTGGTTCTCTTGCACTGTTGGTTATGGTTGTTTTTCCGTGTAGCTAAAACAGCTGCTAGTATTGCATTTTCTGTTGCTCCTACACTTGGAAAATCTAAGTCTATTTTTTCTCCTATTATTCTATCACAAGTACAGGTAATATTTCCATAGTTTTTGTTAATATTTATTCCTAATTTTTCAAATGCTTTTAAATGTAAGTCAATTGGTCTAGTTCCAATGTCACATCCCCCTGGATAAGAAAATGTTACTTTTCCATATCTTCCTACTAATGCACCAACAAATATAACAGAAGAACGCATTTGTCTCATTAGTTCTTCTGGTATTTCGTAGTTTGTAATTTTACTCGTGTCTATGATTACTTTGTTTTTCTTTTTGACTACTTCTGCTCCTAATTTTTTAAGAATTTCATACATCATTTGCGTATCATGTATATTAGGTACATTGTATAGTGTTGTTTTTCCTTGATTTAAGATACTAGCTGCTATGATAGGTAATGAGGCATTTTTAGAACCAGATATGGTGATTTCTCCTTCTAGTTTTTTGCCTCCTTTGATTATGTATTCTGACATTTTTCCTTTCCACCTTTCTTCTTTATTTGCTATATATTATGTTTTCTTTACAGGAAAGGTGAATTTGAAAAAATAAAATATCATGAAATACTGGCTTTTTGCATAAAAATATGATAAACTTTATACAGATAAAATTTTGTAATCTTCTAGAAATACCAGAGGAGTTTTAATAGAATAACTGTTAACCATACAAAAAAGTCAATTGATTAGGAGGTAACAAATATGGCATATACAATTTATGATGATGATATTTGGGAACGGATTATTGAAAAGTATCACCTAACAGATGTTGCTACTGAATTAGGCGTTGATAAAAATCCACAGAAGGCAAAAGAAATGGTGAACTTGTTTCATCATGGGTTTGGCTTAGGAAATTTATCTAAAAGGCAACAAGATTTTTGTAGTCGCTTGGTCCGCATTGAATTTATTGAACAAGATTTTTTAAATATCCTTGTTTCCACTGGAACTCAACATTGTTCTGTTGGCGCTAATGACTATGTACAAGCTTCTATGGATTTAGTTTTGGTAGATTTTGATAATTCATTTAAAGATTTTATACGGGAATGTGAAAAGAGAGGGAAAGATCTTAATCATATAAAATTTGCAGAAGCGTATGAAATTTTTCTATCTGTTATAAAACTTAAAATGAAATATCAGATTCCTTATACTAAATTGTTTGTAAGAAGACTACTTGAACTTTCTCCTAAGTGCTTTAAAGAAGGAGATGTACTAGAAATCAAACAATACTTTTTAGAGAAAAATCCAAAGTTATTGTCTGAAATTCAAGAAGAACTTGCATTATAAATTTAAAAGTCCATAAACTAAGACAGAAAGCTGTAGCTTTCTGTCTTAATTATCTTCATCGTATTGTTCAAAGTCTAAATACCATCCACTTACTTTTATCAACATCAATAATTTCTGTATAAAAATAGATTAACTTTTTGTTTTTATTATTGTTTCACTGAACTGTAACCTTTTCTTTCCTACATCTTGAAAATTCTTACATAATATCGTATAATAGGTACATACTAAAAAATGGAGGAAAAAAATGAAAACGATAACCATAAAAGATTTATACAAAAACACCCAAGAATACGTGGGAAAAGAAATTACAATAGAAGCTTGGGTAAAAACTGTAAGAGATTCCAAAACATTTGGATTTATTGAATTAAATGATGGAACTTTTTTTAAAAATGTTCAAGTTGTTTTCAACAACACTTTAGAAAACTTTGCAGAAATTTGTAAGCTAACAATCAGCTCTTCTATCAAAGTAGTTGGAAACTTTATTTTAACAGAAAATGCAAAACAACCATTTGAAATTCAAGCAACTAGTATCGAAATTGAAAGTCTTTCTGATAGTAGTTATCCCCTTCAAAAGAAAAAACATTCTTTTGAATATTTAAGAACAATTTCACACTTACGTCCAAGAGCTAATACATTTAATGCTGTATTTCGTGTAAGAAGTGTTTTAGCTTATGCTATCCACAAGTTCTTCCAAGAAAGAGGATTTGTCTATGTTAACACCCCTCTTCTTACAGGAAGTGACGCAGAAGGTGCTGGAGAAATGTTCAATGTTAACTCTTTTGACTTAAACAATCTTCCTAAAACGGAAGAAGGAAATGTTGACTTTTCACAAGATTTTTTTGGAAAATCTACTCATTTAACTGTAAGTGGCCAATTAAATGCAGAAACATTTGCACAAAGTTTCTGTAATGTTTATACCTTTGGACCAACTTTCCGTGCCGAAAATTCTAACACTGTTAAACATGCTGCTGAATTTTGGATGGTAGAACCAGAAATTTGTTTTGCCGATTTAACCGATGACATGGACTTAGCAGAAGATATGATTAAATATATATTCCAATATGTATTAGATACTTGCCCAGAAGAAATGGAATTTTTCAATAAGTTTATTGACACAGGCTTATTAGAAAGATTAAACCATGTTATTACTTCTGACTTTGTTAGAATTAGTTATACTGACGCAATTAAAGAGCTGGAAAAACATAATGATGAATTTGAGTATAACGTATCTTGGGGAGTAGATTTACAAACAGAACATGAAAGATATTTATGTGAAAAGATTTTCAAAAAACCAGTTTTTGTAACCGATTATCCAAAAGAAATTAAAGCTTTTTACATGAAACAAAATCCAGATGGTAAAACCGTAGCAGCTACTGACTTATTAGTTCCTGGAATTGGAGAAATTATTGGTGGTAGCCAAAGAGAAGAAGATTATAATAAATTATTAACTAGAATGAAAGAACTAGATATGCCAATCGACAACTATGATTGGTACTTAGATTTGAGAAAATATGGAAGCTGTAATCACGCTGGTTTCGGTCTAGGATTTGAAAGAGCCATTATGTATTTGACAGGTATGCAAAACATTCGTGATGTTATTCCTTTCCCTAGAACACCAAAAAATTGTGACTTTTAATCTATATAAGAAATTGCCAAAAGGGCTATCCCTTTTGGCAATTTTTTATTCATCTAATCCAAAGCTAACTCCTAAAGCATTATTAACTTTATCAATTATTTTTTCGTCATCAATATGACCTATTCTTTCTTTTAGTCTACTTTTATCAATCGTTCTTATTTGTTCTGCTAATACCACTGAGTTGTTCTTTAATCCACAAGAATTAGAATCAATCTCAATATGAGTTGGTAATTTATTTTTGCCTGTTTGAGAAGTGATTGCTGCGGCAATTACAGTAGGACTATATTTATTTCCCAAATCATTTTGTATGATAAGAACTGGTCTAATCCCTCCTTGTTCTGAGCCAACTACTGGACTTAAATCTGCATAAAACATATCTCCTCTTTTGATTTGCATATCCTTCACTCCTATTATTCCATGTATTGTCAAGTATATTTCATGCTATTTTAAATATTAGTGAAAGTAAACAATGGTTTATTTTAAACTATTTAAATTTACCTCGTTATATAATATGTAAATTTTTGTATTTTTGTTAGCTCTTTTTATCTCTAGCTTTTTTGGCTTTCCTTCTGTTTTATCAATCCATAAAGTCTTTTCTTCTTGTTCTTTTTTTACCTTCATAATAATTTGATTTTTTTCTTCTTTCCAGTTAGCTCTTTCGTCTGATTGATAATCTTTTATAAAGCAACTTAAGTCTAAATTATTATCTGTTATTGGTTCATAATTTTCAAAAATAGAACTTAAATTTAATTGGGTGTTTTCTATTTTTAGTTGATTTCCATTTTTTATTATTTTAACACCTGCAATATTACTTGGCTCTAGTACTTCTTGCGATAACATATCTGGATTTTTATATTCTTGTTTTATGCTATATTGATTATTATTTTTATTGCTTTCTATTTCTACTTGTACCGTTGCTTCATAAGAACTAATATTTAAAATATACTCTACAATTTCTTGACTAGTACTATTATTTCCAATTTTCAAATTTTTAGCCGTATTTGTATTAAAAAATACAAAAAAAACAATTATTCCTATTGTTAAAATAGTTCCTAATAAAATAAAAAGATTTTTCTTTTTCAAAACATTCCCTCCCCAAATTCGCGTAAAAAAATAGTAGATATAAAATCTACTACCATTTTATTTTAAAGGGTTTCAAAATATTCTTCTAATCGCTGTATCAATTCTTCTTCTGTATCAATTTGATTAATACTACTTCTAAATTCACTAGAATTCTTTAGATTCTTGGTATACCATGCAATATGTTTCCTTAATTCTTTAACTGCTATTTCTCCTTTTTCTTCTACCGCTAGTTTAATATGTCTTGTTATGATTTGCAATTTTTCTTGTTTCGATGGTTCTGGTAATTTTTCTCCTGTCTCTAAAAAATGTTTAATTTCTTTAAAAATCCAAGGATTTCCAAAGCTACCTCTTCCTATCATAATGCCATCTACACCAGTTTCTTCAAACATCCTTAAGGCGCTTTTTCCATCTATAACATCTCCATTACCAATAACAGGTATATGAACAGCTTGTTTTACTTGTTTTATAATGTTCCAGTCTGCTATTCCAGAATAAAACTCGCTACGAGTTCTTCCATGAATAGTAATCGCTGAAATACCTACGCTTTCTGCTATCTTAGCTAATTCAACTGCTACAATATTGTCTTTATCCCAGCCTTTTCTAAATTTCAAAGTTACAGGAACATTAGAATTTTTAACTACTGCTTTCATCACTTTCTTGGCTTGTTCTAAATCTAATAAAAGCTTACTTCCATCTCCATTTTTTACTACTTTAGGAGCTGGACATCCCATATTAATATCCACAATATCTGCCATTTTGCTTACATACTTACTGGCATACCCCATTGTCTCTTCATCACTACCAAAAATCTGAAAACTAATTGGTCTTTGTTCTCCTTCTGTATTTAATAAACGACTCGTCTTTTTATCATCATGAAAAATAGCTTTCGAACTAGCCATTTCTGTACATACCATACCAGGACCGAATTCTTTGCATATCATTCGAAATGGCTGGTTTGTCACACCAGCCATAGGAGCTAATATTAAGTTATTTTCTAATTCTACATCTCCTATTTTTAATTTATGTAAGTACATCTTTTTACTCCTTTGTCGTGTTGGGGGGGGGGTGGGTTTGGTAGGGGAAGTTGGGAAAAAAAAAAACAAACAAAACCCAAAAAATAATCAAAATCATTTTTTTTTTTTTTATTATATTCAAATGTTTTTGTGTTTTGTTGTTTGGGGTTTCTCCAACAAAAAAAAAAAAACAACACACCCCCCCCCCCCCCAACACCACCTTATTTTACAAATATGGTTTTTTGTCTTTTACTACTAACGTTTAATACAATTGCTATACAAATAAAATTAGTAATAAGTGAGCTTCCTCCATAGCTAATAAACGGAAGGGGTACCCCTGTAATTGGCAATAATCCCATTACCATTCCTATATTTTCTATCATATGAAATACAAATATACCAGTTATTCCTGATACAATTAAAGATCCTACTTCATCTTTTGCTGTTTTGGCTACATATAAGCATTTATTTATGAGCAATACATATAGTATAATAATTGTACCTGCTACAATAAATCCCATTTCTTCTCCTATAACAGCATAGATAAAGTCTGTTGTTTTAGGATATAAAAATCCCAATTGTGTTTGATTTCCTTTTAGTAATCCCATTCCTGTTAATCCACCCGCTCCAATGGCAAGTTTGGATTGAATGATATTATAGCCGGAACCACGAGGATCTGATTCTGGATTTAAAAATATGTCAATTCTTTTTTTAGCATGTTCTGGTAATATAAAGTTATAAATTAATGGAACTGATACTACAATTAAAATAATGGCTCCTAATATATATTTTTTATCAATCCCTGCTGTTATTAGCATAAATACAGTTGCTACCAAAAACGCTGCTGCTGTACCGTAATCTGGTTGCTTGATAATTAATAAAACTGGTACGCCAAGTATAGCTAATATGATTAACAATTTCATGGGTTTGTTAATATTTCTTTTATCTCTTTCTTGTATTTTACGAATAGCATATGCTAAAAATAAAATTACAAATATTTTAGCAAATTCCCCTGGTTGAAGGGAAAAAAATCCAATATCAAACCAACTAGTAGCACCGATTTACTGGTGTGGTAAATAACACTAATAGTAACAATAATATAAATCCCCCATAAAATACTGGAGATATTTTTACCATTGTTTCATAGTCAATTAGCATAATAACAAGCCCTATTACTAAACTTGCTACTAGCCATATACATTGTTTATTAAATTCATCATATTCTGCTTCTTGTGTGGCAGAAAATAGTGCAACTAATCCTATTATACAAAGAATAATTGCAAGAATTCCAATACTCCATTCTATATTTTTTAATTCTCTTTTTCTCATTAAATCACTCTTTTACTAATCTATTTTTTCTGATTTAAGCTCTTCTTCTGTGTTTTCTACTTTTTCGTCATTCTCTGTCTTGGTTTCTTCCTTTTTCTCTTCTTTCTGTGTTACTGTTTCTTCTTTCTTCTCTATTATTTCTTCTGTTTCAACTTCTACTTTCTTGCTTTGTTCTTGTGTCTCGTGCTGTTCTTCTTTTTTTACTTCTTTTGTTTCATTTTTAATATTCACGATAGGAATATTTGCATATAAAGCTGGTGCTCCATTAGTACCATCTTCATTTTCTTTATTGGTAAGACGTACATCAATAGCTCCTTCATCCACATCGATATATTTTTTGATTACTTCTATAATTTCTTGCTTCATAAGTTCTAAGAAATCTGCTGAAACATTTGCCCTGTCTTGCATTAAAACCAAATGTAATCTTTCCTTTGCAGTATTTCTCGAATTGTTTGCTGTTTTTTCTTCTTTTTTATTGAATTTTTTAAAAAATTTCATTATGTTTTCAAACATGATTGCTTTTTACCCCCAAATTGCTTATTGTTTTTTAATTCGTTTTTTTAAATAATCTTTTTAGTTTTGCAAAAAAGCCTTTTTCTCTTCCAGGAATAGTTACTTCAATTTTCTCTCCTAAAACTCTTTTAGCTATTTCTATATAAGCTTTTCCTGATGGTGCTTTTTTGTTTTGAATAACAGGTTCTCCTTTATTCGTTTGGGTTATAATATATTCATCATCTGGCACTACACCAATTAAATCAATCGATAATAGATCAACAATATCATCTACATCCATCATCTCACCTTTTCTTACCATATTAGGTCTAATTCTATTGATGACTAATTCTGGATTTTTGATTTCAGATGATTCTAGTAATCCTATTATTCTGTCAGCATCTCTGATTGCTGATATTTCTGCTGTGGTTACAACAATAGCTCGATTAGCTCCTGCTATTGCATTTTTAAATCCTTGCTCAATTCCTGCAGGGCAATCGATTAATATATAATCAAATTCTTCTTTTAATTTTTCTACTAAATTTCTCATTTGTTCTTCATTAACAGCACTCTTGTCTCTTGTTTGCGCTGCTGGTAATAAGTATAGTTCTTTAAATCTTTTATCTTTTATTAAAGCTTGTCTTAATTTACATTTTTCTTCTACTACGTCTACTATATCATATACAATTCTATTTTCTAATCCCATAACAACATCTAAGTTACGTAGCCCAATGTCTGTATCGATTAATACTACTTTTTTTCCTTCTACTGCTAAACTTGAACCTAAATTTGCTGTTGTAGTTGTTTTTCCTACTCCACCTTTTCCTGATGTGATTACGATTACTTCTCCCATATTTTTCCTCCTTAGGGTTTTAATTATACTTATTTTGAACATATATATCATATAACGAAAACATTAAAAAGTCAATCAATTATAACAAAATTATTGCTAAATTATTACAATTCTATTACAGTTTTCTTACATATCACATTTGAATATTTTTTTGTTAAATATTCAAAAAATGGAAATTGCCTGAATTCCCATTTTTCAATATTTAATATAAAATTGGTCTAAAAGTTCTATATTCATCTGAATAATCGATCTTGTTACTATAACGGTAACTAGCAAATTCTGTTTCTGTTCCTTTACAGTATCCACCTCGAAAAACACATGGTATTGGTCCCTCAGTAGAAGTATTACTAGATGTCTCTGTTGTCCATTCCAAGCAATTTCCTGCTATATCATAAATATTGCATTTCACATCTTGATTGGTTCCATCTGTTGCTCTTCCCGTTTGTGCCACGATTTCATTTTGCAATTTACCTTGAAAGGCATAATTCTTATCTCCCGAAAATTCTTGAATAAACACAATAGCAGTATCCCAGGCATAACTATTCATTAAATCACTTGTCATGCTTCCTTGTAGTGATGCATACATATTCCTACATAATGTTGCTGCTTGTGGTTGTTCTATATAATTATATACATATCTTCCTTCTCTACAAGTCATCGCTGTTGTTTTACTAGATGAAGGTGTTCTAGCTTGTGTAGCATTTACATCTCCTGCTTCATATCTTCCAATATAATAACCGTGATTATTTTCTACTTTTGTTTTAAATGTTTCTATCTCTTTTGCAGTTGTATTACCATAGGTAGAACTTGCTTTTTCCTGATAATAATTATCAATTATGTTTTCATCCTGTTTTATTGGTTTTTCATTCTCTTTTGAAAATGTATATCGGCTTAGTTCTATAGTTTTCGTTCCACCTTCATATTTTATATTTCCTACTGGTATCCATACAAATTGGCTTCCTGCTGTTTCGGAGTCAGTTGCATCCTCAATTACAATTCCTCCTGTCACATCAGTTGCTGAATCCTCCGCTATTTTAAATCCCTTTGGTATCATAATTTCATTGTCATATTCGTCTTTGATTTTTGTATTTTCATCAAATACAGCCTGATTATCTCTTATTCTTTCCATTTTTGCCTTTAATGCCTGTACATTTTCTGTTTCTAAATAAATTACTTCGTTATTGTTTGTATTTTTATAGTATCCTTTATAAAGATTTACACTTTGTATAAATGCTTCTTTTTGCGTTGTTTGTATTTCTACATCAGCTGGAACTTCTGTTATTTCTTCTGCTACTAACATCCATTTGTAATTTTCTGTATTGTCTGCATTTCTAATTACTATTCCTATTTCTTTTGTACCACTTACATAATAGTAACCTTCTGGAATTTTAACATTATCTACATATCTTAAATTAACAGAAACCTTATCAATTTCTTGTACAGAATAATCTGTATAAAAAGTTTCATTATCTATGGTAACACCTTCTACATAGAATATATTGTGACTTGCTTCGTTGATAATATACAAATCTGTGTAGTCTGTCATCTGTTCTTGTGTTAATTCTGTAGCATTTTTAATTTTTTCAAAATCTTGTCCTCTATTTAAAGTTAAATTTTCAAGTGCTGATAAATCCAAAACATAAAATGCTCCTGTATCTACAGCTTGGCTAATAATTCCTGCTTCTTTCATACTATTGATGTTTCCATATTGCATTTTTATTGGTATTTGACCGTTTCTCAGCATAATAAGAGGAAACTTTATCTCTTAAATTAGAAATATCACTTTGCATTTCTTTTAGTTTTTCTACTCTAAGGTTTCCTCTAATATTATAAATTACAATATTAGATAGTATTACTAAAACCATTACCGTTATTGCTAATGAAATTAAAGAAACTCCTCTAGAATTTTCTATTTTTTCTTTTATCATTTGCACCTTCTCCTATCATTTTATCTTTAGTATTAGTTTACTATTAATTCCATTTAATTTCAAGAGTTTTTCTATTTTATTCTTATAATGTATGTATTTCATTAGCTTTTACTAGATGATAAATTTTCTTCCTTTTTTCATATAATCTATCTTCCCTGATAAAAATCCCCCAAAGTACTAAAACCATCAAAAAGATAGCTATATTATGAACCATATAAATAACAATACTAGAAATAAAAGTTACTAACATCAAGGTTACAAAAGAAATACAATTTATATACTTTTCTGATTTTCTTTTCCCGAAAAAAATATGTAAAATTCCTTTTAGCATTCTACCACCATCTAATGGATAAATTGGTAGTAAATTGAATAAAACCAATAACAAATTAGCATATAAAATCATAAATCCCTCGAAAACATTAATCCTAAGTTTCAATGATAAAAATATAATAATAACATTTGTAATTGGTCCTGCTAATGCTACTAATATTTTTTTAACTTCTAATTGATTTCCTTGTTTTATTTTTCGATTATAATCTTTTGGTGTTAATTGAAAAGAAATCGATATACCATATGGCATAATTTCCATTTTCTCTGGTTTCATTCCCAATAATAATCCGTGCTACTAGATGGCCTAATTCATGAAGAATAGCAAAAAACATAATCATGGCATAAACTTCTATTTGCTTGGTACAATAAAACAAAATAATAAAAAGAAATATTTTTAAATCAATTCGAAAACGCATATATTGCCTCCTTTATAATTCCAAAACACTTTGAGGGTCCAATGTTTTTTCCGCAAATCGAATTTCAAAATGTAAATGTGGTCCCGTGGAATTCCCTGTTGATCCAACTTCTGCAATTTCCTGCCCTTGTGTAATTTTATCTCCTTGTTTTACATATAAGCTATTACAATGTGCATATACAATACTTACTTCCCCAATTTGTATTTTTAAATGCTTGCCGATAATCTCCTTCCTCAGAAGCCAGCACGACTTCTCCATCTGTCGCCGATTTTATTTTAGTCCCTAAATTAGCTGCTACATCTGTCCCTGTATGATTTTTAGGTACATTGCCTGTTGCTGTATCTCGTTGGCCGTATCTAGAACTAATAACTCCTTCAATCGGTTTGATAAAACTAGTCGTATTTTTTACATTTTGTATTATCTGTTCTTCCTCTGACAAATTTTCTACTTTTGGCTCTTCTGCAATTCCTTCTGCTCCCCCAATTGCTTCATTATTTGCTTCTATGTTATTTTCGCTTTCTACTAAAGTATCTGTTCTGCTCTCCTGTTTCTGATTTTGCTGTTCTTCTGGTTTCATAAATGTTATAACTTGGTTTTTTACCATTTCATATAATTCCATAAAATTAGTATCATAGGAAAGCACTTCATTGGCTTTATTAATAAAATCTTCTGAAAATACAGATTGATTGTTTTGTAATGCATAGACAATCAAATAAATAGCAACACAAATCAATATCTGTATTACCATTTTTTTTAATAATTTAATATCTTTTTTATCATTCACCGTTACCTTAGCAACTGGTCTTGCCTCCCCTTGTCTTCTCTTTTGGTAAATTTCCTCAGCTCGTCTTATTTTTTCTTCTACTGTCATAACTCTTTCCATAAAAAACACCTCTTCCTTTGTTTTATACAACTTATGACAAAGGAAAAGGTTTTATGAATTACTATATAACATTTTTGAAAACTTTTTATCGAACAATTAATAAAATCGTCTGTATCACAATAACAGCACTTGCTAAGTACGCATATCTCTTTAATCTTACATACTTCTTATTATATTTCTTCTTTTTTAATTGCTCTTCTTTTTGATTTTTTTCTAATTTTGAAATATAATTTGAAATTAACATTTCAGCTTCTTTCAAAATATAATCTTTTTCTTTTTTGACAGGTTCTGCTTTTGAAACTTTTCTATTTTTTTCTATCTTTTCTAACTTTTTGACTTTTTTACTAGACTTCAAAATAACAATCGCTTCTTCTACTAAATTAGATGGTAAGTTTTTTAGCACTACCATATTTTTCATATTACTAGTTTCCATATTTTAGTACCTCCTACTTAAAGTTTTTCCACTTTTTAGAAAGTTATACTAATTACTAGTTAAAAGATTAGCTTTCATTATAATTCTTCTTATATACTATTTTTCTATTTTCATGATAATATTTTTTCTCTAATTTTTCTATCAAATATCCACCAGATGGCATTTGTTTTGACAGATATTCCATCAAGTCTTTATCATTTTTTACAAACACCATATCTTTTGGAACATCATTTTTTTGTAGCTCTGTATTTTTTACATCCAATATTGGCATATGAATTTCATAAAAATATGGTAACAAAGTACCAATGATAAAATCTTGTTGTAATTCTATCATTTCTTCATCAAATCTTCCATACTCATCTGTATGTCCATCAATATCTAGATAAAGTATTCTTTTATAGTCTGGCTGTTTTTCTTGTGAAGAGTATAATAATTCATAAATACTTTTAGCAGATTCTTCTAACCCTTCTGTCTCATAAACAACATGATAGATTGCTACTGTATTTCTATCTAATCTATTGGGTTCTTCTTCGATATTACCTAATAAAATGTCAGTATTTCCTGTTTCTTGTATTGCTTTTTGAACTTGTTCGTACCAATAGTCTCGTATTTGCTTTAATTGTTTAGCTATGTCAGGATTTCCTAAATATTTACGAGCACAAAAACAGCAAAGAGGTATCATCTCTTTGTCTAGTTCGTAACAATTTTGTACTTCGGCATGACAAATAACACATTTATGATTTGCTTTTTGTTTGGCTATTTTTTCCATTTCTTCTATTTCCATTTAATTTTCCTCCTGTAAATTATGTAGTTCGTAATCAACCTTTTTCATTTCTTCTTCATTAGCAAATATCATTAATTTTTCACATTCTAAATTTCTTTGTTCTTTTGGATTTTCAATTGATATTAATGGCATATGTAGAACATGTACAAATGGTAAAATACATTTTGTTAAAAATTCAAATTGTAACTCAAACATATCTCTATCATAGCCACCTTCTGCATTTCTATGTCCTTGTATCTCTATGATTAAAGCCCTTCCAATCTCTGGATACCTTTTTCCCATTTTATAAATTAATTGATAAATTTTAGTTGCTGCTTGTTCAAAGTCTTCCTTTTCAGAAATGTAACATTTTAAAACAATATCTTCTTTTTGTTTTACTACTTTATATCTTCCTTCTGCTTTTTCTACTTTAATAAATTGCTCTTGCGGATGAAATTTTTCTTCTATCCTTTGATACGCCATATCTCTTAATCGAATTAATTCTTCACGTTTTGTAGGATTTCCTCCATAAATATTGTGACAATGTGCACAAAGAGCTACTGCATTTTCGATTTTATCTGGTCCATTTTCTTCTTGTGGTATAATATGATGTATTTCTACAATTGGCATTCCGCAAACTACGCAACGAAAATCAGATTTTTTCTTTACTTCTAATTTTATTGCTTCACTAAATGGCATTTTTTCCTCCTTTATTCTAAAATAATCTCTTCTGTATCATCTGTCCATTTCATATCAAAAAAGGTATCTTGATATTCTTCTTTTTGTGCCTCTAGCCATTCTAATAGCTTGTCACTTGAAGTCATCCTTTTTATAAAATCTCTTTCTTCTTCTGTTATATATTGGTTCAATGTTTTTCGTAATTGTAAATAGTCCACTAAAATATTAGCAGAATATAGAATTGAAATTTCCATGGCTAAACATAGTACCATTACTGGCTTAATATAACTAGCATGTGCCAAACTGCCATTCATTGAATTGGTTCCTAATCCAAGATAATAAGCATGAGCACTGTTAGAAAATATATTATAAATTGCTGATTCGATATCTTGGTCCAAAATCGTATGCAATTCTTTTTGTCTTTTACTATGGTATGCTTGATTTCCATTTAAAACTTGTGACTTTTCAATTTTAGACAAGCTTTGATAAATCGAACTTTTCTTTATTTTTTCTATCATTAATTGTTTTCCCCATTGCAATGTAGACGTTCTAAAATTATCTTTTGGATATTTCAGTTTTTTGATAATATCCATTACACTATTATCATAATGCAAATTAGCAATGTGATAGCGAAATTCTATTTCTTCGTCACTTATTTTTCTTTCTGCATAATAAAAGTAGGTATTACCACATTCCATAATATTTCTTGCAATAGTTGCTAACATGGATATATCTAATTCTTTCATCATGCAGTTGTCAATAATTCTAGTAAAAGAACCTAAATGTAATACCATTTTTTCTATTACATCTTCTAAAATATAAACTCTTATCTTACTTCCTGACAATTCTAGTTCTATTTTAGATACTTTTTTTCCAATTTCAAATAATTGTCTTAGTTCATTTGGTCTAAGTAATATTCTTTTTTCCGCTTTTTTTCTTTCTGCTTCTTGGTATTTTTTGTGTTCTTCTTCTCTTTCTAATCTTTTCCTTTTTTGATCTACTGCACAATAAAATAATTCAATTAAAATTTCTCCTATTCTATCTTCTAACTTTGTTTTAGGCGTATCATTCCATTCTGGCTTTTTCCCATAATGGTCTATTTTTAATTCTAAATTGCCAGATGGTACAATTTCTCTAATTTTAAATTCCCCTTTTACATATACTCTCCCATATGGGCTGTCCGCTTCTGTTGGTGTTCTATATTGTATCTTAGCTTTTTCTCTTATTTTAAAAGGTATTTTTTCTTCTTTTATGATAGCTACATATTTCTCTTCTTCCTTTTGGATGGTATATCCTAGTTTTTCTATCGTTGAAAATAGAATATGATACATTCGATCAATTCTTTGTTTGATTTGTTTGCTTTCTCTTATTTCATATTTCTCTAATTGTTCCTCTGGCAAGTTTTGATTAGAATTTCTATTTAAAACAAGTGGATGATATACATCAATTTTTTTATCTTTTTTAATGTTGTGACAGACTTTTCTTATCTTTTCTCTTTCTTTTTCTGGATATCCTGCTAAAGAATCGCTTTTTAATTCTTCTTTTCTTGCTAACTCATATTCATTTATGTATTCTATGTATTCGTCTTCTTCAAACTTTGCTGGAAGTTGCTTTCTTTTAGGATTTTTTCCAGCTCTATATTTTACCCAATAACTACTATCTGGTGTGGGAACTTGTAAATACTCACATATTTCTTTTAGTCGTTTTCCTGTTATTTGATACCTATCTGCCACTTGTTGCATGGGTTCTTTCCATATGGCATGATACAAATTTTCTCTTTTTATAATTAGTTTCTTCATTTTTGCTCCTTATTAAATATCGTATTTTTCTTTTAATTTCCTTCTTGCAATGTGATAACTATCAATTTGTGGATTTTCTTGTAGTTTTTCTAATACTTCTATACATGTTAAATATACATCGTACAAATAGTTCCAAATTTTTAATGACGTACAAATATCTCTCAATTCTTTATCTTTTAGTATTTTCTTAAAATCCAAT
Organism: uncultured Clostridium sp.; assembly: GCA_946565805.1. GTDB lineage: Bacteria > Bacillota > Clostridia > TANB77 > CAG-508 > CAG-269. The sequence goes on from CAMNWO010000016.1 coordinate 28,741, forward strand.
AGATAGGTATTTTCCTCAAAATTATAACATTTCTGATAAAATTGTTTTTGATAGATACTATAATCAAATTGTCCTATATCTCTTTCGATTTCATTGCCTATTACATAAGACATCATCCAAGAAAAAATATTTACGTAACTCAAATCAGCCTTTTTATCAAATGTTTCATCTAATTCTATTTCAAAAGAAAACATATCTACAATTGCTCTTGCTATTCCCATTTTCCCCTTTGTTCTCGCTTTCTTTTGTATCTCTAAAATAAAATACTCTAATAAAGGTATTAAATATCTTTTATGAAAGGCAATTCTATCTATTTCTGCATAAAGTTGGAAAATACGTTCTTTGTGATCTATTAATTTTTCTTTTTGTAAATGAAATGATTTTCTCATCCAATCTACCATAATTCTTAGTAAATCATCTTGTTTTTGTTTCACTTCTTCCAGCGCTATAAAAAGATAAATATATTCGTTAATAACCATGCCTATTTGTTTTTCGATTAAATTTGTTTCATATATTTTTTTCATAATAGAAGGATATTTGGTTTCATATTCTTCTATTATTGCTTTTTGTATCTGAAAACTCCCCTTTATAAAACTACGATAAATAATTTCTCTTAAAATGTTGTCTGCTTTTTGGGATATCGCATATTTTTGGTATATATAGGCTAAGAATTGCTTTGCAAGCCCTGCTAAAGAAGTATCTATTTGTGTATTTTCTTTTACAAATTCATAATACGCTACTAAACTTGCATATTCTTCACAGTTGTTCCAGTAATTAAAATAATACTTAACAAAACTATTTTGCCACCAATTTTGATGTATTTCAAACATGGACTTTCTAGCAAATTCTTTATAGTCAATCTGTTCTTCTTTCGTCTCTTTTTGTTTCATTGATGCTTTTCTAAATTTTTCTTGAATATATTTTTTTTGCGTAGCTTCTGTTTCTATTAAATTTTCTTCTAGTCCATTGTTTGTTGTTTCTTCTTTATTATTTTTTAAACTTTTAATGGTTTCTTGTAATTCTTCTTCCTCTATATTAATATAACAGCATTCATATAATAGTTCTAAAATTCCCTTAAAAACATTTTTGCTATATAGTTTTCTTAGACTTGGAATTTCATCATAAGCAACCCCTTCTATATATTCTTTTTCTATTTGTTCTAGTGTTTTTCCCTTTATGATATCTTCTGCTACATTTTCCATCATAACATCTTCAATAGTAGCTTTAACATCTTCGGAAATCACCTCGATTAAGCTCTCTTCTATGTCTGCCAAATTAGCCATAGCATAATCGCTATTTTTTTGATAATTTACAATCTTCAAACATATTTGTAAATAAGTCTCATAATCACCAACATATTGGATACGATACAAATACTCTTCTTCATATCGATCTATAATATACTTTTTAAACATTTTTAAGGTAAAATCATACAAGACATTTGTCTCATTTTCTAAAATAGAAAGAATTAAATCGATGTCATAGCTTTCAAAAGCTTGTAAAATAATTTGTTTTAATATTTCTTCTCTTTTAGGCGTTACTTTTCTTTCTAAGATATGATATAAAATACTCTCCTTATCATAATAAAAGCTTTGTATTTTTTTGAAATCATTTTCTACTTTTTGAGCTAATAATTCTGCCCTCTTCTCTTCTGAAGGCTCTAATATCATGTCAATATAATTCAAAACTTCAACATAATTGGCACTTTTTATATAACGTTCAATGTCTACTTGTCCTTTTCGTATTTTACTAATGATAAAATCTGCAATACTGTGTTTGCATACTTGTACTTCTCTTTCTTCGTCTTCATTAAAGGTTACTTTAATAAAAGATACTGTTAATTTGTCCATTGCCTTTGCAAAGGTATCTTCTTCTACTAGTTGTATGTTTTCCTGTTTCATAATCTGCTGAAATTGTTCTTCTACATACTCTTCTGGTACTTTGACTTCAAATAAAACAATGATAATTAAAATTATCTTTTCATAACTTGTTAATTTTTGATATTCCTCTTCCCATAAGCCTTCTGGATCTCTTAACATGTCTCTTATATATTCTTTTAAATCAATGTTTTTCTTGTTTTTCATTCTTTCACAAATCAAAGAAATAACACCTGGATTAAAATTAGGATGTTCAATAATATGTTCATAAAATTCAGCATCTAATATTTGCTCATATTGTTCTGTTGCTAAAAGTCCATTTTTTTGAAGGTGATTATATAAAATATTTCCTTTTTCTAAGTAATTATAATCTGCAACATCAATTAAGTATTCGTCTTTAATTCCTGTAGCGTGGTAAAATTTATAAAATAATTGCTTACAATTATTATAAATGTAAGTTCTACTTGTTAAAATTAATTTCTTATCTTTGCTATTTTTGAAAATAGCAATAATTTTATCTAAGGTACTTTCTGCTACGTTTTTCTCTAAATATTGTACATTAGATCCTAAAAAGTCGTCTAACAAGCATATCATTTTTCCTTCCATCGCCACTTTGTTTTTTATCTCTACTAAGTCATCTACATTTCCATATAGGAAAGGATATCCTTGTTCAATATAGTTCATCACTAATTTTCTGGCTGTACTGGTTTTTCCTACCCATGGTTCTCCATGTAAAATAATAACGTTTTGCTCTTCTAACTTTTTCTTTGCTTTTTGATAAGAATTGGTTTCAAAAAATACTTCATTGGCTTTTTTCATTTCTTCTAATTCGTATTTTGTATTGTAATCATAACAAAGTATTTTTTTGTCATATACTTCTACTTTTTTTATGGGTACTATCGACTCATAGATATTTAATTTGTCTATAAAATCAATACAAATAGAGACTAATTGATTTTTTTCTAGTCTTTTGAATTGGAATTTTTTTGTTATTTGTTTGGTTGTTATTGATTTTAAAATATCGTCTATTGTTTCTAAATCAAAAGTTTTATAGTAAATAGCTGTTTCCCTGTTTTCGAAAACTTCTACTACAAAAAAGATGGCTCCTTTTTTGTCTTTTTTGTAATTTTCTATGTCACTAATTTTTACTCTGTAATCTAAAGTTCCTTCTTTTTTGTCTATGTCTTGTCCAACCCCTTTTACTTGTACAGGGATTCTTCCCATAATTTCATTCGATTTGTTGCTTTGTGCTTGATATAAAGTTAATTCGCCATCCCATACTGGCTCTTTGTCTTTCTTTTTTAGGCTTTCTTGTATATTATCAAATTGGTTTACTTCATTGATAATAGCTGTGATGGCTATGCTTTCTTTTTTATCTGAATTCATATCTACCTCTTTGTTAGAATTTATTTTGCGTATATTATATCATATTTTGTCATTTTTTGGAAGAATTATTTTACAGAAGAAAAAAGTAAATCTCTTACATATTGGTATATCTTTTTTATTTCACTATTTTGTATATTTTTTTCAATTAAAAACTCTAATATTTTATTAATTTCCTCTAAGTTCTTTGTTCCTATTAATTTTCTTTGCTCAATCCCTTTGATTTCAAAAATTCGTGTCTTTATAGAATACCATAATAAATCTACTCCATAATGTCTGCTATTTTTAGAATAAAGATACATTACAGTAGAATTTCCATATTCAAATATAGAACCAATCTCAAATTTATCCTTTTCTCTTCTTTCAATTTCTTCAATTTTAGGATAAGCCTTTTCTTTTAATGATTTCTTTTGTCCCAAAATTAGTAATATTTCCTCTTTCGATGCAATATTACTAATTTCTATCTCATCATTTCTTTTGATGGTTCTTAATTCTTTAAAGTTTGTATAATATGTCTTCCTATTAATTTTAATCTTTTCTAACTTTTGCTCTTCCTTCCTCTTTTTCTGTATTCTAAAACAATAAATGTTTACATTATCTTCTGCATATACATAGTATAATTTTTTATCTTTCTTAATTACATCTCCTTCCTCTATGTAGATTGACGCATTAAATCTTATTAGTTGAGTGTTTCCTCTATTTTTTCCAATACATATTCTCTTTTCTATTTTTTTTATCTGTATTTCATTTAACTTAAAAAATTCTAGTTGTATATCTTTCATTTTAATTTTATTTATGCTGGTTAAATCTAACCAGCTGTCTTTTGCATTTTTATATTTCCCACCATTTATGCAATATGTTTCATAGTTATTCATTTGTTCTCTATTTTTAGAAGAAGATTGATACCCCAATAAAAAATTTTTTTCTTTTCTTACAACTAAATATGGTCTAATTCTATGATTTTTTTCTATTTTACTAAGTTCTTTCTTTGATAGTGGCATCATACACCATAGCATATCTCCTATTTGTGTTTTGTTAAACATATCTTTTTGCCTTTGCCTAAATTTTATTTTTCTTATTAGTATATTAAAAATTTGTTTTATCATAACTTTTCTCCTTTTTTATAGATTCAACTTCTACATGTCTACTTAGTTTATTTAAAAGTCTCGTTTGACAAAATTAAATAATATATGTATAATAAAGATAGAAAATGAGAAACCACTTTGTGGTTGCCATCAAATAGAATATAACCATTCGACCGTACAAAGCAGAATGGTTATTTTTTATTGCCTATGTAGTAAATACAAGATGATGATAACTAAGGCAAAATTTATGATAGTTATTCCTACTAGTCCATAGAATAGTAGTTTGATGATTACTAATAATGCTGTTTCTACCATAGTACCACCCCCATATATCAGTCTCACAACCTAAGTCATGGAGTAATATGCAAACATTAAAAAGTATAAAGGTGGCAACGCACTCCGCTTATTCTCATTTTCTTACCCAACATTATATTATACCTTTAGATAAAAATCAACAAATAAGTTATTTTTTATATCATTCCATATAATTTTTTTGCTTTAAAATAGTAATCAAAAAAGAGGGATTTTAAGGTGCGTCCCTAAAATCCCTCTTTTTATGCACTTTTTAATTCTAGTCTCAATTTATCTGCTATCATCGCAATAAATTCACTGTTCGTAGGTTTTCCTTTCGCTGCAGAAATCGTATAACCAAAAATATTTTCCACTGCTTCTTGTTGTCCACGTCCCCAAGCAACTTCAATAGCATGGCGGATAGCACGTTCTACTCTACTTGGTGTCGTACTAAATTTAAAAGCAATTCTAGGATATAGACTTTTAGTAATTTGATTAATAACATCTATATCATTTACTACCATCATAATAGCTTCTCTTAAGTATTGATATCCTTTTATATGAGCTGGTACTCCTACTTCATGAATGATATTCGTCACTAAAGCTTCTAAATTCTCTTCTCTTTTTGCCTCTGTTTCTGGTAAATCAATATATTTCTGTTTTGTTTCTCTTGCTATAAAATTGTTTCCTACCTGATTTGGTTTAAAGAATTTAATTTCTCTTATTCTTTTAATTAAGACTTCGATATCAAATGGTTTTACTATGTAATAATCAGCACCTGCTACAATTGCCTTTTGTGTTATTTTATCTTGACCTACTGCTGATAGCATAATACAAATTGGTTTTCTATCTATTTTTACATTATTTACTTTTTCTAATACTCCTAATCCATCTAAATGTGGCATAATTACATCTAATAACACAACATCTGGTCTCGTATTAGATATCATATCAACTGCCTCATCCCCATCTTTTGCAACTGCAATTACTTCCATATCTTCTTGACTATTAATATAAGAAGATAAAGTATGAGTAAATTCTTGATTATCATCAGCGATTAAAATATTAAGCTTTTCTTTCATTTTTCTCCTCCTAAATGGTAATTTTTAACAAGGCTTATTATAACTATTTATTCTAAGAAAAGCAATTATTTCTGGAAATTTTTTCCATAATCTTTATAAAAATACTTTTTTCATATACTTTTTGCAATATATTTTTTGGTTATTTCTTTGATATCTTTTAAAATGATATTTTTTGTTGCAAAATCCTGCAATAACTTTTCTTTTTTATCAACTTCTAACTCTATTTTACAAGTAATTAAGTCACTATATTCTACATTTGTTATCAAAATACTATTGTTTTTACAGTAATATTGAAAACGATCAAATTCGCTGTATTCCACTATTACTTGCATTTCTATTCCTTCACAAGTTTTTACCAACTCGCTTTTTTCTATTGCTTCTAGTAAACTATCGGAATAAGCACGAACCAATCCCCCTGTTCCTAATAAAATCCCTCCAAAGTATCGAGTAACAACGACAAGAACGTTTGCTAAATTATTTTTTTGTAAAATATTTAACATAGGTGCCCCTGCTGTCCCAGAAGGTTCTCCATCATCGCTTGCTTTCTCGATTACTTTATGGTCTTCTTGAATTCGATAGGCTGTACAATTATGCCTAGCATCATGGTATTTCTTTTTAAGTTCTTTTATTATTTTTTCCGCTTCTTCTTCCTTTTGAACTGGGAAAAAATTGGCAATGAATTTTGATTTTTTCTCCGTTACTTCTGCTTGCACTGCTTCTTTAATCGTTACAAATTCCACTTCCTATCTCCTTCCTCTATTGTTTATTATTTTTCTAATTTTCCAATAACCCTGCAGTATATCCTGTTGAATACGCTATTTGCAAATTAAATCCTCCTGTATAGCTATCTACATCTATAATTTCTCCTGCAAAATATAGTCCTTCTACTTTTTTTGATTGCATTGTTTTTGGATTAATTTCTTTTATTGTAATTCCTCCACTTGTAATAATAGCTTCTTCTATTGGCCTAAACTCTTTTATCGTAACAGTAAAATTTTTTAACAATTTCACTAGTTTTCTTCTTTCTTCCTTCGTAATGGCATTTATTGGCTTATTTAAATAAATTCCGCTTTTCTCTATCATAATTGGTATCATTTTTTGTGGTAACAATTTATCTAATCCATTTTTGAATTGTTTATTTGGCATGCTTTGAAAGTCTCTTAGAACTCTTTCATCTAATTTTTCTTCTACTAAAGCAGGTTTCAAGTCTATTGTTAAAGAAATATGTTTGTTTTTTAACTTTTCTTCTATTTTTTTGTAACGGACTAAATGAGAAGATGCACTTAAAATAATAGGTCCTGAAACACCAAAATGGGTAAATAACATTTCACCAAAATCCTTATAAATTTCTTTGTTTGTTTCTGTATCTATTAATTTAATTGCTACATTCCTTAAACTTAATCCTTGTAATGTTTTACAAGTTTCTTTATCATGGGTTTCTAGAGGCACTAATGATGGTTTAATTTCAGTTATTGTATGACCTACTTCTTTTGCTAGATGGTAACCATCTCCTGTCGAACCTGTTAAGGGATAACTTTTTCCTCCTGTTGCTAAAATAACTTTATCTGCTTGTATTTTACCGTGATTGGTTTCTACACCTATTATTTTATTACTATTATCTTTTTGTTCTATTAATAACTTTGTTACCTCTGTATCATATCTTATATCCACTTTTTGTTCTTTCAATTTTTTGGTAAAACATTTTAAAACATCTTGTGATTTATCTGTTACAGGAAAAATTCGGTTTCCTCGTTCTTCTTTTACTTCTAATCCTTCTTCTTTTAAAAATTGAATGATGTCCTGATTGGTATAATTTTGATAACAACTGTATAAGAATTTCCCATTTCCTGGTGTATTTTTAATAAATTCATCCATACCTAAAGAAGATGTAATATTACATCTTCCTTTTCCTGTTATTAATAATTTTCTTCCTAATGATTTCATCTTTTCTAATAAAATAACTTGATTTCCGTTTTGACTTGCCACAATAGCAGCCATCATTCCAGCTGGGCCTCCCCCAATTACAATTATCTTCATTTATTTATCTTCTTTCTTTTTGGTAGTTGATTTTTTAGTAGTTGACTTGTTGGCTGTTGTCTTTTTTGTGGTTGCTTTTTTTACTGGTTCTTTTTTAGTTGTTGTCTTCTTTTTGGTCGTTGTACTTTTGGTTGTTTTCTTCTCTTTTGGCTCTTCTTGTTTTTCTTCCTCTTCTGGTTCCATAAAAAATGTGATGTCTTCTTGGTCTTCTTGTGGTATTTCTTGTTTTTCTTCTTTTGGTCCTTTCTGTATTTCCTGTTGTATTTTCTCTTCTGGCTCTCCATTTAAATAACCAATATCATCTGCTTGTGCTTCTTTAATATATCTGTCTAAAGTATTATCTATAAATTCTATATTTGATTCTTCTTCCATTGTTTCTTCTTGTTTGTCTTCTTCCACATCCCATAAGAATTCAATGTCTGAATCAGAATTATCCTCTTCTGGTATAACTTCTGTTAAGATTTCTTCGCTTTTTTCTTCCTCTATTTCTGGCTCCAATTCATATAGTTGCTCTACTGGTTGTTCCTCTATTTCCTCTTCTTCAAATTCATATTCTTCTGTTTCTTCTTCCTCTACTTCATTTAGAATATCAATATATTCTTCATGTTCTTGTTTCACCATTCTTTGTTTTTCTTTCATTTCTCTTTTGGCATTTTTTACTGCCTCTTTCTTTTCTTTTTCTATGCTTTTGTTTTGTCTTCTGGTAGCACTTCCTCCAAAAATCAATATTGCTAAAATCAATACAATTAAACTTCCTAAGATTCCTACTACTAACATTTTTCTTCCTTCCTTTCTAATTTTTCATATGTTCTATTGCTTTTAGTATACCCAATTTCCCATATTCATACGTAAGTCCTCCTTGCATGTAAGCAATATATGGTTCTCGAATTGGTCCATCACAACTTAGTTCTATCGTGGAACCTTGGGTAAAAGTTCCTGCTGCCATAATTACTTGATCTTCATATCCTCCCATATCACCTGGATAAGGAATAACATCAGAGTCAATTGGTGAGCCCATTTGTATTCCTTGGCAAAACTTCACTAGTTCTTCCTTTGTCCCTAAATGAATAGTTTGCACAATGTCAGCTCTTTCTTCATCATATTGTGGTTCTACCTGATATCCCAATTTTTCAAGCATACGACTTGCAAAAACTGCTGTTTTTACGCTACTTGCTACTACACTTGGTGCAAAGAATAAACCTTTAATAAATAATGGATTTTGATTTAGCGATGGACCAATTTCTTTTCCTATACCTGGTGATGTTAATCTTTCTGCACATAATTCAATTAAGTCCTTCTTTCCTACTATATAAGCTCCTGAATTTGCAATTCCTGCTCCTAAGTTTTTCATTAGTGACCCTACTGCAATATCTGCACCTACTTCGATTGGCTCCTTTTCTTGCACAAATTCTCCGTAACAATTGTCTACCATAATGATAACTTCTTTATTTACTTCTCTAATTGCTTGAATTGCTTTTTCTATTTTTTCTATTGTTAAACTTTTTCTCGTTGAATATCCTCTTGATCTTTGAATTTCAACAAGTTTAATATCTTGTTTTTTTAGTCTTTCTTGGATGGTCATAATGTCAAAATCATTTTCTATTAAGTCAATTTGCTCGTAGTGAATATCAAATGATTTTAAAGAACTTTTACTTTCTTCTTTTCCAATTCCAATTACCGTCTGAAGAGTATCATAGGGTTCTCCTGTAATACTAAGCATAGTGTCTCCTGGTCGCAATAATGCAGATAATGTGATAGCTAATGCATGTGTACCAGATATAAATTGAGCTCTTACTAAACTGTCTTCTGCTTTAAAAATACGACTATAAATTTCTTCTATTTTGTTTCTTCCTGGTTCATCGATTCCATATCCTGTTGAAGAATTTAAGTGTGCTTCTTGCAATCTACATCCCTGAAATGCTTCTAGCACTTTTTGACTGTTTTTTTGACAGATATTGTCTATATTTTCTAACATAGGTCTAATTTCTTGTTCTACTTGTTTGGATAATTCTATTATCTCCTCTTTCATTTTCGTTTACCTCTTTTTTCGTATTTTCAACATTATTCTACTATATTTTATATTTTTTTGCAATGGGTATTTTAGTTATTTCTATGGGAAACAAAATTGCCAAAAAGGTCCATCCTTCTTGGCAATCTATTTATTTAATATCTTTATATTGTTTATTTTTTACATATAAGAAAGTACATATCATCATTCCTATAACAATTACTACTATAAATGCAATACTTATTCCTGCCTTTGGTAATGAGTTTGTGGCTACTGTTGTTGTATCTTTTCCTCCTATATTATCTTTTTGAGTTGATGTTCCATCTTTATTTTCATCATTGTTTGATCCTTTGTTTCCATCTACTTCTTCTTTTAGTTTCACTTCAAAAGTTACCGTATTTGAATTTCCTACTTTATCATAAACTGTTAGTGTGTATTTGCCATTCTCTTTTATTTGTTGTCCTTTTTTATATCCATTTACTTCTTTACCATTTTTGGTTAAGATAATTCTATCAATTCCAGATTCGTTATCTTCTATAATTGGTGTAACAGCTTCTTCATAAAGTTCATTATTATCAACTCCTTTGATGGTTGGCGCTGTTTTATCAATTAAGATCTCTAAGGTGTCTTGGCATAGAATATTACCATCAACATCATAAATTTTTAATACATAGCTTCCTTTCTTTTCTGCTATAAAAGTGTATACATTAGATTTATTTTCTAATTCTTTATCATTTATCGTTACTTTCCCTATTTCGTCATTATTGGTTATTGTTATTTTTATAACTTGATTATCTGCTGTATATTCTTTTTTTACCCCTTCTATTTTTAACCATTCTGTCACATCTGCTATTCCTTCTACAATTTCAAATTCTATACTTGTTATATTTCCAGCTTTATCTGTTACTTCTAATTTATATTTTCCTTTTCCTTGAATTTTATCTCCATTTGTATAAGCAATTTCTTGTCCATTTTTTGTCAATTTAATTGTATCAATTCCTGAACCTGCTTCATTATCTCTTATCATTGGTGTAACTTCTCTTGTATAAACTTGATTATTGCTTATTTTTTCAACAATAGGTGCTACTTTATCTATATTGGTAATCGTTATTTGTTTTGTTGTTCTCTTACCATCTTTATTGGTTGCTACTATTTTATATGTTCCATTACTTTTAATAAGAATTTGTGTTTTTCCTTCTGTTATGGTTAAATCTTTATCATTCATTTTTAGACTTGTTATTTCTACTATATCTGTTACAGATATCTCTACAAGAATATCCTCTTTGGTCCAATTTTCACTATCTGAAATGCTCACTTGTATTATTGGCTTACTTACTACACGGTATTCCTTTTCATCAATAATTATTGTTTCAGGAATACTTTCAGTTCCTTCTGGTTTTTCTATAATAGAAACCGTTCCATCTTCTTGGTCAATTTGGTACACAATATTAGTAGTCTCATCTCTACGTCCTATTATTAAATCTGGATTATTAGGAAGTGCATTAGTAGCTATTTTAGCGTCTTTTGAAATAATAATTTTCTCTAGAGCACTACATTCTGCAAAAGCATATTCTTCTATTGTTGTTACTGTTTTTGGCAAATTAATCTCTTTTAAGCTAGTACATCCTTCATAAGTTCCTTCTTCTATCTTGGTTAGTGAATCTGGTAAAATTGCCTTTCTTAATGATGTACAATTTTGAAATGCATATTTTCCTATTGTTTCTAAAGAAGCACTACTACTATATCCTATTGCCTCCAAATTTGTACAATCTGCAAATGCATATTCTCCTATTGTTGTTGCTGTTTCTGGCAAATTAAAACTTTCTAAGCTACTGCATCCTTTAAAAGCTTTATTTCCTATTTCTATAATTCCATTTGCAACACTTGTTTGACTGATTTCCATCAAGCTAGTACATCCTTCATAAGTTCCTTCTTCTATCTTGGTTACTAAATCTGGCAAAATTGCCTCTCTTAATGATGTGCAGTTTTGAAATGCATATTTTCCTATTGTTTCTAACTTCCAAGAAGCACCAGATCCTACTCCTTCTAATTTTGTACAATCTGCAAATGCATATTCTCCTATTGTTGTTACAGCTTCTGGTAAATTAAATCCTTTTAAATTGATACAACCCTTAAAAGCATTATTTCCTATTTCCGTTATTGTATCTGGCATCTCAATATCTTTTAATTGCTTACAATTTTCAAAAGCATTCTCTTTTATTTTAGTTACTGTATAGGTTTCACCTGCTATTGGTACAGTGCTAGAAATAGAAATTGTTTCACCATTATCGCCAACACTTTCAACCTGTGCATGTTTTTTCCCTCCATCTAATACTGTATATCTTAATCCTGCTCCCGCTTGAGTATCTGATGCTTTCCTTTCAATATTTCCAGCCATTCTATTTGTTGTTATTACTTTTTGTTCTTGATTTCCTGTTATAAATGTAATAATTGCTACTACTATTACTAACATAAAAAAACTTAATACTGCTATTTTAGAAAACTTCTTTTTCTTCATATTCCATTTTATCCTTTCCAACTATGTTCTACTTTAATTATAACTTTCCTTTCGTTATTTATCAAGTTGTATTGAGTTTTTTACATAAAATTAATGTTTCTGTAATATTTCTGTAATCAAATAAAGGATACTTCTTCTTTTTGTATTTTTTTAATTATTTGTAAAACGAAAAATTGCCAAAAAAGTACATACCTCTTGGAAATTTTCGACAGATAAAATGAGACAGTTAAGGACTGTCCCTAACTGTCTCATTTAATTATAATACGTATTTCTTAATTAGAATAATTCCACTTGCTACTGTTACTAAAATGATAAATCCTAATGTAAAGTAAATTCTTACTTGCCCTGTTGTTACAGATAACATTACTGGTGCATCGTCGATATCGTCTTCTCCTGGCTTTTTATTGTCTGGTGTTGAGTCGATATCTGGTACGCCATATTCGTTATAGTCTTCTGATATTTCTGCTGTGTTTGTTTTTAATCCCATGTTGTTTTCGTTATTAATCCAGGTAAGTAATACTTCTACGTCTGCATATTCTCCTGGTTGTAATAAAGTATTTTCTAATAATCTGGTAGAAATTACATTGTTTCCTTCATCGGTCCATCCTGGATTGTCTTCTGCTACGAATTTTAATCCTTCTGGTACATAGTCTGTTATTTCTTTTGCATATCCTGCAATTTCTCCTTGGTTATAAACACGGATAGAATATCTAAATTTAACGGTTACTTGATTGATTTTCTTTCTGTGTAATTCTACTTTTACGACATCTTCTGGGTCATCCCATGGGTCATGTCCTGTTTGTGTTACTGTTTCTTGTCCATTTTCGATAACAATTGCTTGTGTTACCCATTTTCTTAAGGCTAAGTCAAAGATTTTTACTATTAATTTTTCATAATCATCATCATCTTCTTGATGGTCATTATATCCTGGTAAGTCTTTGTCTTCTGGAAGTTTTACATTATCTTCACTAGAGTCTCTATCATTTGCTGGTTTTTTGTCTTCATCTAAGTATTTGGTAATGTCTGCGATGTTGGTAATGTTTTCATTTGTTTTAGGTTTTTCGCTTACTTTACACATAATTGGAACTTCTTGATAAGATAATTCGATTTCTCCCTTTTCGTTTGTCTTTGTTTTGTTAATTAAGAATCTTTCTCCTGCTAAGTAATTGGTTGTTACGGTTCTTCCATCTTCTGAAACAGACCATCCATATTCTTTATTGAAATCACTATCTACATATTCTAAGTATGGTGGTAAGTGGTCTTTAATTTCAGCTGCATAACCGTTGACATCTCCTTCATTATATACTCTTAACATGTATACTACTATGTCATTTGGTTGTACCATAACTGGTTCTTTGGTATGGGTATAAACTGCTGTTGTAATTAATTTACCGTCTTCCCCAATTGTATTTAATTTAGATGTATCAACTTTTGGAGCTCTTACATAAGAACCATCTTGATTTTTTAAGTATTCTTCATTTTCTATTTTAGTGTCTTTACTTACTGCTATAATAAATTTTCTTAAAGCTAAGTCAAATGATTGTAAAATGATATAGTCATGGTCTTCGTCGTCTTCGTGGTCTGGATGTTCTTTCCAAATATCTGGATCAGAGTCTCTATCATCTACTGGTTCACCATCTTCATCAGCATCTCCTGTAATGGCTGCTTCGTTTCGAATAATATTTCCTGTTGTATCGTCAGAAACTACTTTGAATTTTACAGCAATTTCTTTGTACTTAAGGTCTTCTTCTTTTTTGCTTCCATCATTTTTACCAAAAGCTGGAATTAGGTTGTCTTCTGCTGTTTCTTTTGCTAGATAATCAGATGAAATTTTGATGATTTTTTCTTTCTTTTCGTCAAATACGAATTTTCCCCATAAGTATTTTTGGTTAAATTCAACTGCTTCTTTTTCTTCTGCTGTTAGGGTTGTATCTGCTGCTAATTCTTCTCCTTCTTTTTCAGACCATATAAATTCTAAGCCTTCTGGTATATCTTCTGTTATTTCTTGTGCATAACCATCTAGCGTTCCTTCGTTGTAAATTCTAAAGGTATAAGTTACAATGTCTCCTTTTGCCACACTAACTGGTGGTTTATTTTCTTTATAATTAGCTGTTGTTGCTATAATGTTTCCATTTTGGTCTACTTTATTTAAATTGCTTACATCTACTTCAATTCTCTTATCTACTGGATTGTCATTAACACTGCTTACATATTTTCTTAAAGCTAAGTCAAAGTTTTCTGGTAATAATACTAATTTTTCAAAGTCGTCATCATCTTGTTGTCCTTTATAATAATAATTAGAATCATCTAAGTCTTCTTTGTTTCCATTTCCTTTATAATCAGACATATTGTCTTTGTTTACGTCTGGCTTAGTTCCTGGCTCAGAGTCTCTGTCTTTTCCTTTTTCTGTTGTAATAACTGTACCATCTTCATCTACTTCTTCTGCAATCCATGCTACATTGGTTAAGATTTTACTATTTTTGGTATCTGGTTTTTCTGTTACAGTACATTCAATTTCTATTGTCTCTGTTCCTTTTCCGTCTTTTTGTAAGTTTCCTGCTTCATATGCTGGTAAATTAGTTGTGTTTCCTTCTTTTCTTTTTAAAGTTAATGTATTATTGGCTTCATTATAATTATCTAACTCAAAATTTGATTTTCCATTACTATCTACTACTTTATCAAATTTTAATCCAGCTGGCAATTGGTCTACTACTTTGGTTGCTCTTCCTGCTTTTTCTCCTTCATTATAAATTGTCATTTTATAGGTAATGACATCTCCTGTACTAATAGTTAAAGGAGCTTTTTTATGTTTATAAGTTGCTGTTTTTTCATCTTTTATGGTAGATTCATCAACATTTGGAACTCTTACATCATTTCCTGTTAATTCTGTCCCATTCTTTTTTGTTATATATTTTCTTAAGGCTAAGTCAAATGGTTTTTCTTCTGGCTCTGGTTGATAGGTTAGTGTTACCGTTTCCGTTTTATTTTCTTTATGAACTTCTACTAATGGTTGTTCTTGTTTATTTGTATTGGATGCCATTAATGTCATAGTAGTTTGATTATAGTTAACAGTAATATCAATTTTTAAATTGTCAATTTCACTTTTTGGAATAGAAATATAAAAGTCTTTTCCTTCTGGAATTTGTGTTTCATCTACTAATTGGTAATTATTTTCTTTTTCATTTACTTTAATATCGATTGTGTATGGTGTTGGATTTCGTTTTGTAATATGAATTGGTCCAACAATACATCTATCTCCAGATACAGTACTTGTTAAAGTAGTTTTTTCTACTTCAACAGGAGCTCCTGTCGTTGCACTTGCATTTGTATATTCGTTTGCTTTTTGTTTTGCTGTTCTTATCATATATTGGTATAATATTTCCGCTTGTTGAGATCTAGCATATCCGGCATCATATTGTGATGATTGTCCATTTGGTGTATAATTTGCCAATCTATCATAATTTGTCATATTGGTTAGTTTATAGTAAAGCCACTGTGATTGATTTAATAAATCATATTTTGTCTCATGTTCTTTTGTTTCACTATAAGAATTTTCTGTTTTTACCATTTTATAATAGTTTGTAAAATACCATATAACAGCTTGCTGAACTGATTCAATGTCATTTTCTGTTAAGGTATATGCCGTATTCCATAATCCTCTATAGTTTATATAATCATCATCTTTTTTAGCTAATTCAAGTACTTTTTCATTAATGTTGGCTACTTCAGCTGGGTCAGATTCTCCTGGTAAATACAACATGTCTAATACTGCTAAAAGAGCATCATAACAACTAATTGTTTTTCCGTTTTCATCAGTAATTGTGTTTTCTACTAAAGTTTTTAATACCTCATTTTGGTTTTTAATGGTTTCTCTTTGTGTTTTCATATCATAAAAAACATCATAAGGTTTCTTTAAATTAGTTATTTCCACATTAGGATCTGCAAAACCCACACCTGCTTTTATACAATAAACATTGTCTGTTGTACTATAAGTAGTTGCATCTGCAGATGCATATTTTACAATATTCCAAATAACCGCTTGGTTATTAATAGCATATCCCATACTTGGCTCTGCTGGTGCTCCATTTGTCATAAATGGAACAACCCCCATATACTGTGTAGTAGCATATGCTGTTGTTGGTAATCCTATAAATACCATTAACATCATTATCATGATGACACTTATCATTATTTTTTTCAAGTTCATTTTTTTCTCTCCTTTGATTTAGAATATCATCTTTCTATCATATATTTTACGCTTTTTTTTCTGGAAGTCAATAGGTCTTTTTTCATGTTCTTTTCATTGCTTTTTTGACCACCTTGTTCTCCTTACGGATACATTTACTTGGCAATCCTTCTTAGAAAAAGTCCCTACATTACAATTATATTACATTTTAGCAACAAAAGCAAGGATTTTATGTTGATTATTATTGTTTTTTCTTTTTCCGTAGCTTTTCAAAAAAACACTCATAAAAAATTGTTTTTTTTATATGATTAAATAAGAGGTGGATTATGAAAAAATTTTTATACAAATTACTGGTTTTATTTATTTTTTTGATACAAATTTGTCCCCTATCTTTTGCCGATGATATCGAAGAAGAAACCATTGATGTCAATAGCGAAATAGAGGCTTCTAGTCTTGCTAGTGAAATTCCTGACATCAATTCCCGTTCTTGCGTTGTTTTAGACAGAAATTCTTCTATGATTTTATATGGAAAAAACGAAAAAAATAAAGTAAAGATGGCTTCTACTACCAAAATTATGACAGCAATTATTGTTCTCGAAAACGCTTCTCTTGATACTACTGTAGAAGTTTCTAAAAAATCAGCTGGGACAGGTGGGTCTCGTTTAGGACTAAAAACAGGTGATAAAATTACTATTCGTGATTTATTATATGGTTTAATGTTATGTTCTGGAAATGATGCTGCCGTTTGCTTGGCAGAAAGTATTGCTGGTAGTGTTCCTGCCTTTTCTGATTTAATGAATGCAAAAGCACAAGAACTTGGTCTTCTTAATTCTCATTTTGAGTCTCCTCATGGACTAGATTCTAATGAACATTATACAACAGCTTATGAATTAGCGCTTCTTTCTAACTACGCTTTAAAAAATCCTACTTTTCTAAATATTGTTGGAACGAAAAATTATACTGTTACAATTAATGGCCATCCTAAGACACTTTCTAATACCAATGAATTACTTGGCAATCTTAATGGTGTATATGGTATTAAAACTGGCTTTACGAATGGAGCTAATCGCTGTTTAGTAACTGCCTGTAAAAGAGGAAACATGGATATTATTTGCGTTGTATTAGGCGCTGATACGAAAAGCTTCCGAACCAAAGATAGTGTTAAACTAATCGAATATGCTTTTAAAACTTATGAATATTTTAATATAGCGGATTTTGTAAACAAATATATGATAGATTGGCAAAATACGCATCCTAATTATTTTTTTATTGATAAAGGTATTTCTAATCAATTAGAAATAAAAATGAATTCAAATTGCAATATAGCCTCTAGTATTCCTGTTCAAAAAGAGTTCATCCCTAATATAGAAGCTACTATATCCATAAATCCCTACTTACAAGCTCCTGTTTGCCCAGACGATTGGTTAGGTAAATTAACCGTCTCTTCCCGAGGAAATCTAATTGCTGAGTTTGATTTGCTTTCTAATTCCTCTATTAGAAAAAATAATGTATTCGATTATATGATACATTTCTTTAAAGGGTATCCAAAGGAATTAGAAAGTTCTATATTTTAAGTCATTTTAAAAAAGGTTATTCTATTTTTATAGAATAACCTTTTTTAAAACATTAAACCAATAATACATCATATTATTGGTTTTAATTTTTATTTTACATTTTCTTTTATGTAGTCAACTACGTCTCCTACTGTTACTACTTTTTCTGCATCATTGTCTGGAATTTCAATATCGAATTCTTCTTCTAATGCCATAACTAATTCAACGATATCTAATGAATCAGCTCCTAAGTCATCAATAAATGATGCTTCCATTGTTACAGCTGTATCAGTAACTCCTAATTGTTCTACAATAATTCCTTTTACTTTTTCTAAAACTTCTTCTGAACTCATACCTCTCGAGTTCACCTCCTCTCAAGTTTATAAATGACTTATTCATAGTTCATTTATATTATATGTTTTTCTTTTTGTCAAGTATATTCTAAAAATATTTTTATTTTGTACAGGTGGGTCAAAAGTCTTATTTTTCGAATTCCTCAATCATTTTTTCTACTGCTTTATTCTCTACAAATTTTTCTGCTTGTATTAAGGTATATTCAAATAATAAGGCATCACTACTTCCATGAGCTTTTACAACTGGCTTTTTTACTCCTAAAAACAAGGCTCCTCCATAAGATTTATAATCCATTGTTTTAGAGAATCTTTTAATAGCTGGCAGTGCAGGAATTGCAAATATTTTAGCTAGCAAATTTTTGGTAAAGCTTTCTGTCAATGTTCTTTTCACAAATTTTCCTAGTCCCTCTGTGGTTTTTAAGAAAACATTTCCCGTAAATCCATCTGCTACGATGGCATCAATCTTACCTGAAAAAGCATCTCTTCCTTCTACGTTTCCTACGAAATTGATATTTAGTTCTTCTGCCTTTTCTCTTAATAGTTTATAACTTTCTCGTACTAACTCGTTTCCTTTTGTTTCTTCTGTTCCAATATTTAATAACCCAATTGCTGGACTTTCAATTCCAAATGTATTTCTTAAATAAATACTAGACATTTGAGCAAATTGCAATAAATTAATTGGCTTACAATTTGTGTTAGAACCTGCATCAATTAATAATAATTGGCTTTTATAAGCTGGTAAAATTCCCGCTAGAGCTGGTCTGTCAATTCCTTTAATTCTTCCCACTAACAAAGTAGCACCTGTTAATAAAGCTCCTGAGTTTCCTGCTGAGATAAAAACATCGCCTTCCTCTTCCTTTAGCATTTTAAAGCCTACTACCATAGAAGAATCTTTTTTGTGTTTAATGGCAACTGTTGGTGTATCTTCCATTTCGATTGTTTCTGTTGCGTTTTTTATTTTTAGTCTATCAGAAATTTCTTCTATCTCTTTTCCATAAAACTCTTTTACTTTATTTCTAATAACCTCTTCTTTTCCAACTAAGACTACTTCTGCTTTTATTTTGTTTATGGCATTTACTGCTCCTTTGATGTTGGCATCTGGTGCATTGTCTCCTCCCATAGCATCTAATAGTATTTTCATTTATACTCCCCCTAAGTCTTGTCTATTTCATTATATTTTCAATATCTATATTTTATTATTCTTTCTAGAAAAAAGCAAGTAATTTTTATAAAAATTTGAGACAAAGGGGACAGGTCTTGACTTGAGACAAGGGGGACAGGTCTTGAATGTCTCATTTTTTATATTTTGAGTAAAAATTATTTTATTTTAAAAAATGAGACATTCAAGACCTGTCCCCCTTGTCTCAAGTCAAGACCTGTCCCCTTTGTCTCAAAAAAATATCGCAAAAAGGATATTTCCTAATTGCGATATTTGTTAATAATTAAGCTAAGATGTCAGCAACAACACCTGAACCAACTGTTCTACCACCTTCACGAATAGCGAATCTTAATCCTTTTTCGATAGCGATAGGTGTGATTAATTCGATTGTCATTGATACGTTATCTCCTGGCATAACCATTTCTGTTCCAGCTGCTAATTCGATAACACCTGTAACGTCTGTTGTTCTGAAGTAGAATTGTGGTCTGTATCCGTTGAAGAATGGTGTATGTCTTCCACCTTCTTCTTTTGTTAATACATAGACTTCAGAAGTGAATTTTGTATGTGGATTGATTGTTCCTGGTTTTGCAAGAACTTGACCTCTTTCGATTTCTTTTCTATCAACACCACGTAGTAATGCTCCGATATTATCTCCAGCTTCAGCTTGGTCTAATAATTTTCTGAACATTTCAACACCTGTAACAACTGTTTTCTTTCTTTCAGCTGATAATCCAACGATTTCAACTTCATCAGAAACTTTTATGATACCTCTTTCTACTCTACCTGTTGCAACTGTTCCACGTCCTGTAATTGTGAATACGTCTTCAACTGGCATTAAGAATGGTTGGTCTATTGGTCTTTCTGGTGTTGGGATGTAACTATCAATTGCATCCATTAATTCTTTCATTGGTTTGTATACTTCTTCATCAGCACTTGTTGATGCACTTTCTAATACTTTTAATGAAGATCCTTTTACGATTGGAATATCGTCTCCTGGGAAATCATATTCAGATAGTAAGTCTCTTACTTCCATTTCAACTAATTCTAATAATTCTGGATCATCAACCATATCACATTTATTTAAGTAAACAACGATGTATTTAACACCTACTTGTCTAGCTAATAAGATGTGTTCTCTTGTTTGTGGCATAGGTCCATCAGCTGCTGATACTACTAATACAGCACCATCCATTTGAGCAGCACCAGTGATCATGTTTTTAACATAGTCAGCGTGTCCTGGACAGTCAACGTGAGCATAGTGTCTGTTGTCTGTTTCATATTCTACGTGAGCTGTGTTAATTGTGATTCCTCTTGCTTTTTCTTCTGGAGCACCGTCGATTTGATCGTATGCTTCATATTGTGCTTTTCCTAATAATGATAAGTATTTTGTAATAGCTGCTGTTGTTGTTGTTTTTCCGTGGTCTACGTGACCAATTGTACCAATGTTAACATGTGGTTTTGTTCTTTCAAATTTTGCTT
>CAMNWO010000017.1 GCA_946565805.1 uncultured Clostridium sp.
AGCAAGAAATGAAAAAAGAACAGCAAGAAATGAAAAAAGAACAGCAAGAAATGAAGCAAGATTTCAAAGCGATGGTGAAAAGACAAGACCAAATGGAAGAGACACAAAAGCAAATGAGAGAAGAACTAACAAAAGTAGGAAACACTGTAACCAAAATCGAGTACGAACACGGTAGAAAAATTGACTTGATATTAGATGTCTTAACAGGTCACACAGAAAAATTTCAAGAAAATGAAAGAAGATATGAAAAAGACCAAAAAGTAATAGAAATGTATGGGCATAAAATATATGCATTAGAACAACAAAAACAAAAATAAAAGCCTATAAAATGGAAATATAAAAATAGGCTTTTATTTGATATAATTATTTTAATTCCACAACGGTAACACCCATTTCGCCTTCACCAAAAGTACCTAGACGAAAAGATTTAACATGGGGATGTTTTTTCAAAAATTGATGAATACCGTTTCTTAATTTTCCAGTACCTTTTCCATGAACAACTCTAACCGTTTGAAGTTTACTAAGAGAAGCGTCATCCAAAAATTTATCTACCACAAAAATAGATTCTTCTATATTTAATCCAATCACATTGATTTCAGATTTTACCAATTTTGATTTAGAAACATGAGGAAAATGATTTACAGCTAAAGAAGAATTTGCTTTTGAGTTAATATTGATAGACGGTTTGAGTGTTTTTATGGGAACAGTTAACCTTAAACTACCAACTTGAACTTGAACTTCATTTGATTTAGAGACATGGGAAACTATGGTACCATTTTGTCCTAAATTTGTTACAAAAACTTCCATATTTGGTGTAATATCATTTGGCTTTAAGGCATTTGTTGAATTATCAGGAACTTTATCTACAAGATTAATCGTATTAAGGTCTTTAATTTTAGTATTCAAAGAATTTCTAACATTTTCTAAAACTTTCTTATCTGTTGAAGAATTTAGTTGCTTTATTATTTCAGTAGCATCTTCTTTGGCTTCTAATAGGATGTTTCTGGCCTTTATTTTGGCATTAGCAATTAAATCTTTTTCTTTACGTTTTACATCTTCATTTTCTTTCTCTAAAGAAGCTCTAAGAATTGAAATACGTTCTAATTCATGAGAAATTTCAGATTTTTGTTTTTCAATCATAGACTTGTCATCATAAATATTTTTTAATAAATTTTCAATATCAATTTGGCTAGTAGTCATTCTAGATTGAGCTTTTGTTATAATATCTTCTTGCAATCCTAATTTTCTACTGATTTCAAAAGCATTACTCTTACCAGGAATGCCAACTAGTAATTTATAAGTAGGGCTTAAAGTTGCAACATCAAACTCAACTGAAGCATTTTCAAAATCATCTGTTACAAGAGCATATTGTTTTAACTCTTGGTAATGAGTAGTAGCAATTGTTAAACAACCAATTGCTTTGAAGTAATCTAAAATACTAATAGCAAGATTACTACCTTCTAAAGGATCTGTACCAGAACCCAATTCGTCTACTAAAATCAAAGAGTTTTCTGTTGTATATTTTATAACTTCTACGATAGTAAGCATGTGAGAAGAAAAAGTGCTCAAAGATTCCACAATACTTTGATCATCACCAATATCTGCAAAAATGTTATCAAAAACATAAATGCTAGAATTTTCGTCACAGGGAATGTTGAGACCACTACATGCCATACAAGTTAAAAGTCCAACAGTTTTAAGCGTAACAGTTTTTCCACCTGTATTAGGACCAGTAATCAATAAAACTGAAAACTTATCTCCTAGGTCTAAAGTGATAGGAACTACTTTATTTTTATCAATCAAAGGATGTCTGGCATTTTTTAAATGAACTTCTTTTTTATCGTTAATTAAAGGTGTTGTTGCTGCCAGTGATTTAGAAAACTTGGCTTTGGCAAAGATGAAATCCAATTGACTAATTAAATTAATGTCAAGTGATAATTCTTCTACATAAGGAAAAAACAAAGAAGTTAATTCTTGTAAAATCCTTTCTATTTCTAATTCTTCTTCCTTTTTTAAACCATTTAATTCATTGTTCATTTCAAAAATCGAAATGGGTTCGATAAAAATAGTAGAACCAGCATTCGAAATATCATGAACCAATCCTTTTATTTGAGAACGATATTCTTCTTTTACAGGAATTACAAATCGTTCATTTCGAATGGTAATGATGGATTCTTGGATATATTTGGAATAACTAGATGAATGAATCATATCATTTAGTTTAGCGCGGATATCTTGCTCTAATTTTCGTTTTTGTCTTCGAATAGATTGCAAAGATTTAGAAGCTTTATCGTCAATTGTTGTTTCATCTATAATACAAGCTAATATTTTATCAGTTATACTTTTATTGGTATATAAGTCAAAAAAGAGACGAGATAAGATGGGATATTCTGCTGAAACTAAAAAGTCTTTATCAAAATAATCTTTTAAGTCTTGTGCTAATTTAAAAATATGAGCGAGTGTTAACAGGGATTTGGCAGATAAAGGACTATTACTTTCCAATTTTTTTAGTTCTATACCAATATCAGCGATTTCATAAAAACAAGCGAAACCATTTCGATACGACAAATTAACAGCTTCATTTGTTTCTTGTAGAAGCTGTTTTACTTCTGTCTTTTGATTGCTAGGCAACAAACTTAAAGCTAATTTTTTTCCTTGTTCCGTAATACAAAAGTTGCTTAGCATTGTTAATATTTTATTAAATTCTAATTTTTCTAAATACATAATAATCTCCTCATTTACTATTATAACATATAGATAGAACACTTGCAAAAAAAACAAAGTTATGATATAAAATAAACTAAGAAAAAGAGGTGAAAAAATGATAAAGGCTTATGCAAAATCAGATATTGGTAAAATCAGAGAAATCAACCAAGATAGCTATTATATATCAGAATCACTAGATGAAGTGCAATTATATTTATTAGCAGATGGTATGGGAGGTTATAATGGGGGAGAAATTGCAAGTAAATTGGCCATACAAACAGCTAAAAGTTATATAGAAAACAACTTTAAAGAAATTAATAAAGACAAAGAAAGTATCCTTCAATTAGTGGGAAGTGCCATGGAATATGCCAACATGGTTGTCTATGAAAAAGCAAAAGAAAATAAAGAGTTAGAAGGAATGGGTACTACTTTAGAAATTTGTTTAATATATAATAATAGAGCATTTATTGGACATGTAGGGGATAGTAGGATTTATAGAATTCGAAAAGACTTCATGAGAAAACTGACACAAGATCATAGTTATGTTCAAAAACTAGTAAAAGATGGAACCATTACCCAAGAAGAAGCAAGTCACCATCCACAAAAGAATATGTTGATGAAGGCGCTTCGGTTGTAATGCATTTGTAGAGCCTGATGTCATGGTAAGAGGATTTTTAAAAGAGGACATTTTTGTGATGACTTCTGATGGACTAACTAACATGGTACCACAAGAGGAAATCTGTAGACTAGCCAAAAAGGATATAGAACAATCACCAAAGGAATTGGTAGAGCTAGCAAATAAGAATGGCGGATATGATAATATAACGGTTGTTGTTATAAAAAATATATAAACAGGAGAGATAAATTATGAATTTAGAAGGAAAGCTATTAGGAAATCGATATGAAATGATCGAGAAAATAGGAAATGGTGGGATGTCTACAGTTTATAAAGCAATGGATAAAGTGCTAAAAAGAAATGTAGCTGTAAAAATATTAAGAGATGAATTTACAACCGATGAAGAATTTATAAAAAGATTTGAAGCAGAAGCCCAATCAGCAGCAAGATTAACACACCCTAACATCGTTTCTATCTATGATGTAGGAGTGGAAGGGAATTTATATTATATTGTAATGGAATTGATACAAGGAAAGACATTAAAAGAAATTATTATAGAAGAAAGAGGACCACTACCATGGAAATGGTCTGTTAATGTTGCAATTCAAATTGCATCAGCATTAGAGATAGCTCATAGAAACAATATTGTACATAGAGATATTAAGCCACATAATATCATCATTACAGAAGATGGGATTGCTAAAGTAACAGATTTTGGAATTGCAAAAGCAGTTTCTAACTCAACTATTACAGCCTTTGGAACAACAATTGGTTCTGTTCACTATTTTTCACCAGAACATGCAAGAGGTGGATTTACAGATGCCAAATCTGATTTATATTCACTAGGTGTTGTTATGTATGAAATGGTAACAGGAAGAGTTCCATTTGACGCAGATACACCAGTATCAGTGGCGCTAAAACATATGCAAGAAGAACCAGAAGAACCAATTGATATGAATCCAAATGTACCTACAGCAATTAATAAGATTATCATGAAAGCTTTGCAAAAAGATGTAACTTTAAGATATCAATCTGCAACAGAAATGTTAGGTGATTTGAGAAGATCTTTAAAAAATCCGGATGGGGATTTTGTAGAAGAGTTGGAATATGATAGTACAGCTAGAACGCAAAAGATTAATACAGATATGTATGGCGAAATAGATGAATTACCAAATAGTAGAAACAAAAAAGATAAAAAAGAAGGAAAGTTTAAACAATTTATCAAAAAACATAAAGTACTTAGTATTATAGTTGGATTAATTTTATTATTTGCACTAAGCCTAGGAGGAACATTAGGAGTATTAAGTATAACGAATCCTGCTGAAGTAGAAATGCCAAATGTAGTAGGAATGTCTAAAGAAGAAGCGCAAAAAGAGATAGAGGCAGCAAAATTAAAGTTTGAGATAGAAAAAGAAGAATATAACAAAGATGTCCCAGAGGGATATGTTATTTCACAAGATCCAACCTATATGGAAAGGTTTAATAAGGTAAAAGAAGGTAGTACAGTAAGTGTAGTGGTTAGTAAAGGTCAAGAAAAAACAACAGTGCCAAATGTAAAAGGAAAAGAAAAAGAAGAAGCAATTAAATTATTAGAAGATGCTAAATTAAAGGTAGAAGTGATCGAAGAGACAAGTAAAACAGTAAAAGAAGGTTTTGTTATTAGCCAAGAAACAGCACCAGATGAGGAAGCTTTTGCAGGGGATACTGTGAAAATACATGTCAGTACAGGAACAGGAATTAAAGAGGTTACTGTAGAAAATGTAGTAGGGCAAGATGAAATAATAGCTAAAAGGAATCTAGAAAATTTAGGATTAAAAGTAAATATATCCTATACAAACAGCACAACTGATAATGGAAAAGTAACAAAACAGAGTATAGAACCTAATAAAAAAGTAGATGAAGGAACAACAATAACTTTGACAGTAAATAAAGTAGCAGAAACAAAAAAAATAACTGTTAATATAGATGTAAAATCAATTACTGGTGGATATATAGAAGATGAAGAAGAAACGAAAAGTAAAATAGTAACTGTTAAGGTAAATAACGAAACAAGGACGGGTATTAGTAAAAATGAGTCAAATTGTTCTGTAACTTTATCAGGAAAAGAGGGAGAAGAAACAAGAGTAACTGTAGTAATTACAGATGCTAAAGGAGAAATATATCGTTCTGAAAGAACCGTGACTTTTGGAACAGAAGATACAATATCATTCAGTAAAGAGTAAAATATAGAAAATACCAATTAGACAATTGCTAATTGGTATTTTTTCATGTATAATATAAGAAAACAAGGAGGAAACATGCAAGGAATAATCATAGAAAACATATCGAATTTATATAAAGTATCCCAAAACAAAATAGAAACTAAGGAAGAAGGTAAACTTGCCAAAAAAAACCGGAACCAATGGCAAGGAAATCTATGAAGCAACAGCAAGAGGAAAATTTAAAAAAGAGGAAATAACACCAGTGGTAGGGGATTTTGTTGAGATTGAAGTAACAGATGAAGAAAACAAAAAAGCTGTGATTCATACAATTTTGGAAAGAAAAGTATATGTAAAAAGACCAAAACTTGCCAATATTACACAAATTGTATTTGTTGTTTCTAGTAAAGACCCAAAACCAGATTTATTAATGCTAGATAAGCAGTTGGCTTTTGCAGAATATTTGAGAATTAAAAGTTTAATTGTATTAAATAAAACAGATTTGGATGATAAAAGGGATTTTAAAGAAATAAAAGAAATCTATGAAAAGATAGGATATCCAGTAATTGAAACAGAGGCTAAAAATCAAAAAGGGATAGAAGAGCTAAAACAAAAATTAAAAAACAATGTGAATGCATTTTCCGGAAATTCTGGTGTGGGAAAATCAACATTAATTAATGGCATCTTCGAGAAAGATATGACATTAGAAGGAGAGATTAGTCAAAGAAACAAAAGAGGAAAAAATACAACAACTTCTATTAAATTATATCAAATTGATAAGGATACATATATTGCTGATACACCAGGTTTTTCTACTTTTTCCATTGAAGAGATTGAAAGTAGAAATTTAGCAGAGTATTTTATAGAATTTAAAGAGAAAATAAAAGGATGCGAATTTGTAGGTTGTACACATATTAAAGAGGAAAATTGTGGAATTAAAGAGGCAATTACAAAGGGAGAAATTTCAAAAGATAGATATGAAAGATTTTGTAAAATTTATCAACAATTAAAAGAAAGAGAGGAAAAAAAGAAATGGTAGAAGTTTCAACATCAATATTATCTGTAAAAAGTGGAGAAGAGTCAAAAACTTTTTTTGCATTAGAAACAGCAAAGACAGATTATTTTCATATTGACGTGATGGATGGAAAGTTTGTAGAAAAAGATACTTATCAAAAAATGTTTCAAAATGCTTCTTATATCAAAAGAATATCTAATTTACCATTAGATGTGCATTTGATGGTAGAAAATGTTAAAGAAGCGATTGATGATTTTCTAGCAGTGGAACCTAACATGATTACATTTCATTTAGAAGCTTGCCAAAATAAAGAGGAAGTTTATCAATTAATTCAATATATAAAAGATAACCATTGTAGAGTAGGAATAGCAATAAAGCCAAATACAAATGTAGAAGAAGTTTATGAGTTTTTGCCATATATCCATATGTGCTTAATTATGACAGTAGAACCAGGAAAAGGAGGACAAACTTTTCTAACAGACATGGTACAAAAAATAGAAACGTTAAACCAATATAAGGAAGAGCAAAAATTAGAAATAGATATAGAAGTAGATGGCGGAATTAATCTAAAAACAGCTCCAAAGGTGAAAAAAGCAGGAGCTAATGTTTTAGTAGCAGGAACAGCTATTGTTATGGCAAAAGACTTTAAAGTAATTATTGATGAGCTAAAGGAATAATAGGAAAGGCAGGGAATAAATTTCCCTGCCTTTTACAGAATGATTTTTAGATTTCACGCAAGAAAGCAAGTCCTGGATCAAGTTTCTCCTGAAGTTTCTTGGCTTCCTTTAATTCGTCTTTTTTGAAGTAGTAATAAAAACACTCTTCGTTATTGATTTCTGGATTACAATAATCAATAACATAGCAATAATTGTGAAGAGGTTCCATATTTTCCAATTGTCCGGAAAATTCACGGAATTCTAAAATATAGTCGGAACCATAGCCACTCCAGCCATTGCTGTAGAAAGTTTTATCTTCGTATTGAACTAAAAGAAAACACTCCCGGTTTTCATCTACCTGCTTTCCCAATACCTCTATTCCATCTACCTGTGAACAGAGATCCTCAACTAAATGAGAAAAATTCACACGCTTGGAATTTAAAGTAGTAGTCAAGTTGAAGCCGCCTCCAAATAACTTTTCGATTTTAATCATTCTATTGTCCTCCTTAAATTTATTCATGTAGTCAATTTCCTAGAATGTTGCAATAAGGATTACTACATTAATGTATTTATAGTATACCACAATTAACATAAAAAGTCAAAACGCTGTGAAAAAGAAGTCTCATGTAAGAGACCTCTTTTATTATTCTTTTATCGCTTCTTCTTTTTCTTTTAAAATTAAATTGGAAACAACCATTCCTATTCCTAAAAATACAACGATCATTCCTAAAATAGAACCAAACAAAGGAATTAAGCCAATTAGCCATAGAGCAATAGAAGTTGCAATTAACATGCCGAAAACAGCAATTGTTTTTTCGATTTTCAATTTATGACAAATAATAGTATTTAAAGTAATAGTAAAGACAGATGTACTAATTGCTATTAAAGCGAATAAGGTCATTAATAATAATAAACCTAGAGTAGCTGTTGCTCCTAGAATAAAGAAGATAATAGTTAAGATAATGGCAACAATTGGTGATAAAAGACCAAATCCAATAACTGGTAGAACTTTCTTTGTAGTTAATAAAGTGGTATTATTTTTTAAGAATTTAGGAGCAAGCCATAGGCATAATAGCCAAATAGCAATAATGGTAACAACGAAAGATACTAAATCCATAATTTTTTCTTGTACCACATTGGTATCAACTGTTTTTTCTTCTTTAAAAGTTGTTTCTCCTGTAACCGTTCCTTCTGGAATAGTTGATTGTGTTTTTGCTGAGTAATTTAAATTACCACTAATCATAGCTTTTGTTGTTGGAGTAGTAGTTCCTTCTTGATTATTAGCATCTTCGCTAGAATTTTCTACAAAATTAAGAGAAGAACAATCGATATGTGCATCCCTTCCAATGGTACCTAAAATATTTACAGTGTCAGAGCCGATATGAATGTCTCTATAAACATATCCTGTGATAGTCGTGTTTTCAGTACCAGCGTATAAATCGTAAACAACACCGTTAATTGTAAGATTTTTAGCAAAAGTAAATAAGTTACTGAAAATATATCCTTGTTCTCCAACATTAACACTATTTGCACAAATAAAGGCATCTCCACCGATTTGCGAATTAATGGTAACAGTATTGGCAAAAACAAATAAGTTTCCATCTATAATGTAATCAATTGTAACATTATCACCTGTTAAATACACATCACTTTTTTTAAAGTTATCTTCTGAAGTAGTGTTAGCTTCAGCATTATCACTAATTGGATTGATTGCTTCATTAGAAGCTTTCTCAGATGTTGTAGCATCTGGTGTTGCTAAATTATCAGTTGTTCCATTCTCTGCTTTTACAATAGGAAGAGTAAGAGCTAGAATAAGAACTGTTAAAATAGCGATCATTTTAAATTTGTTTTTTAACATAAAAATCCCTCCTAGAATAAAATATATATCTTTATTTTGCTTTTGTCAACTTGTTATAAGATTTACAAAACAGGTTAACAACACAAGTATCACATTGTGGTTTGCGGGCAATACAGGTATTTCTTCCATGCCATACTAAAATATGATTAATATCTTTTAAACATTCTTTTGGGAAAATTTTAATTAAATCTTGTTCTATTTTTTCTGGTTCTTTCTCTTTGGATAAACCAACTAAATTAGAAATTCTTTTAGCATGAGTATCTACGGCAATTCCTTCAGCGATACCAAATACTTCTAGCAGAATAACATTGGCACTTTTTCGACCAACACCTGCTAAACTTGTTAATTCTTCCATGGTTTGAGGAACTTTGCCACCAAAATTTTCTAAGACTTGTTTGGCACATAATTTAATATTTTTAGCTTTATTTTTATAAAAACCGCAAGGATGAATGATTTCTTCTAACTCAGGAAGTTCAATTTCGGCAAAATCTTGAATCGTTTTACAACGAGAAAAAAGAGCAGGAGTTGTTTTATTAACTCTTTCGTCTGTACATTGAGCAGAAAGCATAACAGCAATGACTAATTCAAATGGTGTTGTAAAATCTAGACTGCAAGTAGCTTCTGGATATCTTTCTTTTAATAATTTGACAAATGTAATAGCGTCTTGTTTTTTCATATATACCTCCATCTTGTTAAGATAATTTTATTTGATGCTATTATAACACAAATAAAATAAAAATGAAAATTTAGAAAAAATATAAAGTAATGTATTTTATAAATCAACATAAAAAGGAACCAATAATCAGTAAAAATAATATAATATACAAAAACAGTGGAGGTAATAATAGTATGTTAAAATTATTTAGAAAAACACTAGCAATCTGTCTAATTGGCTTTGGACTAGGAATTTTATTGGTATTGTTACTTCCAATAACAGGTTGGTTGTTTATGATAGGAATTATTGTTAT
This sequence comes from uncultured Clostridium sp., assembly GCA_946565805.1. Taxonomy (GTDB): domain Bacteria; phylum Bacillota; class Clostridia; order TANB77; family CAG-508; genus CAG-269. The sequence goes on from CAMNWO010000017.1 coordinate 10,018, forward strand.
TGCGGTTGGATTTATGTGGCTAGCTTGTTAAGAAAAAAGGAGGGAGATACATATGACAGTTGTCGTAAAAAAAGTACCAAAATTTTTAAGGGGATTTGTAAAATTAATATTTGGAATTAAAGATTAATTTCAAACGATTGACAATTGGGTGAGACAAGGGGGACACTCCTTTTATGTCTCATTTAAAGTTAATAAAATATTGATTGCAATAATGAAAAATCAAATGAGACATTAAAGGAGTGTCCCCCTTGTCTCATCCAATTAGACACAAAAAAAGAGCTTCTTTAGGCTCTTTTTACTTTACCATCTTTTAAACATTTTGCACATACATAAATTCTTTTAGATTCTCCGTTCATATCAACTTTTACTCTTCTTAAGTTTGGTTTCCATGTACGTGGAGCTCTTTTACTGATATGAGAACGAGTAATACTAAGTTTATTTCCATGACTTGCTGTTTTTTGACAAATTTCACATACTGCCATTCTTAATTGCACCTCCTAAATCTTCTTAAATAAATTGACTAATAACAAGTTTAACACAAAAGCAAAAAAAAAACAAGTATTTTTTGAAAAATATCAAAAATTCCTTGCATAATAGGAAAAATGTGGTATAATATATAAGCTTAGTGATTAATAAGAAAGGATTTGAAAAGAATGAATTGTAAAGTAGAAGAAACCAAAAACGCAAATGAAGTAAAATTAGAAATAACAGTTGATGCTGAAAAATTTGAAGAGGCTATCAAAAAAGTATATTTTAAAAGTGCAAAATACTTCAATATACCAGGATTTAGAAAAGGAAAAGCGCCAATGCAAATGGTAGAAAAGTACTATGGAAAAGAAATTTTCTATGAAGATGCTTTTAATGAAGTAGCAGGAGATGCTATGGAAGAGGCTGTAAAAGAGAACAAATTAGAAGTAGTAAGCAGACCAGATATTGAAGTAACACAAATCGAAAAAGGAAAAGACTTAATTTTCACAGCTGTTATGCAAACAAAACCAGAAGCAAAATTAGGAAAATATAAAGGTATAGAAATCAAAAAAATTGAGTATAATGTATCAGATGAAGATGTCGAACACGAATTAGGACATATGCAAGAACATAACGCAAGAATTGTTTCTATTGAAGATAGACCAGTAGAAAGCGGAGACATTGCAACTATCGACTTTGAAGGATTTGTAGATGGAAAAGCTTTTGATGGAGGAAAAGCAGAAGGACACGACTTAGAAATAGGAAGTAATACATTTATTCCAGGATTTGAAGACCAAGTAATTGGAATGAAAATTGATGAAGAAAGAGACATTCAGGTAAAATTCCCAGATGAATATTTCTCAAAAGAATTAGCAGGAAAAGATGCGACCTTTAAGGTAAAAGTACATGAAATCAAGAAAAAAGAGTTACCTAAATTAGATGATGAATTTGCAAAAGACGTAAGTGAATTTGATACTTTAAAAGAATTAAAAGAAGACATCAAACAAAAACAACAAAAACAAAATGATGATAAAGCAAAATATGAAACACAAGAAGCGGTAATGAAAGCTGTTTGTGAGAATGTAGAAGTAGAAATTCCATCTGGAATGATAGAACTAGAAACAGAAAATATGTTAAAAGATATTGAACAAAGATTATCTTATCAAGGTTTAAAATTAGAACAATATCTTCAAATGATGGGAAAAAACGAAGAAGATATGAAAAAAGAATATCAACCTCAAGCAATTGAAGGAATCAAATCAAGATTAACCTTAGAAGCAGTTATCAAAGCTGAAAAGATAGAAGCAACAGATGAAGAAGTAGATGAGAAATTAAAAGAAATGGCTAAAAACTATGGAAAAGAAAATGACGAAGAATTCTTAAAAAATGAAAATGTAAGAAACTACTTAAAAGAAGGATTAACATCAGAAAAAGCCATGGATTTCTTAGTAAAAAATGCAAAAATAAAATAATAAAAGCAGAAAGGTTTGGGGTATAAAATTAACAAATTAAATTTTTACTCAAACCTTTTGATGTTTTTTGGGACGGAGTCAAAAAACATCGCCAATCATTTTGAAATTAATTAATAAAAACGAAAGGATAAAAACGATGTTTTTTGACTCCGTCCCAAAAAACATCAAAGGAGGAAAATTATGTTAGAGAGAAACAGTTTAGTACCTTATGTAGTAGAACAAACTAGTAAAGGAGAAAGATCATACGATATTTTTTCAAGATTATTAAAAGATAGAATTATATTTTTAGGAGAAGATGTAAATCCAACCACATCTGCTCTAATTATTGCACAATTATTATTTTTAGAATCAGAAGATCCAGATAAAGATATCAATTTATATATTAATTCACCAGGGGGATCTATTACTGATGGGATGGGAATTATTGATACCATGAATTACATCAAATGTCCAGTATCTACAATTTGTGTGGGAATGGCAGCAAGCATGGGAGCAGCACTTTTAGCTGCTGGTGAAAAAGGAAAAAGATTTGCAACACCAAATGCAGAAATTTTAATTCACCAACCGCTAATCGGTGGTGGTGGAATTTCAGGGCAAGCCACAGAAGTTAAAATTCATGCAGACCATTTAGTAAAAACAAGAGATAAATTAAATAAATTCTTGAGCGATAGAACGGGTCAAAGTATTGAAACAATTCAAAAAGATACCGAAAGAGATAACTATATGACAGCGGAAGAAGCTTTGAAGTATGGGCTAATAGATGGTATTATGGATAAAAGAGGATAAAATGAAAAGGGAGAAAGTAAAAGATGGCAAAAAATGATACACCGAAAAGTGTAAGATGCTCTTTTTGTGGAAAAGCACAAGAGAATGTAAAGAAAATAGTAGCTGGACCAGGCGTATACATTTGTGATGAATGTGTAGAACTTTGTAACAGTATCATAGAAACAGAAGTATATGAAGATGAAAAAGCGGGTTACACATTAAATGAGCTAAAGGATATTCCAAGTCCAAAACAAATAAAACAAGTATTAGATGATTATGTAATTGGTCAAGAAGAAGCAAAAAAAACCTTATCAGTAGCAGTATACAATCATTATAAAAGAGTAGCGCATGAAGAAAATGCTGATAAAGACGATGTGGAAATTCAAAAAAGTAATATATTATTATTAGGACCAACAGGTTGTGGAAAAACATTATTAGCAAGAACACTAGCTAAAATATTAAATGTACCATTTGCAATCGCAGATGCTACCACATTAACAGAAGCTGGATATGTTGGAGAAGATGTAGAAAATATTTTATTAAAATTAATTCAAGCAGCAGATGGAGATATTCAAAAAGCAGAAAAAGGAATTATCTATATTGATGAAATTGATAAAATAACAAGAAAATCAGAAAATCCATCTATCACAAGAGATGTAAGTGGAGAAGGCGTACAACAGGCGTTATTAAAAATTATTGAAGGAACTATTGCATCTGTACCACCACAAGGAGGAAGAAAACATCCAAACCAAGAATTAATTCAAATTAATACAGAGAACATATTAATTATATGTGGAGGAGCTTTTGAAGGTTTAGAAGATATCATAAAAAATAGGACAGGAGAAAAAGCGATTGGATTTGGAAGTCAAATCAAAAGCAAAAAAGAAATTAAGCAATATGAAATTTTTCAAGAATTATTACCACAAGATTTATTAAAATTTGGTTTAATTCCAGAATTTATAGGAAGATTACCAATTATAGCAACTTTAAAAGAATTAGATAAAGAAGCTTTAGTAAAAATATTGGTAGAACCTAAAAATGCACTAATTAAGCAATACCAAAAATTATTCCAAATTGATGATGTGGAATTGATTTTCGAACAAGAAGCAATAGAAGCTATTGTTGACAAAGCAATTGAAAGAAAGACTGGGGCAAGAGGGCTACGTTCTATCATTGAAGAAATCATGAGAGATATTATGTATGAAATACCATCTAACCCTAATATTGAGAAATGTACAGTAACCAAAGATACTGTTTTAAGTGGAGCAGAACCCCAAACAGTTATTAATGAGCAAAAAATAGTACGTAAACCAGTGGCAAAGAAGAAAAGGCAAGTGCCAGAAAACCAAAATGAAAAAGAAACAGCTTAGAAACTGTTTCTTTTTTGTATATAAAGATATTAATAACCAGACAAAATTCCATTACTTGTACCAAGCATAGTAATAATAATAGAAAAAATGAAAGCTGTTGCGAAAATTACTACAAATTGAACTAAAAAGGATAAACCAAAAAACTTCCAAAAAGAATTGCTAGAACGTTCATAAACTTTGTAGTAAATAAATACGACAATAGCTGATATGATAGCATACATAATTAAAGCCATAAAAAATACAGAAAACCCATTTTGGATAACCGCAAATAAAACATAAATTCCAGTATAAATTGCCCAAGTTATTTTATATTCGAACCTTTCACAACATTTGTACATAATAAATACTGATATAATAGATTCTATTATAGATAATAGCATATTAATATCCCCCTTTCTTTTGTTTACTTTATCAAATCATAAGTAAGAAAAAAAGTTAAGAAAAATTAGAAAAAGCATATAGTTTATAAGGGAGGATATGATATGAAATACAAAAAATATGATAGACTAGAGACAATAGAATATGCTAAAAAATGGGCTCTAGCAAGGAATTCGCAATATTATAATTTTGATAATGTAGGGGGAGATTGTACTAGTTTTGCATCCCAATGTATCTATGCAGGTTGTAAAGTTATGAATTACACTAAAGATTATGGGTGGTATTATAACAATGGAAATAGCAAATCACCATCTTGGAGTGGTGTTGAATATTTGTATCAATTTTTAATAAACAATAAAGGTATAGGACCACAAGCCATTCAAACCACACAAAATAAGATAGAGATAGGAGATATTGCACAATTATCGTTTGATGGGAAAAAGTTTGAACATACATTGGTAATTGTCAAAATAGAAAATAAATTTACTTTAAGAGGCATTAAAATTGCCTCTCATACATTTGATAGCTTTGAAAAGTCAATTTCGGAATATACATTTCAAGAAATTAGATGGTTACACATAGAAAGAGTAGGGATTTAAGAGAAAATTAATTTTTTCTCTATTTTTTATTCATAAAATATATGCTATACTATATGAGAAAAGGAAAGGGATGAAAATGAAATGTATAATATATTAGTAGTAGATGATGATAAAGAAATTGTAGGAGCAATTGAAATCTATTTAAAAAAAGAAGGATATCATATTATAAAAGCTTATAATGGAAATCAAGCATTAAAAATGATACGAGAAAATGAAATCCATCTTGTAATATTAGATATTATGATGCCAGAAAAAGACGGAATAGAAACATTAGAAGAAATAAGAAAAGACAAAAGTATACCAGTGATTTTGTTATCGGCAAAATCAGAAGATTATGACAAAATTGGAGGATTAAACTCTGGAGCAGATGATTATATCACCAAACCTTTTAATCCACTTGAGTTAATAGCAAGAGTTAATTCAAATTTAAGAAGATATGTGAAACTAGGAGCGTTAGCCAATAAGAACAATAATAACAAAGTGTATCAGACAGGTGGTCTAGAAATTAATGACGAAACTAAAAAAGTAACAGTAGATGGAAAAGAAGTAAAACTAACAGCTACAGAATACAATATTTTAAAATTTTTATTAGAAAACAAAGGAAAAGTATATTCCATTCCTGAAATCTATGAAAATGTGTGGAAAGAAGAAGGTTTTGGAGCGGAGAATATTATAGCAGTACACATTAGACATATAAGAGAAAAAATAGAAATCAATCCCAAAGACCCCCAATATTTAAAAGTAATATGGGGAGTAGGTTATAAGATAGAGGAGGAAAAGTAAATGGAAAAAGTGAGAAACTCCAATGGATTAAAATGGTTATGTTATATTTTAATACCAGTATTAGTTGCTATTTTGCGGACTTAGTATCTTTCATATGGCTTTTTTGAGTGAATTTGGAGAAAAGAAAGAAGAAACAGAATACGTACAAACTGAGAATTTTGCTAATAATTATTTGTATTTTTTTATTAGCAAAATAAATGAATGTGAAACCAATAGTAAAAGTAAGTATTTTTCAGAATTAGAAGATGAAAATGGAAAAATATATTGCTATTTTGATGATAGAGCAAACTATTTTCAAAATCAAATTGGAAATTATATTAATTATATTATGGTAGAAAAAGAAACAGGTGAAATATTTACCAATATAAAAAGTAGTAACTATCAAGAAACTATGAACCAAATGAAAAATCAAAAGATATATTGGAATTTAAAAAATGGGGAAATAGAAACGAATTTAACTTACATTAATGAAGAAAATATAAAATATAATTATAGTTATCGACATAGGGATTATGATAAATATGATATTTATAGTTCTTTCGACATAGAAAAAGCAAATCAAATGTCAGGTTTTATGCTAAACAAAAATACTTATGATTTTATGCTACAACATAAAAAAATGCCAATCTATATAAGTGTTATAAGTTTAATAACATTGTTTGTGATAGCATTCTATTTACTTTGGGCAATTGGCTATCCAAAAGGAAAAGAAGGAATTATTTTAAATACAATCGATAAAGTGCCTTATGAGATAGCAAGTATTTTTAGTTTTAGTATGATTTCAATTGTATTGGCGATAGGAGTTAATAGTTATAACAATATATTTTACTATACTATGATTATTTTTTATGGTATTTGCTATCTAATTTGTTATGCCATATCTGCAATATGGGGAGTTACAACCATTAAAAGAATCAAAGCAAAAACATTTTGGAAAAGCTTTTTAACCTATAAAATTTTAAAATGGTTTTATGAACAAACTAAGAAATATATAGTAGAAATCAGACAAAAAACACCAAGTAACAAAAAAGTATTTTGGTATTACTGGGGATTTGTTGCAATTAGTATCTTATTAGCAACTATGGTAGGAAGTGGAATTGCTATTATTGCCTTATTATTATTTTGGCTATGGGTATTTTATAAAATTAGGAAATATATAAGACACCAACAAGAAATGAAAGAAGCATTAGAGAAAATCTATCAAGGAGATAATAAAGTATATTTAAATGATGAAGAACTACAAGGTATGTTGAAAGAAATGGCAGTTTATATCAATGATATAGCAGGAGGTTTTTCTAATGCTATTGAAGAAAGTCTAAAATCAGAAAGATTAAAGACAGAATTAATTACGAATGTATCACATGATATCAAAACACCGTTAACATCCATCATCAACTACGTTGATTTGTTAAAAAAAGAAGAAATACAAAATGAAAAAGTAAAAGAATATATTGAAATCTTAGATAGAAAGTCACAAAGACTAAAAAAATTAACAGAAGATTTAGTAGAGGCTTCTAAAGTGTCTTCTGGTAATGTAAAACTAAATATAGAGCTAATCAATTTAAAAGAATTAATCAACCAGAGCATAGGTGAATTCAAAGACAGGTTTGAGGAAAAGAACTTGAAAATTGAAAGCAATATGCCAGAAGAAGAAATCAAAATAAAAGCAGATAACAGATATTTATATAGAGTAATCGAAAATCTATTTAGTAATATAACCAAATATGCATTAGACAATTCAAGAGTATATATTGATATACAAAAGGAAAGAAATAAAATAAAAATAAGTATTAAAAATATATCAAAAGAAAAATTAAATATAAGTAGCGAGGAATTAATGCAACGATTTGTTAGAGGAGATAAATCTCGATATACAGAAGGAAGTGGATTAGGATTATCAATTGCTAAAAGTTTGACAGAACTACAAGGTGGAAAATTCGAAATTTATATCGATGGTGACTTATTTAAAGTTGTAATGGAATGGTAGGATCATCGGGGTCTGAGACAGGGGGGACACTTTTTAATGAGACAGGGGGGACACTCCTTTAATGTCTCATTTTTGATTATTGCAATCAATATTTTATTAACTCTAAATGAGACATTAAAGGAGTGTCCCCCCTGTCTCATTAAAAAGTGTCCCCCTTGTCTCAAGATGTGTCCCCAATTTCCCATTGAAAGATAAAAACAAATATGATAGAATAAAAAACGAAAGAAAAGCCAACGCTAAAATGGGGGAATGATAATGAGAAAAATGATTGTCATCATAGGAATTTTAGCCATTATTTTTGTAGGAATGATAGTGTATAAAAATGTAATTATAAAAAATAGCAATATTGGAATACAAGAAATAGAAAAAATAGAAAATTATATGAAGCAAATTTATATGTGGAAAGAAATAACAAACGAAGCTTTACCATATTTTGAAGATATCAACCAAGCAGATGAAACTTGGATATGGGAAGTAGTACAGAAAAACTTAGAGGAATATGAGATCTCTTATGAGAAGATGGGAGAAAAAGCAAAAGAATTATTTGGAAGTAATTTTAATAAGGAATTTCCAAAAGAAGGAACAGAAAATTTGATTTATAATGAAGAAAATAATTTATATTATGCTACTAGTGTGGAGCTAGACCAACAAGAAGACGCGTTTTTATTAAACAAGATTGATAAAATAAAAAATGGATACGAAGTAGAAATTATAGAATATTTAGAAGATTATTCACAAGCAATAACAGAAAATCAAATTATAATAAGAAATGTAGAAGGACAAGAAGTAGCAAAGATAAGCATACAAGAAGAAGGAAAAATCAATGAAATTGTAAAAAATAGTACAGAAAAATTAAACAAGAAAAAGATAGTATTAAAATTGGAAAACGGAAAGTTACAAGTAGAAAGAGTGTATCAATAGATAAGGCAAGGAGAGAAATAGGGAATGAGTGAATTAGAAAAATGTGGTATTTGTCCACATGAATGTCATGTGAATCGAAATCAAGGAAAAATAGGAAGATGTAAAGCAACTAACAAAGTAAGAATAGCCTTATATAGTACACATGATTTTGAAGAACCATGTATTAGTGGACAAAATGGTTCAGGAACTGTATTTTTCTCAAACTGTAATTTGAACTGTATGTATTGTCAAAATTATGAAATTAGCCAATTAGGAAAAGGAAAAGATATTACAATAGAAGATTTAGCAAAAATATTTTTAACACAACAAGAAAAAGGAGTAGAAAATATTAATTTAGTAACACCCACTAGTTATGTACCACAAATTATAGAAGCAATTAAAATAGCCAAAGCAAAAGGAGTAAAAATTCCTATTTTGTATAATACTAACGCTTATGAAAAGATAGAAACGTTAAGGTTACTAGAAGGATATATTGACATTTATTTACCAGATTTAAAATATGCTGAAAATAATTTAGGAAAGAAATATTCTAAAATACAGGATTATTTTGAAATAGCTACCAAAGCGATTCAAGAAATGATAAGACAAGTGGGAACTCCAAAACTAGATGAAGAAGGTAAGATGAAAAAAGGAGTTATGATACGACATTTAGTTTTACCAAATCATATTGAAAACAGCAAAAAAGTTTTAAAATGGATAAAAGAAAATTTGCCACAAGAAATTTTTGTTAGTGTAATGGCACAATATTTTCCAACCTACCAAGCAAAAGAAGTAGAAACATTGAACCGAAAGTTAACCAAAGAAGAATGGAAAGAGATAGAAGACTATATAGAAGAATTGGAAATTGAAAATGGTTATGTACAAGAACTAGGAGAACATGAGGAAGAATATGTGCCGAAGTGGGAACTTGATGAATTTGATGATGGAATGACGAAAAAAGCTTGCCTCTAAAGAGATGTCGATTTTTAGGTGTCGAATTTTGCGATGAAAAGATGTCGAATTTGCTTGAAAAATTTCCCAATTAGAGGTATAATATAATTGTAAGCAAAGAAATTTCGGCGAAAGCTTATAATAACATTATTTTCAAGAAGGCTTACGTGTAAGTATAAAATTAATATTCTAAATACGGGGATATTAGGTTAGTTTGAAAACGTAATATTCCCATTTTTTAATTATTTTTAAATCGAATAAATTTCACCAATTTGAAAAACAGAAAGAAAAAAATAGCCAAAACCTTGTCAAAAAAACAAGAATTTGATATAGTATAGAAAACAAAAAATGGAGGGAAAAAACATGAGAATTGTAGAACCATGGATAAAAGTAGAAAAAATTGATGGAAAGAAAATAATGAAAAGAATTGAAAGAGCATGTAGAACATGTTATCGTTCAGAAGGAAAAATCACAGAAGACAGTTATAAAAAATTATTAGGAAATTGTATTACAAGAGGACATGAATCTGTATTAGAACACGAAAAAGTTACTGTTAGAATTTATAGTGATGTAGGGTCATATAAAGATTTAACAAGACACAGATTTGCTAGTTTTTCAGTTGAATCAACAAGATATTGTAGTTATGATAAAGATAAATATGGAAATGAAATAGCATTCATGAATCCAGCAGGGTACATGGAAAATGAAGAAATGTATGAAATCTGGAAACAAACTATGCAAGAAATTGAAAAAGGATATATCAAAATGAAAGAAATAGGAGCAACCACAGACATGTGTAGAGAGTTGTTACCACATTCAACAGCAGGAGAATACACAATGACAGCCAATATAAGAGAATGGAAACACATTTTGGCGTTAAGAACAACCAAACATGTACATCCATCTATTAGACAAGTACTAATACCATTGTTAAAATACTTCCAAGAAGAAATGCCAGAAATATTTGGAGATGTAGAATATGACAAAGACTTCAATCCAGAATCTTATGCCAAATTAACAATTGAAGAGGAAGTATAAAAACAATTACAGAAAAGAGGAGTAAGAAAAAATGTTAAGTATCATAGTAGCAAAAGCAAAAAACAATATCATAGGAAAAGAAGATAAATTAGTATGGCATTTGCCAGCAGACTTACAACACTTCAAAGAACTAACAACAGGGCATGTAATCATAATGGGAAGAAAAACATTTGAATCACTAGGAAAAGTATTGCCAAATAGAAAACATATTGTCTTTAGTCAAAATCCAGACTTCAAAGTAAAAGACGAAAATGTTCAAGTAGTTCACTCTATGTTAGAAATCCAAGAATACATAGAAAATGAGGAAGAAAACTTTGTCATTGGTGGTGCCATGATATACAATTTATTAATGCCACATGTGACAAAAATGTATGTAACTGAAATTGAAGAAGAATTTGAAGGAGACTGTTTCTTCCCAAGAATTAATCCAGAAATATGGAAAGAAATAACAAGAGAAAAAGGACCTAGAAACGAAGAAAATAATTTGGATTATGACTATGTAACCTATGAAAGAATAGGAAAATAGTAAAAGGAGAAAAACGTGAAAATAATAGGCATAACAGGGAAGTCAGGAAGCGGAAAATCAACGCTAACATCATTGCTAGCTGAAAAGTTAAAATGTGAAAGTGTTAATGTAGATAAAATAGGACATCAAGCAACAAACAACGAAAAAATTAGCCAAAAACTATGTGAAGTTTTTGGCAATTGTATTAGGAACGAAAATGGAAAAATTGACAGAAAGAAATTAGGAAATATCGTATTTTCGAATCAGGAAAAAATGAATCAATTAACAGAAATTACATGGGACTATATGCAACAAGTACTAGATGAAATCTTAAAGCAAGAACCAGAAATTCTAATATTAGAATGGGCATTACTTCCAAGTGTTAGCAAGTATTGGAAACAATGTGATGTGAAAATTTTAATAAAAGCAGATGATAAAATTCGAAAAGATAAAGTAATGGAAAGAGATGGCATAACGGAAGAATATTTTGAAAAACGTGATGCTAGTAGCATGGATTATAGTCAATTCCAATTTGATTCCATTTTTGAAAATGATTATCAGCTAGAAACAATGGAGAAAATCATAAATCAAATTAAATAAGAATAACAAAAAAAGCTTTTGGTTAGAATAAAACTATCAATGGAGGATAGAAAAATGTTCAAACCAAAAGCTATTTATTTTGAAAAAGAAATCACAAATTATCCATTAGGAAAAGAACTGATGGAAAAATATAAAGATGTACCTAAAATAGAAATTGAAAATCATAACAACATTGAAGAAATGAGAAAAAAGTCAAACAAAGAATTTGCCAATATGAAAAGAAATTTGATCATAGGAGTTAGGAAAACACACAAATTTGTAGAAAATCATAAGACCTCGGATTACTTAGTACCCTATACTTCTTCTGGTTGTACAGCAGCATGCATGTATTGCTATTTAGTCTGTAATTACAACAAATGTGCTTATTTACGTTTATTTGTTAATCGAGAAAAAATGTTGGACAAAATAATAAGCACAGCTCAAAAAGCAGAAAAGGAACTAACCTTTGAAATTGGGAGTAATAGTGATTTGATTTTAGAAAATACCATTACTAATAATTTAACTTGGACGATTGAGAATTTCAAAAATACAAAACAAGGAAAACTAACCTTTCCCACTAAATTTGATATGGTAGATCCGATTTTGCCATTAAAACATGAAGGAAAAGTTATCATAAGAATAAGCGTAAATCCAGAGGAAATTATCAATAAAGTAGAGTTTGGAACCTCCAGACTAAAAGGAAGAATTGAAGCAATTAATAAATTAAAAGAAGCTGGATATACCATTGGAATTCTAATTGCTCCTATTATATTAGTCGAAAATTGGAAACAACTATATACTGAATTAATCCAAAGATTAGAAGCAGAGTTGTCAGAAAAAGTGAAGAAAGATGTATTTTTTGAAATAATCTTTATGACCTATAGTTATATTCATACGAAAATAAATGAAGAGGCTTTCCCGAATGCCATTTCTTTATATGATAAAGAAATGATGACAGGAAGAGGACGAGGAAAATATTGGTATAAAAGTGAAGCAAGAGCAGAAGCTGAGATTTTTTTACGTGAACAAATGAAAAAATACTTTCCGCATAACAAAATTGAATATATTGTTTAGAACAAAAACACAGTAACTTTGTGAATTTACTGTGTTTTTTACATTTTCATTTGGTAAATTTTTTAAAAGAATAATTGACAAATAGTAAATGGAAAAAGTATAATCAATTAAATTTTTATTCTTTTCTAAATGTAATTCTAGCATTTAGATTTCCAAAAGTATTGAAAAAAGTAAAAAATAATGATATAGTAAAGGTGGTGATAGATTGCCAGTTATTTCACAATTTTATGGAATTGTCATTCAAATGTTTTTTGACGAAAATGGAAAACATCATGAAAAGCACATACATGTTAGATATAATGAACAAGAAGCAGTATACGATTTAAAAGGAAATATCTTAGAAGGACAAATTCCATATAAGAAAAAGAAACTAGTAGAGGCATGGATTTCGATTCATGAAGAAGAATTAGAAAGTTTATGGACACTAATTCATAAACAAGGTGAATTTTTCAGAATAGAGCCTCTAAAGTAAAATGGGAGGAGAAAAATGTATATAGTACCAAAACCAATCCAAATAAAAACTTTGGAGAACTATAAAATAAAGATAAAATTTGAAAACGGAGAAGAAAAAGTTTTTGACATGGAAAAATATATCCATGAGAAATTTTATGAAAAATTAAAAGATAAGAAATACTTTAAAAATGTAAGAGTTGCAGGAAATACAATTGAGTGGGAAAATGGAGAAGATGTAGCACCAGAAAATCTATATTATGATAGTATTTTAGAAAAAGAATAAAAACAAGAACACAGTAATTTTATGAATTTACTGTGTTTTTGTTGTATTACAACTGTAAACATATAGACATAATTCTTTTACGATTGATAAAATTTTTATTAGAAACCAAAGAAATAGGAGGAAAGAAAAATGTCAAAAAACAAAGGAATAACGCTAATAGCTTTAGTAATTACCATTATTGTTTTACTAATATTAGCGGGAATAAGTATTGCCATGTTAATAGGAGAAAATGGATTATTAGGCAAAGCCAACACGGCTAAAGAAGAGCACAAAATAGCACAATACAAAGAAGAAATAAATTTAATTGTAATGGAAGAAATAGCAGAAAGAAAAACTGAAACAAAGACAGAACCAATGATAGTAAGTCTAGAAAATAAAATAAAAGAAAAAGACTGGGGAGAAAAAACAAGTAAAGAAAAACAAGATGGGGATACAGCAGAATATTTAATTGTAGAAAGTAAAGAAGGTTATGAATTTATTATAGAAGTAGATAACGAAAAAGAAACAGCAAAAATAATAGAAACCAATAAAACACCAGGAGAGAAATATACAATAACCTACCATCCAAATGGCGGAACAGGAGAAGAAAGAACAGTAGAAGTAAGAAAAGGATTTTATAAAATATTAGAAAAAAATACTTTTACGAAAACAGATTATATCTTTGGAGGTTGGTGTGAAGATATAAACGGAAATAGCGAAAAATATTTGGAAGGAAGCAAGTATCACTCAGAGAGGAATGTAACCTTATATGCCATATGGACTTACAATGGAGCAACGATAAATTTCAATGCCAATACAGGAATAGGCGAAATGGAAAGTAAAAATGTAATCAAAGGAGAAACTGCAATATTGCCAGTAAATAGTTTTACCAAGAAAGGTTATGACTTTGAGAAATGGAATACAAAAGCAGATGGAACAGGAATCGATTATGAGGAATCAGGAAATATTGTAGTAACCGAGGATAGTATTACTTTATACGCAATATGGAAAAATATGACGGTAGAAAGTGCAATTAAGAAACAAGAAATATTTGAGGAAAATACACCAATACTTGATGAGTATGAAAACCAAATAGTAATACCAGAAGGATTTAAAATAGCTTCCGATTCAGCAAAAGATGTAACAGGAGGAATTGTAATAGAAGATGCAATAGGAAATCAATTTGTATGGATACCAGTAGGAACGGTTTATACTAATAAAGAGCATACCCAAAGTAAAACAATAGAATTAAACCGATACACATTTGCAAGTAATGGAGCACCTACAAAACAAGGAAGTAATATAATAGAAAATGCTTTTCAAGAAGTAGCAACATCAAGTACAATAAATTCAATAGCTATTGATATTGAGGCATTTAAAACAAGAACTAATAATAATCATGGATATTATATGGGAAGATATGAGGCTGGTAGATCAAATACAGAAGACACTTCTAAGGGAGCCAATGATATAGTTTGCAAAGAAGATCGAGATGGATATAAGAATAGTGACATATCTCATGCATCAAGAGTAGCAAGAAAAATGTATACAAATAAAAAATTTACTAGTGATTTAATTAATAGTTATGCTTGGGATACAGCTATAGTATTTATTCAGTCTTTTTCTGGAGATGGTGATTATGCAATGCAAAAACCAATACAATCATCGATAGCAAAAACAGGACAAGCAATAGATGGAACCAATAAAGATGTAAGATGTAATATTTATGATATGGCAGGAAACTATAGAGAATGGACAACAGAAATTAGTACGAGAACTTTCAGTTATGTATTTAGAGGCGGTAATGCAGGAAATAGTAATAACTATACAAGCCATCGAAATCAAAGCAATGGAGGAGCTAATGCAAACTGTGCCTTTCGTCCTATACTTTATCTATAATAGTTGGAACTATGAAAAAAACTCAATAATAAGCTTCAAATTCAATTTTGGCAAATAATTACTTGACAACCTACATCACAAAAGATAGAATAAACCTAGAAAATAAAAAGAGAAAGGTGTGTGTGATTTTGGAAAAATTAAACCTAGAAGAATTACAACAAAAAGCAAAAAAAATAAGAGAAGACATCATAGAAGAAGTATATAGTGCTCAATCAGGGCATCCAGGAGGATCCTTATCAGTAGCAGATATCTTAACGGTGTTATATTTTAAAGAAATGAACATTCAGCCAGAAAATCCAAATTGGGAAGACAGAGATAGACTAGTCTTATCAAAAGGACATTGTTCGCCAGCTTTGTATAGCTGTTTAGCCAATCGAGGATATTTCCCAGTAGAAGACCTAAAAACATTTAGAAATATTAATAGTTATTTACAAGGACATCCAGACAAAAACAAAGTACCAGGAGTTGACATGACAACTGGTTCATTAGGACAAGGATTATCTTGTGCCAATGGAATGGCAATTGCAGGAAAAATGGATCAAAAAGATTATCGTGTATATTGCATTTTAGGAGATGGAGAAATCGAAGAAGGGCAAATATGGGAAGCAGCTATGGCAGCCAATAAATACAAATTAGACAATCTATGTGTCATAGTAGACAATAACAACTTACAAATAGATGGAACCATAGAAGAAGTCATGAGTTCTTATCCAATTGACGAAAAATTTAGAAGCTTTGGATTTCAAATAATTAATATCGATGGACATGATATAGAGGAGATCATAAAAGCATTTGAGGTAGCTAAAAATGTAAAAGACAAACCAACCTGTATTATAGCAAAAACAGTAAAAGGAAAAGGAGTAGCTTTTATGGAAAATCAAGCAGGCTGGCATGGAAAAGCTCCAAATCAGGAACAATATGAAGAAGCAATAAGGGGGATAAAAGATGGAAAATAAGAAAATAGCCACACGCCAAAGTTATGGAGAAACCTTAGTAAAATTGGGAAAAGAAAATGAAAATATCATAGTACTAGATGCAGACTTAGCAGGTGCTACCAAAACAGATTTGTTTGCCAAAGAATATCCAGATAGATTTCTTGATATGGGGATTGCAGAAGCTAATATGTTAGGGACAGCTGCAGGACTAACAACTTGTGGAAAAATCCCCTATGCTAGTACATTTGCTGTATTTGCTAGTGGAAGAGGTTATGACCAAATTAGAAATAGTATTTGTTATCCCAATTTAAATGTAAAAATTTGTGCTACCCATGCAGGAATTACAGTAGGAGAAGATGGGGCTACTCATCAAATGATAGAAGATATTTCTATGATGAGAACCTTACCCAATATGACAGTTATTTCTCCATCAGATGATACACAAACAAGATGGATAATTGAGGAAATTAGTAGGGCACAAGGACCTGTATATGTAAGATTAGCAAGATTAGCAACACCAATTTTATATGATGAAAAGCAAAAATTTGAAATTGGAAAAGCTATTCAAATGGGAGAAGGAACCGATGGAACAGTATTTGCAACAGGGGTAACAGTAGCAGAAGCTATCAAAGCACAAGAAGAGTTGAAACAGCAAGGAATTGACATTCGAGTAGTAGATATTCATACCATTAAACCAATTGACAAAGAAATGATTGTAAAATGTGCCAAAGAAACAAACAAATTAGTGTCTATTGAGGACCATAGTATCATTGGTGGATTAGGTTCCGCTATTAGTGAAGTATTAACAGAAGAATATCCAATGAAATTGGAAAGAATGGGGATAAAAGACACTTTTGGAAAATCTGGAAAAGCAGAAGAGTTAATGGAATATTTTGGATTAACAGCAAAAACAATTGTAGAAAAATTCAAATAATAATTGTGAATTTTGTGTGAATTTTTCAAAAGAAAGAAAAAGGAAGATAAATGATAGAAAATGTAAAAAAACCAACATTTTCTATCATTTTTTTGCCATAAAAGTATTGCAAAAAAAATACTTTATTGATATGATTAAATAGAATAAGATTAAGGAGAATCAAAATGATAGAATTTAGAAATGTGACAAAAACATATGATACAGGAACAAAAGCCGTTAAAAACGCTAATTTCGTTATTGATAAAGGAGAATTTGCTTTTTTAGTAGGATCGTCAGGAAGTGGAAAATCAACCCTTATTAAGCTAATCTTAAAAGAAGAGGAACCAACTTCAGGGAACATCATAATCAATGGAAAAGACACAACATTTTTAAAACCAAGTAGAATTCCATATTTAAGAAGAAGTATGGGAGTGGTATTTCAAGACTTTAGATTATTACCAGACAAAACTGTTTATGATAATGTAGCCTATGCCATGTACATTGTAAGAGCTACTCCAAGACATATTAGAAGACAAGTGCCAATGGTACTTTCACTAGTTGGTTTAAGTGGAAAAGCAAAAATGTATCCTAATGAGTTATCAGGAGGAGAGCAACAAAGAGTAGCCTTAGCAAGAGCCTTAGTAAACAATCCATCTATGTTAATTGCGGACGAGCCAACCGGAAACCTAGACCCAGACACAGCTTGGGATATTATGAATTTATTAAATGATATCAATATGAGAGGAACAACAGTAGTAGTAGCAACCCATGCAAAAGACATTGTAGACAAAATGAAAAAAAGAGTTATCCATGTTCGAAAAGGTGAAATAGTAAGAGATGATAAAAAAGGTGGGTATGATTGTGAAATATAACAGATTTGGATATTTAATAGGAGAAGGATTTGGAAACGTATTCAAAAACAAAAAATCAACAGGAGCATCCCTTATGATAATGTGTGCTACCATGATAATTTTTGGAATCTTTCTAATTCTAACAGAAAACATAAATCACTTTGTAGCAGAAGTAGAGTCTGCACAAGGAATACAAGTATTTATTAATAATGATGCGACACAGGAAAAAATAGACGAAATTGGTGAAAAATTAAGAGCATTAGATGGGGTAAGTACAACTGATTATGTATCAAAAGATGATGCATTAAATCAAATGAAAGAAAAATTTGGAGACAAAAAAGACCTATTAGAAGGTTACGAAGAAAATAATATCTTTCCAGCATCTTATGTTGTAACCTTAACAGACTTAAGTAGAAGTAAAGAAGTACAAGATCAAATATTAACATTTGATAGTATCAAAAAAATAACTAGTAAAGATGAAACAGTAACAACTTTAATCAACTTAGCGAATGGAATTAAAATTGTAACAGGAGTTATTTTAATTTTATTAATAGTTATCTCTATATTTATTATAGCCAATACTATAAAACTTACAGTTCATGCAAGAAGAAAAGAAATCTCAATTATGAAATATGTAGGAGCAACCAATGGATTTATCAGATGGCCATTTATTGTAGAAGGTATGATAATAGGGGTAGTAGCAAGTGCCATTTCTATTACACTAGTAGGAATTGCTTACAGCTTTATTGCAGAACAAATGGTAAACTCTCAATTTATGCAAGTTATTAATATGAGTTTAGTAACATTTGGTGATATGTTTAATTCTATCATATTTGTTTATATGCTATTAGGAATTGGAATAGGAGCTATCCGGAAGTGTTATTTCTATGCGAAAATATTTAAAAGTATAAAGGAGAAAAAAACATGCGTAAAATTTTATGTGTTGTTTTAGCTTTCCTAATTTGTAGTTTTAGTATCATTTCTTATGTACAAGCAGAAGAGATGACTGACTTACAAACTCAACAAGAAGAATTGAAAAATCAAATTAATGAAGCAACGGGAGAATTAGAAGGTGTTCAAGATGATTTAACTGAAAATCTAAAACAAGTGCAAAAGCTAGATGAAAGAATTACTAATTCTCAAACAGAATTGGACCAATTAAATACAAAAATAATAGAATTACAAAGTTCAATTGATAAAGTAGAAGAAAAGCTAAAAAAAGCAGAAGAAAGGTATCAAAAACAAAAAGAAATTTTAGAAGTAAGACTAGTAACGATGTATGAAACGAGTGATACACAATATCTAGATGTTATTTTAAGTTCTAGAAATGTTAGTGAGTTTTTATCTAATTATTTTTTAATTACAGAGTTAGCAAATTACGATACAGAATTATTAGAAGATATGAAAACACAAAAAGATCAAATAGAACTAGATAAGAAGAAGTTAGATGCGACAAAAGAACAATATACAACGATAAAGAAAAATCAAACTAAAACAGCAAAGATATTGGAAAATGCAAGAAGTATGAGAGAAAATTATATCGCTAAATTGTCAGAACAAGAAAAAGAGATACAAACTAAAATTGATGAATACAATAGACAATTTGAGGAAGTTAACAAAGAAATACTAGCGCTTGCTTTAGAAGGAATTGATACAAAGTATATAGGAGGAGAATTGGCATGGCCAATTCCAGGGTATACTAGAATTACATCAAAATATGGAATGAGAACCCATCCTATCACAGGGGTGTACAAACTACATACAGGAGTAGATGTAAGTGCTCCAAAGGGAGCAAATTTTGTAGCTGCTAATGACGGAATTGTTATAAAAGCAGGGTATAATGGAGCCTATGGAAATATGGTAATTATTGACCATGGTGGAGGTGTATCTACCTTATATGCGCATGGATCAGAAATCATGGTACAAGTAGGTGAAACCGTAAAAAGAGGAGAAACTGTAGTATTAAAAGTCGGTTCAACTGGATATTCGACAGGACCACATGCCCATTTTGAAGTAAGATTAAATGGTGTAGTAACAGATCCGATACCATACATTACAAATGGTATGGTGCCAACAACACAAAATCAAACAACAGAAAATACAACGAATTAAAAATAGGAGGAACTTATGAAAAGATTAAGTATTAAAATTATTGGAGTATTAATGATTGCAATATTCTTACTACATGGTAGTGTATTATTAGCAGCTAACTCAGAAGAAAATAAGTTAAAAAATGAACAAAATGAAATTAATAAGGATAAAAAAGAAGCAGAAGCAGATTTAAAAGAAGTACAAGCTAAAAAATCAGAAACGGTAAAGCAAGTAGAGGAAATATCTTCACAAATCAGTGATTATCAATCTCAAATTGATGAACTAGATGGTAAAATTACTGAAATGAATAAGAAAATAGAAGAATCTGAAAAAAAATTAAAAGAAGCAGAAGAAGATTATAGTAAACAAGAGGATTTATTAAACAAAAGATTAGTAGCAACTTATGAAGCAGGAGAAACTTCTTATTTAGACTTTTTATTATCTTCTGATAGTATTACAGATCTAATTTCAAATTACTTTTTAGTAACAGAAGTAGCTACAAGTGACACTGAATTGTTAGAAGAAATTCAAAAACAAAAAGAACAAATAGAAGAAGCAAAAAGAACATTAGAAGAGAGCAAAAAAGAATTAGCAACTTCTAAAGCCAATAAACAAAGTATATCAACACAATTGCAAAATGCTAAAAAAGAAAAAAATCAACAAGTGGATAAATTGTCACAAGATGAAAAACAAATTCAAGAACAAATTGATGAACTTCGTGCAGCAAGTAGTCAAATTGAAAAAGAAATCAAAGCGGCACAAGCAAGATATGCGCAACAAATTGCAGAGTTAGAGAACAAAAAGAATAATGGAAGTTCAAGTTCTGGTAATAGCAATAATAGTAATAATGGTGGTGGAAATTACAATGGTGGCGGAAAAGGAGTACTTCAAAGACCAGTAAGTTCAGGTCCAATTACAGCTACTATGTATTATTCAAATGGAAGTTATCATGGAGCTTTAGACTATGGAGTACCATCAGGAACACCAGTTTATTCAGCAGCAGATGGTGTTGTTATTACAACAGCTAACCTTACCTATAGTTATGGTACACATGTTGTTATTCAACATGCTGGTGGAATACAAACATGGTATGCACATGGCACAAGTGGTTCTATTTGTGTATCACCAGGACAAACTGTATCCAGAGGTCAGTTAATTATGAAGTCAGGAAATTCAGGAAAATCATTTGGAGCACATTTACACTTTGAAGTAAGAGTAGCACCATATAATTATAATACTTGTAGAGTGGATCCACGTAATTATTTCTAAAAAATTACATATAATAAAGAAGGGCGGAAATTTCCGCCCATTGTGGTTATATCCCAGGGAAGGAATGAAAAAATGGAAGAAAAGAAAAGGTTTAAAATCTATAAAATCGTAATGCTAATGATATTGGTAGCATTTATCACATTTTTATGTACCTCAATTGGTATGTATCAATATTTTATAAATGATAAAACCAGTTATTCAACGTTAAGTACAAAAACATCTAACACAGATATCACATCAACACTAAATCGTTATAAAAAAATAATAGACCAATATTTTTTAGGAGAGATTGATGAAGAAAAGTTAAAAGAAGGAGCCATAAAAGGTTATGTAGAAGGATTAGATGATCCATATACTGAATATATAACCAAAGAAGATATGGAAGACTATTTAGAAGATACTATGGGAAACTTTGTAGGAATTGGTATCTATATGGTAAAGAACACGGAAAATAATAAAGTACAAGTATTAGCACCAATTAAAAATAGTCCAGCAGAAAAAGCTGGAATTTTGCCAGGTGATTTAATTTTAACAGTAGATGGAGTATCGTATACAGGAGAAGATATGTCAGTGGTATCTACCAAAATAAAAGGAGAAGAAGGAACATCTGTAAAAATTGAAATTTTAAGAGGAACTGAAACAAAAGCATTTGAGTTAAAAAGAGAAAATATAAAAGTAAATCCAGTAGAAGGAAAAGTACTAACAAACAAAATAGGATATATTGAATTTTCTTCTTTTGACGAAGGAACAGCGCAAGATTTTAAAGCTAAATATGAAGAATTACAAAAACAAGGAATTCAATCTCTAATCATTGATTTAAGAAACAATGGTGGAGGAATTGTGGATGAAGCTTTGGAAATAGCAGATTATATAGCAAATAAAGAAGATGTTTTACTATATGAAGTAGATAAAAACAATAAAGAAAAAGTAAAAAAAGCACAAAATGACCCAATTATAAATTTACCAATTGTTATTTTAACCAATGAAAATACAGCCAGTTCATCTGAAATATTAGCAGGAGCGTTAAAAGATTTAGGAAAAGCTAGAATTTGTGGAACAAAGACATATGGAAAAGGTGTAATTCAACAACTTTTAACCTTGCCGGATGGAAGTGGACTAAAAATAACATCAGAAAAATATTTAACTCCAAACAAAACAGAGATTAACAAAATTGGAATTGAGCCAGATGAAAAAGTAGAATTACCAGACACTGTTAAAAATGTATTACTAGTTGAAGAAAAAGAAGATACCCAATTACAAAAAGCAATAGAAATGCTAAAATAAGAGAGAAAGGATAAGCGAAAAATGAACTTACCAAATAAACTAACCATATTTAGAATGATATTAGTACCAATCATGGTAATTATACCTTTTTTAGGAATACAAGACATATTTTTAGGAATACCAGTAACTTATTGGCTAATAGATTTAATATTTGTAATCGCATCTATAACAGACAAACTAGATGGATACTTAGCTAGAAAAAACAATCAAGTGACCACTTTTGGAAAATTCTTAGACCCATTAGCGGATAAAATCTTAGTATTAGCAGCCATGATTATGTTAGTAGAAATGGCAAAATTACCAGCATGGATACCAATTATCGTATTAGCAAGAGAATTTTTAGTATCTGGTTACCGACTAATTGCCGTAGAAAAAGGAGGAAAAGTAATACCAGCCTCCAATTGGGGAAAACTAAAAACAGTAACTCAAATGATAGCTATTATCTTAGCATTTGTTGATTTACATAGCTTTGGAGAATGCTTTACAGGAACATTACAAGGTGGAGATGTCATTTTAAATGCAATCGTAACCATTATGATGTTAGTACAAACCATTGCTACCATTTTCTCAGGAATCGACTACCTAAAAGGGGCAAAAGAGTTAATTGTCTGATTGGGGACGTTTCCTTTTGCTCCTTTTGGAGCAATTGGGGACACATCTAGAACAAACCGAAAATCTTTGTTTTCAATAAATTTGTTTGTACACTAAATTAATGTTATTTTATAGATTAGAAAAGTCATTGGATATATCTAATCTATAATAAAATGAGATTTGCTTGACAAATTTCATTTTTTGCCGTAAGATAGTAAAAGATTTTTGAAAAGTATATGAAATAAAAGAAAATAAAACAAATTGGAAAGGAGAATTACCATGGAAGAAAAAGAGGTAATATTAACACAAGAAGGATTTGATAATTTAGAAAAAGAATTAAATTATCTAAGAACAGAAAAAAGAGCAGAGATAGCAGATAGAATTAAAGTAGCATTAGGATTTGGAGATTTATCTGAAAACTCAGAATATGATGAGGCAAAAACAGCACAAGCAGAAAATGAAGTAAAAATAGCAGAATTAGAAAATAAAGTAAGACATGCTAAAATTATTGATGAAAAAGATATTGATACAGAAACTGTTCAAGTTGGAAACATTGTAAAAGTATTAGATATGGAATTTGATGAAAAAATCGAATATACGATAGTTGGTTCAACAGAAGTTAATTTAGCTGAAAATAAGATATCTAATGAGTCACCTTTAGGATCTGCTTTATTAGGTGCTAAGAAAAACCATGTTGTTGACGTAAATGCACCAGCAGGAATTATGAAGTATAAAATTTTGTCAATAAAAAAATAAAAAAGAAAAGCGGGGTTCCCATAAATGAACCCCGTTTTTTGAAATTTAGAAATGATTTTATTATGGTGTGTGTTCACCACACCAAGCTGCTTTATACCTTTCTAAAGCTTCACGGTCTTTGGTTGCTTCCGCTGTGTAAGCTTCTTTGAGAAAGCGGGTTGAATCTGATTCAGCTATATTAAGCCGACTAATAGAAAAGCTACCGTCCTCGTTTTGAAGAATTGTCATAACCTTTGTATTGTTTTTCATTTCTAAAACTCCTTTCATTGCAGAAATATTTATTTATAAAGCTAATTCTATTATATCATATCTAGTAACATAATGTCAAAAGTTAAAGTTTAGAAGCTGTATTCAAAGCTAATTTTATCATATTATTTAATCCATTTTGTCTTTCTTCAGGTGTTGCAATCTCTTTAATATACTTAGAATCTACGACACTCATCAAACAAGCTGCATTTTTATGAAGAACTTTTGCAACATAGAACAAGGCAAAAGCTTCCATTTCGGCACTAAGAGGATTAAAATCTTTAGGAATTCTAGCTAGAAATTCGTTAACATCTGTCATATAAACATCAAAGCAGTCAGTACAAACCGTATTTCCAGATACAAAAGAAATTTCAGTTTCTTTTGCAGTATCTTTAATTTTAGAATTTAATTCTTGGTTTGCTTCTACTATATGGCAGTTATCATTATTTAAAGTAAGAGCAAAATTACTTTCACTAAAAACTTTTTCAGATAATACAATATCAAATAATTTTAATTCTGGTTTATATCCTCCACAAGAACCAATACGAATAATATTTTCTACGCCATAAAACTGATATAATTCATAACTATAAATTCCCATGCTTGGCATTCCCATACCAGAAGCCATAACGGTTATTTCTTTTCCTTGATAGCTACCTGTATAAGCATACATTCCTCTAACTTGATTAACTAATTTAGCATTTTCTAAAAAGTTTTCAGCAATATATTGAGCACGCAAAGGGTCACCTGGCATGATAACGGTTTTTGCAATATCTCCTGGATTTGCTTCATTATGTGGTGTTGACATATAAATTTCCTCCTTTTTATATCTTTCTTACCGATTATAACAATAAAAATAAAAAAAAGCAAAAAATTACTTGCAAAAAAATAAAGGACATGCTAAAATAAGGATAGATTAAAAAAAAACCGCATTCGGCAATTTTTTTAATCTTTTTTTATTTTTTACAAAGAAAGGAAGTTTTGGTTTATGAATACAAAGTATATTTTTGTAACAGGAGGAGTGGTATCAGGATTAGGAAAAGGAATTACAGCAGCCTCATTAGGACGATTATTAAAAAATAGAGGATATAAGGTTACCATTCAAAAATTTGACCCTTATATCAATGTTGATCCAGGAACTATGAACCCATATGAACATGGGGAAGTCTTTGTAACAGATGATGGAGCAGAAACCGATTTAGACCTAGGACATTATGAAAGATTTATCGATGAAAATCTAACACAAAATTCAAGTGTTACCATGGGAAAAATCTATCAAAGTGTATTAGAGAAAGAAAGACGAGGAGATTACCTAGGAAAAACTGTACAAGTAATTCCACACATTACAAACGAAATCAAAGAAAGAATTTATGGTTTTGAAGACACTGACACAGATATTGTTATCACTGAATTAGGTGGAACAGTAGGAGATATAGAAGGATTATCTATTATTGAAGCTATTCGTCAAGTGGGATTAGAAAAAAATCCAGAAGATGTTGTATACATTCATGTAACTTTATTACCATATATATTTGGATCTAATGAAATCAAATCTAAACCAACACAACACTCTGTAAAAGAATTACAAAGCTTTGGTATTAAACCCAATATATTAGTATGTAGAACAGAAACTGACATTCCAGATGCTATTCGTGAAAAACTATCTTTATTCTGTAATGTTAGAAAAACCAGTGTAATACAAAATAAAACGGCAGACTGCTTATATGCAGTTCCATTAATGCTAGAGCAAGAAGGATTAGGAAGAGAAGTTTGCAATCATTTAAAA
Source organism: uncultured Clostridium sp. (assembly GCA_946565805.1). Lineage (GTDB taxonomy): Bacteria > Bacillota > Clostridia > TANB77 > CAG-508 > CAG-269. The sequence continues at coordinate 36,223 of CAMNWO010000017.1, forward strand.
TTAGATAATTATGTACCAGATAATAGCAAATGGCAAGAAATGATTGAAAATGTTAGAAGTATTGAAGAAGATAAACAAGTCAATATAGCAATTGTTGGAAAATATGTAAAATTAGAAGATGCCTATATATCTGTTATGGAGAGTTTATATCATGCAGGTTTTGCCAACCATGTAAAAGTGAAAGTGCATTTAATTGACTCAGAGACAATAAATAGTGATAATGTAGCAGAACAATTGAAAGGAATTGATGGTGTAGTTGTTCCAGGAGGATTTGGAAACAGAGGAATTGAAGGAAAAATTGAAACCATCAAATATGTAAGAGAAAATAAAATACCATTTTTAGGAATTTGTTTAGGAATGCAAATGGCGGTAGTAGAATTTGCTAGAAACGTGTTAGGACTAAAGGATGCTCATTCAGCAGAACTAGATGAAAATACAAAAAATCCAGTTATTCACATTATGGAAGAACAAAAAGGAATTGATAAAAAAGGTGGAACAATGAGATTAGGAGCTTATCCATGTACCATAAAAGAAGGAACATTAGCAAACAAAGTATATGGACAAAAAGAAATAACAGAAAGACATAGACATCGTTATGAATGTAATAATGAATATAGAGAGAAACTAGAACAAGCAGGATTAAAGATTTCGGGAACTTCTCCAGATGGATTGTTAGTAGAAATGGTAGAAATTCAAGATCACCCATATTTCATTGCAGGACAATTCCATCCAGAGCTAAAATCAAGACCAAACAAGCCAGCACCTTTATTTGTGGGATTAGTAAAAGCTTGTTTAGAAAATTAAAAAAAATTTTAAAAAAGTATTGACAAAAAAAATAAAAACAGTTATAATCTATAATTGTCAGGAGGAGAATTTTGCAGGTGTAGTTCAATGGTAGAACCTCAGCCTTCCAAGCTGATGACGTGGGTTC
>CAMNWO010000018.1 GCA_946565805.1 uncultured Clostridium sp.
GGTTAATTGGCAAGGTCCTCTTTGAAAGGAGCTTGCCAATTAACCCCGGAACCAATGGCAACCTCTAATAGCAACCTGGGAAACAAGGGCAAAAAGCGGAAAGAGAGAAATCTCTTTCCGCTTCAAACTCATGACTTAATAATAGTTTGTCTTTCATCAGGTCCTACCCCAATATATTTTACTGGCACACCAACATATTCTTCAATAAAGTTGATGTAATCCTGTGCTTCTTTTGGAAGCTCTTCAAATGTTGTAGCTCCTGCTGTGTTCCATCCACCTTTGAACTCTCTAAAAACTGGTTTGCAGTTTTCTTTGTCAATTGGCACTCTTTGAATTTCTCTGCCTTTGTATCGATAGGCTACACATACTGGGATGGTATCAAATTTGCCGATTGTGTCCAAATGATTGACACACAGTGATGTTAATCCGCTTGGATTTATCGCATGTTTTATCATGACTAAATCCAGCCAGCCAACATCTCTTGGTCGTCCTGTGGTGGTCCCATATTCTCCGCCTAACTTGCGAAGTTTTTCACTTACCTCACTGTCCTGAATTTTACTTACAAATGGCCCATTTCCTACTCTGGACGTATAAGCTTTCATAACGCCGATTACTTCATCAACCAACGTTGGACCAATACCTGCTCCTGAGGCTGTTCCGCTCGCATTGGGATTGGAAGGTGTCGACATTGGATAATCACCATGGTCATTATCCAAGTAAAACGACTGTGCTCCTTCAATGATGATATCTCCTTTCCTGATTGTAGCATCAATCTCTTCACTAATATCGCCAATAAATTCGCGAATAACTGGAATGTATTTTAGGCAATATTGGTACTCTTCCTCCACGCAGATTCTCGGGAAAATTGCTTCTTTTAAATTATGGTCTTTCATGTATTCATTCGCTTTTTCAGCTAAAAAATTATAGACCTTCAGGTTTTCCTCTAGTTTATAAACTAAATGCTCTTTTCCCTGAAGCAAGTCGTACATTCTTAAATTTGTGCGTCTCGCCTTTTCTTCATAAGCCGGCCCAATACCTCTTCCAGTTGTCCCAACTTTTTCTCTTTTTAGCATTTCATAAAGTCGATCCAACTGTTTATGATGTGGAAGCACTAAATGAGTCCTTTCACTTATTCCAAAGTTGTTGTACTCAATCTGTACGCCTGCTTCTCTCATCTTAGTAATCTCTTCTGCAAGTACCTTGATGTCAGCTACTACTCCTGGTCCAATCAGCGAAATTACTTCTGGCCGAATGATAGATGATGGTAGTAAATGCATGGCATATTTCTTGCCATTCGCTACTACGGTATGCCCTGCATTAGCTCCTCCCGTTGCTCGAATTACCATCAAAGCATGTTTGGATTCGTAATGAGATGCCCGTCCTTTGCCTTCGTCACCATATTGAAGTCCTACTATTATTTTTACTGCCATGTCTGCTCCTTCCTGACCAATATCTTCTTGGTCATTACTGCTGTTTACTTTTTACGCTTGCATTATATCATATCATTTACATAAAGTCAATTCTTCTATTGCCAAGAGGAACCGACTGTTCGCAACTGGGAGTTGCAAGGAAAAAATAAATAAACTTTTATAAAAGACAATTAAAATTGCCAAAAAGGATCATCCCTCTTGGCAATTTTGTTATTTCGTTATCCATTTTACTAAATCTAAGTTTGCTGGCTCTAATAGCATTTCATGTTTTGGCATAACACGGAAAGTATAGCCATAATTTCCACCAGTTGTTAATTCTATTTTAGATGTAAAATAATATTTTTTACTTTCTTCGTCTTGATCTTGTAGCTTCATTGGTGTAATACTAACATTTTCTACTACACCATTTTCTAAAATTCTTCCGTAATATACTTCTACTGTGATATTTTCTACGTCAATGTTTGGTAATTCTACTTCACATGCTACTTCTATATTATTTCCTGCATCAATTGTAATGTTGTCAAGATTGTTGACTTGTATTAGTTTAATATCTTTCCAATTCATGAATAAGTCTTTTTTCCAAGAATTATAAGCAGCTACGTTATCAACATCTGTATAATATTTATTAGTTAAGTTGCATAATGGAATATATAAATTATTGGTATAGTCTACTAGCATTCTTGCTGTACTATATTTTCCTCCTGTTGTGATAATTGAGTTTTTCATTAATTCTAACCATTTTTTAGATAAACCATTTTTATCTTTTTCATAATAAACTGGTATAATTTTTTCTTCTAATGTTCTGTACATACTTTGACTGTCTGCCATATCTTGCGCTTCATAGGAATCATATTCGCTATTTGTTCCAATGGTCCACCCGTTCGTTTGTGTGTAGCCTTCTGCCCACCAACCATCTAATACACTAAAATTGATAACACCGTTAACAGATGCTTTTTGTCCACTAGTTCCAGATGCTTCCATTGGTCTTCTTGGATTATTTAACCATACATCTACTCCACTTATTAAGTATCTTGACATGGCTATATTGTAATTTTCTAGGATAAAGATTTTCCCTTTAAATTGTGGCATCATAGATACTTCATGGATATATTTGATTAAGTCTTGTCCTTCTTTGTCTGCTGGATGGGCTTTTCCGGCAAATATAATTTGTACTGGTCTATCACTATTGTTTAATATTTGAGTAATTCTTTCTAAGTCTTTAAAGATTAAAGTTGCTCTTTTATAGGTTGCAAATCTTCTAGCAAATCCTATAGTTAATGCTTCTGGATTTAATTTAGAAACAATCTCATTAATTTCTTCATAACTATAACCAGAACGTCTTAGTCTTTCTTGTGTACTATCTTTTACTAATTTTAATAGTTTTATTTTTTGGTCTACATGGACATTCCATAATTTTTCATCTGGGATATTTTTGACTTTTTGCCATGTATTTTCTATATGAATATTGTCTTGCCAATATGGAATTAAGTATTTGTTGTATAATTCTTTTAATTTTGGTGCTAGCCAAGAACAAGTATGAATTCCATTGGTTACGTACTCAATTGGTGATTCATTTGCTGCTATGTTTGGCCATACTTCACCAAATAGTTCTCTTGATACTGCTCCATGTAATTTACTTACTCCATTTTTCTTTCCAGCAATTTTTAGTGCTAAAATTCCCATGTTAAAGCCTTCATCTAAGTCAATTCCTGGTTTCATTCCTAACTTTAAGAATTCCTCTCTGGATAGACCTAATCGTGGCCAGAAATCTTTGAAATATCTTTCTACTAATGGTAATGGAAAAATATCATTACCTGCTGGCACTGGTGTATGGGTTGTAAATACAGTTTTTGAACTTGCGATATCTTTCGCAACTTCAAATGATACTTGTTTTTCTTTTATAATATTTTTAATAATCTCCAAGTTTAAAAACGCTGAATGTCCTTCATTCATATGATATACAGTAGGTTGTAATTTCAAATATTTGGTTAGTAACTCTACCCCAGCTTGACCCAAAACGATTTCTTGACGAATTCTCATTTCTTGGTCTCCACCATATAGTCGTAAGGTTACATCTCTATCTTCTTCATTATTTTTTTCAATATCAGAATCTAGTAAATATAATTTTACTCTTCCTACATTAATTTGCCATACTTTTAAATATAGTCTTCTTTTTGGAAATTTAACAAAAATAGTTAGGTCATCTCCCTTTTCATCTTTTACAGGATTGATTGGCATGTCATATAAATCAATGTTTTGATACTCTGTTTCTTGTTGTCCATATCCATTAATTTTTTGATGAAAATATCCATTTTTGTATAGTAATCCAACTGCTACTAATGGAATTCCTAGGTCACTGGCTGATTTTAAATGGTCACCAGATAAAATGCCGAAGTCCTCCTGAGTAAATTGGTATGGTTTGATCTAGCCCATATTCCGCTGAAAAATAGGCAATTAGGTCTTTTTTGTTTTCTGGATATTTATTGGAAAACCATGTATTTTTACTATTCATATAGCCTTCAAAGTTTTCTACGATTTTATCATATTCTTTTAAAAATGCTGTGTCTTTGGCTACTTTTTCTAGTCTTTCTTGGTCTACATGTTTTAAGAATTTAACTGGATTTTTACTAGATTGCTCCCATAAATCTTTATCTATTTTTTGAAATAATCTTAGGAATTCTGTGTTCCATGACCACCATAAATTGTTGGCTATTTCTGATAATTTTTCAATTCTTTTTGGTAATTGTGGATTTACCGTTATTCTGTTGAATATGTACATTTTAACTTGTTCCTCCTTTGTATTTTGCTTTGCTTTTTCTTGACGTATTTTTGATAACTATATTATCTATTAAATCTGCTTTTTTGTCAAATGTTTTTGAGCAGTTTTTGAAGTTTTTTCTAATAAAAAAACGACACTTAACAAAGAATGTTATATGTCGCTTTATATTTACTAATTGCTTTTTTGTAATAGATAAAGAAGTGGGCGGAAAGCATATACCGAACTTTTTAAAATTTTCGTTCCATTATCCCTATAGGCTGGTGTATGGCTTAAATTATGTCTTCTTTTATTACTTAAGGTATAAAGTTACTCGAAATCCGAGTATATAAATCAGTAACTGTTGGGGCCTGATTTAGCTTTCTGAATGAAGAAGGAGATTTGTTAGTTACTGATCCACCTCTCCTAGATCGATATTGTAGATAGTTATAATAATATCCTTCCATTGTCCATTCATCTGCATTTCCTGCCATATCATAAATATTTTTTATTTTATAGTTTTCATTTGAACCAGTTTTTATCAAAGTCGAGCTATAATTTCCTTTTCCAGTGCTGTCTTTTCGATATTCTTCGTTATTAAAGAATTTCAAAGTTGCATCCCATTGTCCTCCATATATTAATGTACTTACTACTCCTACTGTTTTTCCTTGGCTCGTATATGTGTTCTTTACAAAATCAACAGATTTTTCTACAGCTCCACCAGATAAATCGTTCATACCGTTTCCCCATTTAATATCTCCATAAACTGGCTTATTCTTTTTTACAACTACACTCCCATCTGTATCTTTTCCAGCTTCATATCGACCGACAATAAAATCCCTTGTTTTTTTCATTAGTTACACTATTATACATTACTGTATAAGCATCTTTCTCAACTTTACCTCCGTTTGCATAGGGTTCTGAACAATAACGCAAATAATTTTGCAAGCTGCCACTACTACTGTACCCTTCTTCTCTCTTAAAGTCACTTGGACTCTCTACTGGTACCCACACAAATTCATTTCCTGTACTACGATGAAATTCATCAATGTTGTCTGTAATGACCAAGCCACCATTTATTGTACTAATTGTACTAGACTCACCTACTGCAAATCCTTCTGGTATTCTTGCTTCATTTCCATTTGCATCAGTATATGTTTTGGTTTCTGTATAAATATCAGAAAAGATTTCGGTATTTCCTATATTGGTTACTTTTACTATACATGTTGTTGTTTCTCCATTGCTACCTTCTACCGTTACAGTATAATATCCACTTTCTGTTACATCAAAAGTCGTAGTGGATTTATTGGTTTCTACCTCTCCATTTGGTTTTGTTATTTTGGTTATGGTTTCCCCTCCGCTTATGGTCGCTGTAATTGTTACTGTTACTTTTGTTCCTTCTGGTACAGGCTCTGTTGGATTTAAGCTATAATTTACAACTGGTTTTATAGATTTTAGACTTACTTTTCCCATTTCATTGATTTCAATTAAGTAACCATCAACTACTACATCAATTGGTAATTTTTCTATTTTGTTGGCTTCATAAATAGAAATATCGTTATAAAGGATATCTGTTAATCCTTCTACTTGTCTTAGGTTCGTGTTTAAATCGTTTAAGTCAATTTCTCCATTTTCTCCAAAGCTTCCTGCCACCGCTATTTTTACTTTCTCTTCTGCTGACTTTTTTATAGTTTCTGTTTTAGCAGTATTGGCTTTTGTTAGTAATCCGTTTTCTCCTGTTAGAGTTGCAATGCTTATACCTGCTAAAATTAGCAAGATTATAATTGTGATTACCAAGGCAATTAGTGTAATCCCTCTTATTTCACTTTTTACATTCTTCATCTTTTGAACTCCTCTCATTTCTTTCATTATTCACATTTTTTCTTAAGTTATACTTTTTTCCTGTTCATTATACTATAGTAGCATTTATTTTACAACCATTTATGGGTGCATATTTGTTTCATTTTTAATTATAAAATATTTATAATAAAATAGTGAGAAAGGTGGTGATTTAACTTGCAAAAATTAAAAATCCCCAAAAATCATAGTGGGATTAGTAAAACCTTGCGACTACCCGAAAATCTTGTAAATGATATACAAATTTTATCAGATTTAAAAAATATTTCCTTTAATAAAACTGTTACTGAACTTTTGGAATTTTCTCTTGAAAATTTGGATTCTGAAGATGAAAAATTAATCAAAGAAAAACGTGAAAAACTTTATTCTTAAATCCTACAAAAAATTCTCACAATATCATTATAGGTTACATACAAAGACAAAGCAATTAATATCGCAAAACCTAACAATTGTATATTAACCTCTGTTTCTTGTTTCATTGGTTTTCTTCTAATAGCTTCTATCAATAAAATTAAAATCTTCCCACCATCTAATGCTGGAATTGGCAACAAATTTGTTACTCCTAATGATAACGAAATTAATGCCATCATTTGGAAAAATTCTCTTATGCCATCTGTTTTCGCTACCACTTCAGAAATCCCTACAGGCCCCATCATTTGATCTACTCCTACATGACCCGTAAATAATTGTTTTAAATTATCTATAATAGATAGTAGAAATTCTTGTGTTTGCATGCCACCATAGATACATCGATTAATAAAGTTATCTTCTGCTGGTTTTAGATTGACGCCTAATAAGTAACTTGTTTCGTAATCTGGTGTTAATTCAATGCTAACTTGCTCTTCTCCTCTTTTTACACTTAGTTTGATTGTTTCTATGTCTTTTCTTGCTATTTCTTGCAAAGCTATATTGGAATTACCTTTTATCTCAACTTCATTTACCTTTATTAATCTATCATTTGCTTGCACTCCTTGACGTTCAGCTGGGCTATTTTTTTGCACTGCTACAATTTTACACTTTTCATCTAAATAGATTCCCGTTATTCTTGCTTTTACTTCACTTGGTGTTATCGTATAATCTACTATTTCTCCATTTCTTTCTATTTTTGTTTTTATTTCTTTCCCTGCTGAATTTTTTAATATATCATTTAAATCTTTTTTACTCTTGATTGTTTTACCATTTCCTTCTACTATTTTATCTCCTGTTTGTAGCCCAATCTCCTGTGCAATATAGCCATCTAATACACTATCAATTTGATTTGAAATATAAGTTCCCGAAGTTGCAGTTATGGTAAAATAAATGATAATCGCAAATAGAATATTGACAGTTGCTCCTGCTAACACAATAGCTATTCGTTTAGGGATACTTGCTTTTGAAAAAGATTTTGCATCTTCTGAAGCTTGCTCTTCTCCCTCTAGACTATTATATCCCCCTAAAGGTATTAATCTTAAAGTATATTTCGTTTCTTTCCCCTGTTTTTTCCATATAGCAGGTCCAAACCCAATTGCAAATTCATTTACTTTTACTTTGCAAAGCTTAGCCACTAAAAAATGTCCTAATTCATGGATTGTAATTAAGACTCCCAATAATATAATTATTTTTATGGCTGAAATTAGAAAAGTTATCACTTTTTCCTCCTTTTTGAGACAGTGGGGACAGTCCTTTTCTGTCTCATTTAAAATTAATAAAGTATTAGTTATAATAAAAATAATCAAATGAGACAGAAAAGGACTGTCCCCACTGTCTCAAAAAGGACTGTCCCGTCTCAAAAACTCGTTTCTAATACGCCAACGATATTATAACAATGTAAATAATGCATAAGCAAATGGAGCTAGGAATATTAAACTATCAATTCGGTCTAACATTCCTCCATGTCCTGGTATCAAATTACTGTAATCTTTGATATCTACAAATCTTTTGATACTAGATGCTGAAAAGTCTCCTATTTGTCCTACTAAACTTAATATCATACCAATTCCTGCTACAAATAGATAAGAATAATCCATTCCCCAATAAGTATTAGCAATATAGGTATAAGCTAACATTAATAGTATAGCTCCGATGGTTCCTCCTATACATCCTTCTATCGATTTTTTCGGGCTTACTTTACTAAATTTGTGTTTTCCAAAACGTTTCCCTATTACATAAGCTGATATATCTGTTCCCCATGCTGCTAATATGGCATACCATATTAATATGTTTCCGTTTGGCATTCCATTAATAAATGCTACAAACATAATGAAGAATACAACATAGAATATTCCTAAAAATGTATAGGCTATATCTTTAAAACTAGTTTTCATATCAGTTGCAATCACTTGTGCAAACAATATGATTAAAATGGTTGGTACAGATAACGTTACTACCATATTTAAATATTCTTGTGGCACAACATGGATAAAAGCTATACTCAAACAACTGATATATCCTATCCAATAAACTGGTTTAGAAACTTTTTTGACAGCATTAAAATATTCATTCATACTTAATAATGCTATAATAGCTAATGCAATATCTACTATTATTTTATTCCCTAGTAAGAAAATTATTAATACTAGTGGAAATCCTAACAAACTTGATGTTACTCTTTGTATATCCATAGTTCTTCCTTTCCTTTAATTCGCTCCAAATTTTCTTGTTCTTTTTTGATATTCTACAATTGCTTCTTCTAAATCTTCTTCTTCAAAGTCTGGCCAATTCTTATTGATTACTAATATTTCTGAATAGACTGATTGCCAAGTTAAAAACCCACTTAATCTTTTTTCTCCACTGGTTCTAATAATTAAATCTGGTTCTGGCATTCCTTTTGTATATAAATTACTAGATACTAATTCTTCATCTATATCCGCTATTTGTATTTCATTTTTTTGTACCTGATTTGCTATTTCTTTTATGGCTTTTATGATTTCATCTCGCCCACCATAGTTTAATGCTATATTAAAGGTAACTCCTGTATTGTTTTTTGTTCTTTCCATACATTTTTTTATACTTTTCTGCATTCCCTCTGCTAATGCTGATATATCTCCTAATATTCTTACTCTAATATTTTCGGTGTCTGCTCTTTTAGCATATTCATCTAAGTAGTTTTGAAGTAGCATCATGAGTGCTTTTACTTCTTCTTCTGCTCTTTTCCAATTTTCTGTTGAAAAAGCATAGACAGTTATATATTCCAATCCTATTTTATTGGCATATCTTACAATTTTTTCTAAGGTTTTAGCTCCTTCTTTATGTCCAAAACTTACTGGTTTTCCTTGTTCTTTTGCCCATCTCCTATTTCCATCCATGATTATTCCAATGTGTTTTGGCATATTTTCTCTACTGAATTCCATGATTTTTTCCTCCGTCCCCAAAATCATTTGTTACGATTTTGGATATAGAAAGCTAGTTCTTTTAAGAATTTAGCTTTTTCTTCAAATATTTCTAATTGTTCTATTGCTTCTTTTGTTATTTGATTTAAAATATCTTTTGCTCCTTGTAAACCATATTGGGATACATAGGTACATTTTTGTAGTTCCTTATCATTTCCTACTGGCTTTCCTAGGACTTTTTCGTCTCCTTCTTCTGATAAGATGTCATCTTTGATTTGGAATGCTAATCCTATTTTATCAGCATAATTGGACAACTTCTGCAATTCTGTTTTTGTTGCTCCTCCCAAAATAGCGCCCATTCTTACTGCTATTTTTAATAGTGCTCCTGTTTTATTTTCATGAATATATTCTAATTCTTCTTGTGTTATGTTCTTTCCCTCTAGCTCTACATCAACATATTCTCCTGCAATCATTCTATCTACTGCTTCTGCGAATTCAGAAAAAATTTTTGTTTTTACCTTTAATTCTTCTAACTTGCTATTTGTTATATCTTGACTAATTACCCTATAAGCCTCGTTTAGTAGTCTATCTCCTGCTAAGACAGCTGTTGCTTCATTGAATTTTTTATGATTTGCTAATTTTCCATGTCGAAAGTCATCATTATCAATAGCTGGTAAATCATCATGAATTAAAGAAAAATTGTGAACCATTTCAATAGCTACTGCATATGGTATACATTTTTCAATGTCTTTCTTAAAAAGCTGATATGTTACTATTGTTAGTATCGGTCTTAATCGTTTTCCACCTGCCATTAGACTATATGCCATAGACGCATTTAATTGTTCTTCTGGACAGTGTTGTTTTTTTAATATCTTTTCTAATTCTTGGTTAATTTGTTCTTGATACATTTTCAGGCTTTCTTTAAAATCCATGTAAACTTTCCTTTCAAGTTACTCTTCATCCCCATAAAGCAGGATACACCATTTGAGAAAAAGCTTGAAGAACTATCCTTAAATCCTTAAAATAAAAATTTAAAAAACGTCCCTTTTTTCTCTTTTCCTTAAACTGACATTACTTCTTTTTCTTTATTTTCTAAAATTTTATCAATTTCTTCGATATTTTTATCTGTTAATTTTTGAATTTCATTTTCAGCTTGTTTTAATTCGTCTTCTGTCATCTCGTTATTTTTTTGTGCTGTTTTTGCCATATCAATTCCTTCTCTTCTAATAGAACGAATAGCTACTTTTGCTTCTTCTGCCATTTTACGGACATCTTTTACAATTTCTTTTCTTCTTTCTTCATTTAATTCTGGAAAAGCTAGTCTTATTACTTTTCCATCATTATTTGGATTAATTCCAATGTCTGATGCTAAAATTGCCTTTTCAATTTCTTTTAATACACTTACATCCCATGGTTGAATAACAATTAATCTTGCCTCTGGTACAGATACCCCAGCTACTTGATTAATTGGTGTTGGTGTTCCATAATAATCTATTTTTACTTTATTTAAAACTGCTGGATTAGCACGTCCTGCTCTTACTTCTGATAATTTTTCAGCATATACGCTAATTGATTTTTCCATTTTTTCTTTAATTGATGTATAATCCATAATTTTTTCTCTCCTTTTTGAGACAGTGGGGACAGTCCTCATTTGTCTCATTTATTTTTAATAATTTTCTTATATTTTTTGAGACAGTTAAGACCTGTCCCTCATGTCTCATTTTAGCTAACAATTGTTCCTATCTTCTCTCCCTTTATTGCTCTAACAATATTTTCTGGTTCTGCAATTCCAAAAACTAATAAAGGCATATCATTGTCTCTACACATAGCAGTTGCAGTAGAATCCATTACTTTTAAGTCTTTTTCTAATACTTCCATATAAGATATTTCATCATATTTGGTTGCTGTTGCATCTAGTTTTGGATCAGCTGAGTATACTGCATCAATTGATTTTCCTAATAAAATGATATCTGCTTTAATTTCAATAGCTCTTAATACTGCTGCTGTATCGGTTGTAAAGTATGGATGTCCTGTTCCTCCTGCAAAAATTACAACTCTTCCTCTATTTAAGTGTTTTTCTGCTTTTCTTAATATAAATGGTTCTGCTAGTTCTCTCATTTCAATAGATGTTTGTACTCTTGAGTTTACGCCTCTTGTTTCTAGGGCATCTTGTAAAGCTAATCCATTCATTGCTGTTGCTAATATTCCCATGTAATCTGCTGTTGTTCTTTCCATTTGATGTCCTTGTCTTCCTCTCCAGAAGTTTCCTCCTCCTACTACAATAGCCACTTGTACTCCCATTTCTACAATTTCTTTTATTTTGTCACATATTTTTCCAACAGTTTCTACATCTACTCCTGTCTTTTTTTCTCCTGCTAATACTTCTCCACTTAATTTTAATAGCACTCTTTTATATTTTGTTTCGTGCAATTTTTTCACTCTCCTTAAATTTATATTTTGGTTTAGCTTATTTTATCATAGATTGCAAAAAAATACAGTATTTTTTTAATTTTTTCTTAATTTTTCTAAGAAAAAATACTAATAAATTTGGTTATTATTTTTGAACTGTAATTTCTAACAACAAAAAGAGACTAAGGTCAGTTCCCTAGTCCCATTTTTTCTTATTTTAATTGGTTCATAACTTCTTCGGCAAAGTTTTCTTCTTTTTTCTCAATTCCTTCACCTTTTTCAAATCTTGCAAACGCTACAACTTCACTATCTGTTTCACTTAATAATTGGTTTACTTTTTTGTTTGGATCTTTTACGAATGCTTGGTCTACTAAACAGATTTCTTCATAGAATTTTCCAATTCTTCCTTGTACGATTTTTTCAGCAATTGCTTCTGGTTTTCCTTCATTCATAGTTTGTGCTTTTAGGATTTCCATTTCTTTGCTTACTCTTTCTTCTGGTACTTCTTCTTTTCTTACAAATTCAGGTCTTGCAGCTGCAATTTGCATACAAATGTCTTTTGCAACTTCGCTATTTCCTTTTTTCATGTTTACTAAAACAGCAATTTTTCCATCTCCATGGATATACTTTTCTACTAATCCTTCTGCTTCAAATCTTACAAATCTTCTAATGTTCATGTTTTCTCCGATAGTAGCAATTTTTTCAACTAATACTTCTTGTACTGTTTTTCCTGCTACATCGATTGATTCTTGTGCTAATAATGCTTCTACATCTGCTGGATTTTTTTCTACGATTTGTTTTGCAACACTCATAACAAAGTTTTTGAATTCTTCGTTTTTACCAACAAAGTCAGTTTCTGAGTTAACTTCTACAACAGCTCCTATTTTTCCATCTTCTGAAACATAAGCTTCTACTAATCCTTCTGCTGCTACTCTTCCAGATTTTTTAGCTGCTTTTGCAATTCCTCTTTCACGTAATAATTCAATTGCTTTTTCCATATCTCCATCTGTTTCTGTTAAAACTTTTTTGCAGTCCATCATTCCTGCTCCTGTTTTCTCTCTTAAGTCTTTTACTAAACTTGCTGTAACCATTTTTATTCCTCCCTATGATTTATATTTTAATAAAAGGACTTGATTAAAATTTTTTCTTATCAATTTTATCTCTCAAGCCCCATTTAATTTTTTATCTTACTTTATTATTCTGCTGTTGTTTCTTCAGCTGCTTCTACTACTTCTTCAATGCTTGTAGCTTCTTCGTTTTCTGCTACTTGTTCTTCTTGCATTTCTGGTTCAAAGCTTTCACCTTGTTTTCCTTCGATAACGGCATTTGCCATTACATCTGCAATTAATTTTACAGCTCTAATTGCGTCATCATTTCCTGGAATTGGGTAATCTAATTCTTCTGGATTACAGTTAGTATCTACTAGTCCTACTACTGGAATTCCTAATTTTTTAGCTTCTAAAATAGCAATTCTTTCTTTTTTAGGATCTACTAAGAAGATAACTCCTGGTAATTTATCCATATCTTTGATTCCACCAAGGTTTCTTTCTAATTTTTCCATTTCTTTTTTCAATAAGATTACTTCTTTTTTAGGTAATACTTCAAATGTACCATCTTCTTGCATCGTTTCTAAGTCTTTTAATCTTTGAATTCTTGTTTGAATGGTTCCGAAGTTTGTTAACATTCCTCCTAACCATCTTTGATCAACATAGTACATTCCACATTTTAATGCTGCTTCTTTCATACATTCTTGTGCTTGTTTTTTTGTTCCTACGAAAAGGATTGTTTTTCCTTCTTCTGCTTGTTCCTTGATAAAGCTGTATGCCTCATCTAATTTTTTTGATGTTTTTTGTAAATCGATGATGTGAATTCCATTTCTAGCTTGGAAAATGTATTCTGCCATTTTAGGATCCCATCTTCTTGTTTGATGTCCAAAGTGAACACCTGCTTCAAGTAATTGTTTCATTGCAACTACTGCCATTTTAATTCCTCCCTTTTTGTTATTTCTTCCACAGAGTTTCCGCGTTTTTTAGGACCTATTTTTAGGCACTTCCCTTAAAACTCTCCTCTATGTGATTAATACGCTAATTATTTTAGCATGTTTTGGTAATAATTTCAAGTGTTTTTACAAATTTTCTTTATTTTATAAAATAGCACCAATCATCCCTGCATCATTTCCTAAAACAGCTACTTCAATCTTTATGTCTTTTCTAAATTTGATTAACCTCTTCTTTAGCCTTTCCAAAAGGACATCTTCAAAATAAACAAAACTTCCTCCTATACCAATTACCTCTGGTTCAAAAATTCTGATTAAGTTTTCGATTCCAATACTTAAATTCTCAATAAATTCAGATACTACACTTTCTATAATTTGATAGTTTTCATTTTCTGGTGAATTTCTACGAATGATTTCCAACAGTTCTTCTCCTCTTGTAGTTTCATTTAAATTTAACGCTTTTCGTAAGTTGTTTTTAAATACTTTCATCGATGCATAGCGTTCAAAACATCCTTTCCTTCCACAATGACATAATACGCCATTCTTTTCAATTACCATATGTCCAAACTCATATCCTGGCCTTTTTCCAGCATCTAGCAATTGATTATTCTGGAAAACAGCCCCCCCAATTCCTGTTCCTAACGTCAAAAATACACTTCTTTCATAACCACTTAAACAGCCATGAAGTTGTTCTGCCAATGCAGCACATTTGGCATCATTTCGAATTTTAATTGGTAATTTTAGACTTTTTAATGCCTCGATTAAATTATAATCTTTAATCTTTAAATTCCCGCTTTCGATAATCATGCCATCTTCTGCCCATCCAGGCATTCCAATCCCAACTTCTTCTATTTCATATTTGTTCTTCAATAATTTTATCTGTTCTAAAATATATACTTCGATCGATTTTTTAATATCTTGTTTTTCTACACTTGTCAATCTCTTTTCTGTCTTTTCTAAAATCTTTCCATTCCTATCTATTACGCCAATAGCAATATGGCTTCCGCCTAAATCAATTCCAACCTTCATTTTTTTCATCCTTTCTTTTAGGAGCAATGGGAGCAATAGGGACGTTTCTTTTTGCGCCAAAAGGAGCAAAAGGAAACGTCCCTATTGCTCCCATTGCTCCTTATACGTCATATGCTGAGAATAAGAAGTTACCCATATATACTTGGATACATGGTACTAATACAACTAGTACGAAGAAGATTAATACAACACCTACAATAGCATATACTACTTGTGGTAATGCTTTCATAATCTTTGTCATGATATTATCTATGTCAATTTCCATATACTCTACTAGTTTTTCCATCATCTCGGTTAGGTCTGTTTGCATACCTATTTTTAACATTTCGGTTATCATAGGTTTGGCAAGTCCTGATTGTTCAAATGGTTCAATCCATGATGAACCTGTTAAGATATTGTTAATAGATGTTTCTATAATAGATAGCATAACGTAGTTTTTGATTACGTTTTTACTAACTTCGATAGAATCTTGTATTCTCATCCCATTTTTTAAGTTTAGCAACATCGCTTTTAAAAATCGAGAAAAGTCTAAAGCAAAGATTAATTCACCAAAAATTGGCATTTTATATTTGAAATAGTCAAAATTATATTTTCCTTTTGGCGTACGAATATAAAATAGAATAGCTCCTACTATAATTGTAATAATTCCTACTGGTATATACCAATATATCATTGCTTGGTTCAAGAATTCTGCAAACCATAATGTGATAGCTGGTAATTGATCTTCTGTTCCTAATTCGTCAAATACGCTTTGAATAGATGGTATTGCAAATAAAGTTCCTACTACTAGCATAACTAGTAATAAAGCAAATTGCACAATATTTGGAATCAAAATGCTTCTTAATTTTTTGTTTAATGCTTCTGTTTCATCTAAGTATTTTACAGCTTGTTCTAACGATTTAGTAAGTGAACCTGATAATTCTCCTACCTTTATCATGTTTACATAAATGTAAGGAAATATATCTTCATAGTATTCCATGGTAGTATACATATTTTCTCCTGCTTCTACTCCAGCTAAAATATCTTCTAATATTCCTTTAAAAGACAAGTTCTCTGTACTTTGTATAATCGTCTCTAACGCATGGATATTATTAAAATTTGCCTTTTTTAATAAATAAAAGTTTTGTGTAAATACTACTAAATCTCTTTGTGTTGGTTTCTCTGATTTTGCCAAATATAGATTGACTTTTTCTTTGGTACTCAATGTTGTTTTTTTAGTCCCTAACTGTGTTGTATTTACATTTTTCATAATTTCTTGTATGTCTGTAACATTTTTCTTTTTCTTTTTCGTCACATTGTTAGAACGGTAAGAAACTTGTTCAATTGATATTGGTAATAGCTCACTACTTTTTAATGATTTAATTAAATTTTGTCTACTATTTGCCTCTACTTTATTTCTTACAACAACTCCTGTTCTTGTTACAGCCTTATACGTATATATAGGCATTTTAATTTCCTCCTATTTTTATGATTTATCACGTTTTATTTTTAATTGCATAATCGTTCTGTTTAGGATTTCTAAATTCTTTTCTTCAATTTGAGATTTTGCTAGGTCTAATGTAATTTTATCCTGTACAAAAAGTTCTGCTAGTGAATTGATTAATCCTATACTTCCTTTATCTGCATTACTTTGGATAGCATCTTCTATTTCTGATACACTCAATTTTTCTTTACGAATAACACCAGCAACAATATTATCAACTACCATTACTTCTGGTACTAATACTAATTTTCCATCAGTTCCTGGTAATAATCTTTGTGAAACAACTAATTTTAATAAAGCAGATAATAAATATTTGATACTTGCTTGGTCTCTTACTTCGTAAAAGTTTATCATTCTGTCAATTGTCTCTGCACAAGATTTTGTATGCAAAGTTCCAATTACTAAGTGTCCTGATTCTGCCATTTCTATCGCAGCTTCCATGGTTACTTTATCACGGATCTCTCCAATTACTAGAATATCGCAGTCCTCTCTTAATGAGTTTTTAACACCATCACTAAAAGTTAAACTGTCTCTTCCTTTTCCTACTTCTTTTTGTACAATTAGAGATTTTTTAGAACTATGTTTATATTCTACTGGGTTTTCTAGTGTTAGAATTTTTTTGTTTTGATTTTCATTGATATGATTAATCAAAGCATTCAATGTTGTACTCTTACCAGAGTTTGTTTTACCAGTAACTAGAATAAGTCCTTGTGGTTGGTATGTCATTCTTCTTACGATATCTGGTACTCCTAATGACTCATAACTTGGTAACTGATTTTTTATCAATCTTAATGTACATAGTGGTACATCATCTGATAAAGAAATGTTCACTCTTAGACGAATGTCCTTGTATTCATAAGACATGTCTAATTTTCTAGTATTATTAAATACCTCATCTTTATCCACATTTCCTTTTACTAAATAGTCATAAAGTTCTGCCATATCATCTGGTGTTAATACTGTACTGTCTGGGACAGGCACCAATTTTCTTGCAATTCTTAGCATTGGCTTATTATCACATATCAAATGCACGTCAGAAGCATCTGCTTCAATTGCTTCATCTAATATTTTATCTAAGTTCATAATTTTCCTCCTTTGTTTTTCTCTAGAAAATTAATAATTTTTTATTTAATTCTTCTAGGGTTGTGTAACCATTAATTACTTTTTTAATTCCGTCAATTGCTAATGGCAAGTAACCTTGTTCTGATGCTATTTTTCTAATTTCTAGACTGGATTTTCCACTCATAATAGCTTCTTTGATTTCATCCGTTATATTTAATACTTCAAATGTTCCAATTCTGTCGAAATAGCCTGTATTATTACAATGTCTACAACCAGGTGCATCATAAGTATTTCCACTCAAATCAAATTCCACATGATATTTTTCACCCATTGCTTTTATGATTTTCTTTTCTTCTTCATTAAATTTTCTTTCTTTTTTACATTTTGGACATAGTTTTCTCACCAATCTTTGTGAAATAGCTGTTGCTAATGTACTAGAAATATCATAATCGGAAAGCCCCATTTTTCTTAATCTAGTAATAACTTCTACACTGTCAATGGTATGAATAGTAGATAAAACATAGTGACCTGTTTGTCCTGCTTGAATTGCTATTTCTCCTGTTTCGGTATCTCTAATTTCTCCTACTAGTACAATATCTGGATCTTGTCTTAGTACTGTTCTTAGGGAATCTGAGAAAGAAGATTTCGCATCTACTTCAATTTGATTTAGACCTGGTATACGGATTTCTACTGGGTCCTCTATTGTTGTTATATTGATTTCTGGACTATTTAAATAATCCATAATACTGTATAAAGTTGTTGTTTTACCTTCTCCTGTTGGTGCTGCAATAATGGTAATGCTATTTTTCTTTTGAATACTTTGTCTTAAATTCTCTTCTGTTCCTGGAAAACCTAATTCAAATATATTTTTGATATTAGCATTTTTCCTTAATAATCTTAAAACAAATTTTTCTCCATAAACATTTGGTTGAGAAGATACACGAATATTATAATCTTCGTATAACAAAATTCTACCATCTTGTGCTTCTTGTTTTTCTTGATGCATATTAGAAATTGCTTTTAGTCTTCCTATAATTTGTGATTGTTTTTCTTTTTTAATTTTAGCTGCTGTAAATAGCTCACCATCAATTCTGTATCTTACCCTAATTTGGTCTGCCATTGGTTCAATATGAATATCGCTCGCTCTTCTGGTAATTCCTGTTTTGATAATACTATCTACTAGGCCAATAGCTGTATCATTTTTTTCAGATGCAACATCAAAATCTGTTGTTACTTCTCCTTCTAACGATTTTAAAATCCTATCGATGTCATTTTCAAAGGTAATGTAACTGTCCATTACTAATCCTTTGTTAAGTAACAATAGCCTTACGGTATTCATATTTTTGCTATTTACGGTATTGGCAAAACATACTTTTATTTTTCCCGCTGACACTTCAAAAGGAATTACTTTGTTTTTTTGAGCCACATCTAAAGAAAAATAATCTCTTAATTTTACTTTTATTTTATCTCCTGTTAAAAGAATTCCTTTTTCTCCAATAATATCTCCAATTTCTTCGATTAATTGATTTGGATCACATACATCTAATTGGTATAAAATATCTCCTAATTTTTTATCTGGGTGTTCTCTTTGATATTGCAAAGCATTTTCAATATCTTTTTCTTTCACAATTCCTCTTTTTACTAGTTCAACTCCTAGTGGTTGTCTTTTTTTGGCGTCCATTTATTTCCCTTCCTTTCTTTTGTATCGTCTATTTTTATTATACTATAAAAGTTTTGGCTTTTGTCGTTTTTTATCGAATTACATAAATTTACTAATTTTTTAACGTATAATCTATTGTCTTTTCTTCTGCATTTTTCATTTGTATGGTAACACCTATTACGTCTTTTCCATTTTTAATTTTATATGCAAATGTACATTTTTCTACTTCACTGCATATTTTTACTTTGTTTCGATAAATTCCTCTATTTTCTGGTATATAGGTGTATTGGACACCATCGTCAAATACGACGTAATTGTCTTTACATTCTAATATTTGTATTCCTTTATGATTAACTTCTTCGGTAAAGAAATTTGTGAATTTTGTATATTCAGTCATGGGATCAATCTGATTGGAAGATGATTTCGTATTTTTATAAAAGAATGTACTTACCAATGATATAACTCCTATTACAATTGTCATAGCAATAATATAAATCGTTAATGAAATAAGAGTAACTCCTTTTTCTGATTTCATATTATATCTCCTTTGTTAATATGGTATTAAGCTCTATTTTCTGTTCTTTTGCTTTAAACATATATTGAATTTGTACTGTCACCCTTTTTACTAGTCCTCTTGTTTTTTCTGCATCAATATCAGCATAATCTTCTACTTTAATAGTCTTGTAAAATCCTTTTTGAGGCATTTCTTCTTTTTCTACTTCTTTCGTATCAAGTTCTTCAAAGTTACTATTTTTTAAGGTTTCGATTTCTTCTACCGCTAGATGAGTCGCTTCTGATTGTAATTCAATTTCTTTTGTCTTGCTGTTCATTCCATAAGAAAGAAAAGCAATAACAGATACAAATAAGAATAGTACCACAACTGCTACAGCTATATCAATTCCTGTATATCCTTTTTCGCTTTTCCAATTCATATCTTTCAAACTCCTCTATAATTGCTAACAAACAAAACAAATGCTAGCATTAAAATATTAAATGTTCCTAAGAAGAATCCAATACTTAACTTGTCGCCCAACGTTTCTTCTGTTTTTTTATTTCTTCTTTTTCTTGCTTTTATTTTTCCCATTAGCATATAAAAGAAAATGGCTAATAAGGTAAAAATAGTAGCATTTGCTGTAATATATTCACCTGTAAAAATTACCATGGTAATAATCATTAATAACATTCCTGTTACATAACTGTTTTTTGCATATCTTTTTAAGGTTATGGTGTCTAATCCTAAAACAATTATGTACAAAATTAAATATATACCATATCTATAAATATTAGCTTGTTCTACTATGCATAGATATACCATATACATAATAGATATTACAATTCCATATACAGATACTAATTTGTCTATTTTTCTATTTTCTTTATCTATCCCTGCAATTAATATAATAAAGGTTATATATAAGACGATAAAGCTAAATTCTGCAATCGTCATCACACTTAAAGTATTAAAATTAAATTGCATTAAATACGCTATTCCAACAAATAATATGCCAGATAGTGTTTCTAAAATTAGATATCTTGGTCTGATTTTATGTTTGCAATATCTACATTTTCCTCCTAATATTATATAACTAATAATAGGAAACAAGTCGAAAAGACCTAATTTATGATTACAATTAGGACAGTATGAATGGGTATGTACGATATCTTGTCTTTTTGGAATACGATAGACCGCTAGGGTATAAAAGCTTCCAAATAATGTTCCTATAATAAATATTAGGATATAAAATGCTAAGTTCATGTTTTTTCCTTTTTCTTATTTTTAATTTTAGCCATACACACGTTGTGTGCGTATGGCTAATTGATTATCTAACTATTAAGAACCTTGTGATGCAACATAATCACTTACGTCTAAAACTCTTCCATTTGCGTCAAATGACACTACGTAGTCTTTATATTTAATAGCTCCCTTAGCACCAGTAACGTCTGTAGGTGGTGTTGTAGATTTTACGTCATTTGCAGTTAATCCTGTATCAGTTATAACTACAGATACAATAGTATCTGCATCAATAGTATTTAATGCTGTCTCATTCTCTTTTAAGCTATCAAGATACGTAGGATCATTTTTATTTGCTAAAATTGTCCCTACTGCAATTGTTACAGCTTCTTTAGCTTCTGCCTCATTTGTTTGTGTTTTAGCATTTCCTGCTTTTGTTAATAAACCATTTTCACCTGTTAACATAGCAATAGACACCCCTGCTAAAATTAATAAAACAATGATTGTGATTACTAATGCGATTAAAGTAATACCTTTTTGATTTTTCATCATGTTTCTCTTCCTCCTTTTCTTTTGATTTATAAAAATATATTTGATTTATATGAAATACATCATATAACGTTAAAAACTTTGATTATTTAGTACCTTTATTTTGGAAAAATTGTCCCCCTGAACTATTTCCTTCATTTGTAGCTCCATTGTTTTGAGCTCCACTATTAGAGGTTCCTAAATTATTGGTACTATTTGTATTTGATGAAGATGTCCCATTGCCAGAATTTCCTGTTGTAGTATTAGTTCCCGTTGTTTCAAAAGATGAGAATGGGTTTGCCTTTCCTGGCTTATAATCTTGTATTCTTTTGTAATTATTTAAGTCATTTGAATCCACTTCATAAGTCATGATAATTTGTTCTTCATCTACATTTTCGCTATTAGCCAATTCTTGCTTCACATTGTCTGGTGTATTATAAGATACTGGATTTGGCACTGTTTTTGCCATAGGAATATATTCATATAATAAAATTCCTAGTAACAAGATAATAGCTAAGCATAGTAGTAATGAAATAATTAATTCTTTTATCACTTTTTTAGCCATTGCTTTTTTACTCCTTTAACTTTTTACTGTGTCACATTTGTACTGTTTGTTGTATTGGTAGAGTTAGTTGTATTTGCTGTGTTAGTACTATTAGTAGTACCATTGGTTGCATTGTTGTTAGTTGTGTTAGTTTTGTCTGTCGTGTTTGCCTCTTCTAATGTTCTTCCTATATTAGGATTACTAGTTTGAGATACTTCTTTAATAGCAATTTCTTTACATACAAAACTTCCTTGTAGTAACTCACCATCTGGTATCATTTTAAATTCTTCTATTTTAAATCCTAATGTACTGTCATTTTCGATATCAGATATAAAGTCTGTAATAGAAATATAACTTCCTGTTACAGTAAATCTTAGATTATACGTATCACTAGTATTTCCTTGTACAATGTCAATTCTTAAAACTGCTCCTTCACTTGTGGCATAATTTCCTAATTTTACCCATAAAGTTTCTACTTCATATCTTTCAATTTGTCCTGCATTTTGAACATCACCTTCAGAACTAATGACTGTCATATCTTCATATTCTTTTTTGGTTTGCTCTAATTTCTTACTACTATCTTGCACAGTAGTTACTGCCTGTCTATAGTCTTTCTCGGCTAGCTTACTAGCTTCTTGTATGGTATTGTCTAGCTCTTCGTTTCTATCTCGTATTCCTAAATAACTAAGAACTTCCACTTCCCCTACTTCAAATCCTTTTATAACTATAAAGGCAGATAGTGCTACTAGTAGTACAATTAGAATTAGCATTAATAATTTTTTCATGGTAAATCTCCTTCTATTTTAATACTAACTACCTTATTGTCTTTTTGACCTGCTGTAGAAATAACATCTGTTAAAATAACATCTGTTTTCATTTTTGCTACAAAATATCCTAATTGCTCATATTTGTTAGATTTTGCATTAATAACAATATGTCTATCAGTTGTATTTTCAATTGATGTCAATTCTACATTTTCTGGTATCACTGACATAATTTGATTTAACAAATTAGGGATAGAGTTTCTAGTTCTATTTCTATCAGTAATCCTATTATTTGCCTCTTCTAGATTTTTAATCATATTCGCATATTCGTTAATTTTGCTATTAATTTTTTCATTATCTGTATTGGCTAATGCAATTTGACTTCTTGTAGAAGATATAGATTCTTTTGCTTCTTCTTCTTTTTTGTTCATTTGATTTGCTAATAAGGCAGATAGTCCTCCATAGATTACTACTAGTAATAATAATCCAATAATAACTCTAAGTAGTCCTGTTTCTGTTTTGTCAAAAGGTTGTCCTAAATCCCAGGTAAACATGCCACCTAGATTTTTCTTTTCTTTTTCTGTTCTATCTGGGTTAACTTCCAACTTTAACCAATCTGGAATTTTGTCAGCAAAAGTTTGTGCTTTAAAGTTCATTCCTGGAATTCCTTCACCAATCCCCATCATTCCTAAAGAAATAGCTGAGTTTACTTCAATATAGTCTTTAATGCTAATGTCTCCTAAAGTTTGTTGGATGAAATATGGCTTTAGAATTTCACAATCTATATTGCCAAGGTATTCTTCAAAATATAAATCAATATTATTAATTAAAACTGCTGTTCCTGTTAAATATACTTTTTTAACTTTATCTCCATATTGTGTGATGATTTCTCTTACTTTTCCTACTATTGTATATAAAGTTGGCATGATGTCTTCTAAATAAGTAGATTGCTCTGCTTGTAATTCTTTTCCTTCTGATGTGTATATTGTTGTATTCTTACAGATTTCATATGATTTTAAATAGGAATTTTCTTTTAGATTGATTCTTGTTAGAAAATCTTTACTTCCTTCCTCTATTTTGTCAATGTTATAGATTTGTGCATCTAATATTGTTGTTACTGTTGTAGTCTCTTCTATATTAACAACCACTGCACTTTCGTTTTTATCAATATCGATTAAGCTTGGAATTGACATTGAAATTGGTGATATGTTGGATAATTTATACCCTTCAACTTGTTGTATTTGTTTGTTTAATTCTATTTTATTGTCTGCTACATGAATTACTCTTATTTTTTCTTTTTCATCTTGGTTTCCAACAATAGCATATCTTGTTTCAAATACATTTGGGTTATAACCTTTGTCTGCACAATAAGAGTCGAACTCTGTTTTGATAGCTTTTTGTAAATCATTCTTTGTAAGTAACGCAAACATATCGAAATAATTGTACATTTCTTCTGATAAGTTTATACTGATTGGCGTTTTTTGACTATAAGTTTCTTGGATAACTTGTTCAATTGCTTCACCTATTTTATCATAGAATTTAATTCCAAAGGCCTCTACTTTTATCTTGTCATGGTCTTTTGAAACTTTTGCATATTTAATTATATGTTCTTCAATATATAGCCCTAAGCAACTTGAATTAGCCATTGTTTTCTCCTTTTTTATTGATATACTTTTATTTTTTACTTTTTTTTAAAATCCATACTTGAATATTTTACACATTTCTTCAAATATATTTATATTTTATCTTTATTTGGCAAAAAGTCAATACATTTAATATACTTGTAACAAAAACGTAATATTTTCGTAATACTATGTTTTTCTTTGAATTTTTCTTAATTTACAAATAAAAAATCCATCCGTCTTCTCATTTTGATATACTTTTACATATTTATCCTTTTCGACAAATTTTTCATAAAATCCTTTCTTAATATAATTTGTTTTTTGTATTTCAAAATCTCCATTATTTTCTAAAAATTTTTGGATAATCTCTTCATTTTCTTCCCTTAAGATACTACAAGTTGAATAAACTATTTCCCCTCCTACTTTTAAATAATTAGAACAGTTTTGTAATATTTCCATTTGTACTCTAGTAATTTCTTCTATATCTTCCTTTTTTCTTTGCCATTTTATATCTGGCTTTCTTTTCAAAACGCCAATCCCCAAGCATGGTACATCTAACAAAATTTTATCAAATTTTTCTTTGTACTTTTCTTCATATTGGGTAGCATCTTTTGTTTCTGTTTGTATTATATTAATTCCCAGTCTTTGTGCTGTATTTTCTACTAATCTCACTCTATGTTCATGTAAATCCCACGCCATTATTTGACCTTTATTATTCATTAGCTCTGCCATATACGTTGTTTTTCCTCCCGGACTGCTACATGCATCTAGTACACTTTCTCCTGGTTTAGGATTTAGTACAATCGGAATTAAACCTGCTGTTTGGTCTTGAACCGTAAACATACCTTGTTGAAAATTCTTCCTTCTTTCTATATTTTTTGCCCCTTTCAATATAAGAAAATCTTCTAATTCTGTTTCCATTGCTTTTATGTTTTCTTTTTCTAACTCTTTTTTTAATGTTTCTTTATTGGTTTTCAAACTATTTATTCGAATACAAAATTCTGGCTTTAAATTAGAAGCATGACAAATTCCCTCTACTTTGGTAAGATCATTTTCTTTTTGTAATTCTTCTATTATCCATATTGGCATTGAAGTTGTTTTTGAAATTCTTTCTATATCATTTTCAATTTTTAAAAATTCCTCAAAGTCCTGTTTTTCTACTTTTCGTAAAATGGCATTTACAAAATTGCTACTAGCTTTATGTCCGTAACGTTTCGACAAGTTAACCCCTTCATTTACTACTGCAGATTTTGGTACTTTATCTAAAAATAAAATCTGATAAATACCCACTCTTAAAATATTCAAAATCCAAGGTGAAATCTTTTTCATTCGAACTTTAGAATATTTTTTAATCACCTCATCAATTGTTAATCTCCAAGAAATAGTTCCATAAACAATTTCAGAAATAAACCCAATGTCCTTTGAACTCAACTCCTGTTTTTCTTTTCTAGCTTTTTTTAAAGCCTCATCTAATGCAATATTAGAATATGCTTTGTTTCTATCTACCTCATATAAAACCTTTAATGCGATTTCTCTTACTTTATCCATTTTTCTCTCCCTATGTTGCCAATGATTCCGGAGTTGCCACTGGGTTCAGGGGTTATTTGTCAAATTAAAATAAATTAATTTGTTTTGATAAAAAGTTGCCAAATAACCCCGGAACCAGTGGCAAGTACTCCAGAACCATTGGCATTTTTTTCATTATATATTTTTTCTAAAAAAATTTCTACCTATTTTGCATATTTTTTCTAACTTATGGAAAAGCTATCTATAAAAGATTTTTGGAGGTTATTTATGGATATCAAAAAACATTTAATCATTACTGGTAATTCAACAGTTTCTTGGAAAGACGCCATCGTCAAAGCAATTGCAGAAGCTTCTAAGACAATTGATTATTTATCAGAAGTAAAGATTTTAGAGCAACGTGCTAGTATTGATGGCGACAAAATTATCGAATATTTTGTTGACTTAGATATTAGTTTTACACTTGATTTAAATCGAAAAAAGAATTCATAAAGGAGGTATGTATGAATACGAACCCATTAGAAACCAAACAAACCTATCAAGACTATGTAGATAAGAAATCTCCCAACTCTCCCATTTTAAAGAATTGCTTCAATGCTTTTTGGGTTGGAGGGCTAATTTGTACCATTGGACAGATTATACTTAATATATGTAAAGAAAGAGGTTTTGATACTCAAACTTCTGGTACAATTGTTTCCATTTTATTAATCGGTATCTCTGCCTTTTTAACCGGTCTTAATTTATTTAATAAAATCGGAAAATTTGCAGGCGCTGGTTCTTTAGTTCCTATTACAGGATTTGCCAATTCGATTGTATCCCCTGCTATGGAATACAAATCTGAAGGCTATGTTATGGGAGTTGGTGGAAAAATGTTTACCGTTGCTGGTCCTGTCTTAGTATTTGGTATTTCAGCTTCTATTTTGGTTGGAATTGTATTTTTAATATTTAATACACAAAGCATGACTTTAGTGTAAAATCTTGCCAAGAGGAATAATCCCATTTGGCAATTTAAGGAGATGATCTTTTGGAAAAGTTAGGAAAACAAACTATAAAATTTAATACCCCTCCTACTATTTTGGATTGTGCTTCTATTGTTGGTCCGAAGGAAGCACAAGGTCCTTTAGCTAAATATTTTGATCAAACATTAGAAGATGAATTTTGGGGTGAAAAAACTTGGGAAAAAGCAGAAAGTAAAATTATAAAAGAAACTGTCAATACTGTTATTTCTAAATCTGGTGTTCCTGCCAACGAAATTGATTGTATGTTTGCTGGCGACTTATTAAATCAATGTATTTCTTCTAGTTTCGGTTTACGTGAATTAAGTATTCCATTTTTTGGAGTATTTGGTGCTTGTTCTACCTTTGTAGAATCTATGTGCTTAGGAGCTATTGCCATTGAAAGCTTTGCCAGCAACGTTTTATGCGCTACTTCTAGTCATTTTTGCAGTGCTGAAAAACAATTTCGCTTCCCTTTAGAATTAGGAAATCAACGCCCTCCTACTAGTCAATGGACAGTTACTGGTTCTGGTGCAACTGTTCTAACAAAAAATGGGCAAGGTCCTTATATTACTCATATTACACCTGGAAAAATTGTAGATATGGGAATTAAAGATGCTAATAATATGGGTGCTGCTATGGCTCCTGCTTTTGCCGATACGTTAATTGCACATTTCTTAGATACAGGAAGAAATCCAAGTTATTATGATGCTATTATCAGTGGAGATTTAGGACATGTAGGAAAAGAAATTGCCATTGATATTGCTAAATCACAAGGTTATAATATTAAATCAAACTATAATGACTGTGGTGTCTTAATTTTCGATAAAAACGCACAAGATACACACTCTGGTGGTAGTGGTTGTGCTTGTTGTGGTACCGTATTTTCTGGTTATTTATTTCAACAATTAAAAGAAAAGAAAATGAAAAAAATATTATTAATTGCAACAGGAGCTTTAACCAATTCAACAAGTTCCCAACAAGGTGAATCTATCCCTGGTATCGCTCATGCAATTAGTATTGAAGTTTAGAAAGGGGGATTTTCTGTGAATATTAATTGGGCAAATGTTTTTGATTGGATGATACTATTAAAATGCTTTGTAACTGGTGGTATTATTTGTATTATCGGCCAAATTTTAATTGATAAAACTAAACTTACCCCTGCTAAAATATTAGTTATTTTTGTTACAGCTGGTGCTATTCTTGGTGGTTTAGGAATTTATCAGTACCTAGTTGATTTTGCTGGTGCTGGTGCTACGGTTCCACTTACTGGCTTTGGTTACAATTTGGCAAAAGGTGCCATTGAAGCTGTTCAACAAACTGGTTTAGTTGGTGCTTTTACTGGTGGTGTAAAGGCTTCTGCTGGAGGCATTGCTGCTGCTGTATTCTTTGGTTACTTAGCTTCTTTGATTTCAAAACCGAAAATGAAAAAACAATAGCTATAACAACTATACTATGAGAAAACCGCAAATGCAATATGCATTTGCGGTTTTTTCTTAACCTACCAAACGGCCTTCGAAACTATAATAGCTTTCTTTGCCGTTCTTTTTGCTGGTTTTCTTGATGACTGCTTCACATCCAGAAAATACAACATCCAAATTGTAGTTGGTATCCACCTCGATAAGGTTTCCTACTTCATCGTAAATGTATTCTTTGTCATCATCTGTTACTTTGATGAAAAGCTCGCCTGCTACAACAGAATACTTCACTACCGCCGTCTGTGGCGCCTTACAAATCTGCAAGCACTGTGTAATGCTGAAAACTGTAATCTCGCCCCCGCCAAAGCACTGCACAACCTGATGTTCACCTAAGTCAATCCCGTTAATGATCTGGTATTGCTTCTTCATGGTCATGCTTTCTTTCTCCTTATTTTCGGTTTTCCCTTTTAAGGCTGAAATCCTCACTTCATTTCTACTAACTACTATCCGTCTGTAGCCATTCGTTGCCTTCATTGTATTCTCCATCATGTTAAAATCCTCCTTTTTCTAAAAACCCTTTTAGGCTATTGTCTCTTTTATTTTACCACATTATGTAATTTTTTGCAATAGTGTAATCAATTTTTCTAAAATATAAAAAACCCTATCATTAGGGTTCCTCACTTTTATTTATGCTTTTTTAGCTACTTCTGCAATCTCTGTAAATGCTTTTGGATCAGTTACAGCGATTTCTGCTAACATTTTTCTGTTAATCGTAACATTTGCTTTTTTTAGTCCTGCAATCATTTTGCTGTATGTTGTTCCATTCATTCTTGCTGCTGCATTAATTCTTGCAATCCATAATTTTCTAAAGTTACTTTTTTTATCTTTTCTTCCTACATATGCATATGCTAAAGATTTCATAACTGCTTGATTTGCATTTCTAAATCTATAATGTTTTGCTCCATAATATCCTTTGGCTTGTTTTAATATTTTTTTATGTCTTGCTCTTGTTGTTCTAGCTGTTTTTACTCTTGCCATATATCTCACCTTCCTTTTTTATTTTAGTTACCATATGGTAATAATTTTTTAATTGTATTCATACATGTTTTGTCTGCATAAGCATTTTGAATTTTTCCTGATTTTTTTTGTCTTTTTGTTTTATTTGCTAATAAGTGTCTTCTGTTTGATTTTGTTCTTTTAACTTTTCCTGTTGCTGTTAAAGAATATCTTTTCTTTGCAGCTTTGTTTGTTTTTAATTTTGGCATAACTATGAACTCCTTTCGTTTTTTGTCCCATTTGGGACGTTTCCTTTTGGACATTTTGTCCATTTTGGGACACATCTTGATTTTGTCCCTTTTACATTTTATATTTTTGCTTCGCAGTTTTATTTATCTGCTTTTTTAGCTAAAATTGTAAACATATTTCTACCTTCTAATTTAGGTTTCTTTTCAACAGTTGATATATCTTCCAATTCTTCAATAAATTTGTTTAGAACTGCTTCTCCTGCTTTCGAGTTGTTTACTTCTCTTCCCCTAAATCTAACAGTAATTTTAACTTTGTTTCCGTCACTTAAAAATTTTCTTGCATTTTTAGATTTGAAACCAAAGTCATGTTCTTCGATGTTTGGAGTAACTCTTAGTTCTTTTACTTCTAAAACTTTTTG
Organism: uncultured Clostridium sp.; assembly: GCA_946565805.1. Taxonomy (GTDB): domain Bacteria; phylum Bacillota; class Clostridia; order TANB77; family CAG-508; genus CAG-269. The sequence continues at coordinate 29,780 of CAMNWO010000018.1, forward strand.
CTTTTTCTTAGCTTCTTTCTCCTTTTTAGCTTGCTCAAATTTGTATTTTCCATAGTTCATTATTTTACAAACTACTGGATTTGCATTTGGCGCAACTAATACTAGGTCTAAGTTTTTTTCTTCCGCTTTTTCTAAAGCTTCGTTTATTGAAATAACTCCTAATTTTTCTCCATTTTCTCCTATTAGTTGTACTTCTTTTGCTCTGATTTGTCTGTTGATTGGTAATTCTTGTTTTATAAAAAACACCTCCAATAATAAAAAAATTTGACTTTTGTTACAAGCCAAATTCAAAAATAACACTGACAAAGGTTTGTCAAAATTATTTAATTTCTAACCTTTTTCCTTGTTTGGATAAGGTGAGAAGTTTGACTTCTTCTTGTAACGTATACTATTATATACTATTTTATCTTAGTTTGTCAAGGGTTTTTGAAAAAAATAGGAGTTACTTGCATTTCTAAATCATACTATAAATCAAAATTCCTATTGACTGAATGATAAACAAATTTAAAACATTTGAAGTCAATAAATTATTGGTTGCCTCTACCACACCTAATATATCCTCCTCCCTTTGAGCTTTATAATGTTTCTGTGCCTCAAAAAAAGTAATCAATTCTGGAATACTTGTAATAAAGCCTAGCAAAATCCCTATTACTGTTTGAGAAATATGAAATTGATTACATAACTGGTTTAAGGTCTCTCCTAGTAATTCTCCTATTACATATAGCAAAATTCCTGTAATAATTAAGATAAAAATATAAAGTACTGTTTTTCTTGTATTTCCTTCCTCTCCTTTTCCTTCTTCCTCTATTTGTCTTATCAACTGACTATCTTCTTTTTTTAAATACAGTTCATGAACATTATGATTAATGAATTGAAACAAAGCATATAAAATCAAAAAAATTGGTACAATCCACACTTGTATTTCTATCTTTTTCCATACTAAAAATATAGGTATCATTATTGTTATAATGACCATTGTTAAATTTATCTTAATTGCTTTATTCTGAAACGCTTTTTTATTTTTATGAAACAAAATTGAAGCCATATATTGAATAAAATTAATCATATTAGAACTTAATATATTAAAAACACTTGTGCTCATTAATCCGTTCAGACTCGAAATAGTAATAGTCAATAACTCTGGCATCGAGGTAGCATATCCAGCAATATCGCCCACTGTTTTTGGCTTCAAGCTCAAATTTTCTGCTAATTTTCGAAGTGTTATCACCAATATATATTTTGCTATTAAAACAATCAATCCAGCATATAAAATAAATTTAATTATCTCAAAGAACATCTTTACCTCCTAGTTTTATTTTCTTTTATTTTTCCCATTTTCTTGCTAATTATGAAATTTTATAGTATAATTGCTTAAATAAAATAAAAACGGAGGTAAAATATGATAGATATTAAGTTTTTAAGAGAAACCCCTGATGTGGTAAAAGAAAACATCAAGAAAAAGTTTCAAGACCATAAACTTGTTTTAGTTGATGAAGTAATTAATTTAGACGTAAAAAATAGAGAAGCTAAATTAAATGGCGATAATTTAAGAGCCCAAAGAAAAAATTTAAGTAATCAAATTGGTAGCTTAATGCAAGCTGGCAATAAGGAAGAAGCTGAAAAAGTAAAAGCCCAAGTTAATGAAATAAACAACAAATTAGAAGAAAATGAAAAATTAGAAAATGAATATGCTACTGAAATTAAAAATAGAATGATGAAAATTCCTAATATTATGCATGATTCTGTTCCTATTGGAAAAGATGATAATGAAAATGTAGAAGTTCAAAAATATGGAGAACCGATTGTTCCTGACTATGAAGTTCCTTATCATGGAGAAATTTTAGAAGCTTTAGCTGGGCTTGATCTAGATAGCGCTAGACGTGTTTCTGGAAATGGTTTTTACTATTTAATGGGAGATGTTGCAAGACTTCATTCAGCAGTTTTAACTTATGCTAGAGATTTTATGATTAATAAAGGATTTACCTATTGTATTCCACCTTTCATGATTCGTTCTGATGTAGTAACTGGTGTTATGAGTTTCGAAGAAATGGATGCTATGATGTATAAAATCGAAGGAGAAGATTTATATTTAATTGGAACTAGTGAGCATTCTATGATTGGTAAATTCAAAGACCAAATTTTGAAAAAAGAGGACATGCCATATACTATGACATCTTATTCTCCTTGTTTTAGAAAGGAAAAAGGCGCTCATGGTATTGAAGAACGTGGTGTATACAGAATTCACCAGTTCGAAAAACAAGAAATGATTGTTGTTTGCGAACCAGAACAATCTTGGGAATGGTATGAAAAAATGTGGTCTTATACCGTTGAATTCTTTAGAAGCATGAACATTCCTGTTAGAACACTAGAATGTTGTAGTGGTGACTTAGCTGACTTAAAAGCAAAATCTTGCGATGTAGAAGCTTGGAGCCCAAGACAACAAAAATACTTTGAAGTTGGAAGCTGTTCTAACTTAACAGATGCACAAGCTCGTAGATTAGGAATTCGTATAAAGGGTGAAAACGGAAACTACTTTGCACACACTTTAAATAATACCGTCGTTGCTCCTCCTCGTATGCTAATTTCTATTATGGAAAATAACTATCAACCAGATGGTAGTGTTATCATTCCAGAAGTATTAAGACCATACATGGGCGGACTAGAAAAAATCGAAGTTAAAAAATGACAGAGGAAATTGCCAAGAGGGGCTGTCCCTCTTGGCAAAAGGAGAGTTTATTATGTTAGTTAAAAATCCCAAATTTGAGGTTTCAGCTGTTAGACCAAACCAATACCCTTCGAATGGATTACCTGAAATTGTTTTGGTTGGAAAGTCTAATGTTGGAAAATCAAGTTTTGTTAATACTATGATTAATCGAAAAAAATTGGCTAGAACAAGTAGTGAACCTGGCAAAACTCGTCAAATTAATTTCTACAATATAGATAATAGTTTTTATTTTGTTGATTTGCCTGGTTATGGTTATAGTAAGATGTCTAAAAAAGAACAAGAGCAAGTTGGAAAGTTTATTGAGCAATATTTATTTCACCGAAAAGAAATTGCTTTAATTATCTTTTTAGTAGATATTAGACATAATCCTACTGAAAATGACAAATTGATGTACCATTACATGATTTCTTCTAAATTGCCTTGTATGATTTTAACAAATAAAGCTGATAAAATTGCTAAAACTAAAGTTGCTGATAATGTAAAAGCAATTCAAAAACAATTAAATCCTCTTGGTGATATTCCTATTTTGCCTTTTTCTTCTGAAAGAAAAGTTTACCAAGATGATGTATGGAATTTGATTGAAGAATTTATTTCTTAATCTGAAAAAGGAGATGCATTCGCACCTCCTTTTTCTTTAAGCAACTGAATAAGTTCCCCACTTACTTTCATAGAAAATAATTTCCCTTTCCATGCACTCTTCTATGGCTTTTTCTGTCTGTCTTTTGCTAAAATCATGTATTTTAGCATTAATTATATCCAGATTGGCCCTTTTCGTTCTGAGTATCACAAACCATACTTTTGCAAATGGTTTAACCTTGTATGTGATTTTCTTGCCTGGAATTCCTGCCTCCATAATCAAACCAGCATTGAGTGAAAGTTTAATAACTTCCACCAATATTCTGTCTTCCATGAGAAAATAATTTCTAGTTTCATCTACCTCAAAATAACTTTTTGTGTAGATATAATCTAACACTTTTCGATAATCTTTTTTCTGGTATAATTTTTTTAGCTTTTCCATTTCTTCTGGAAGCTTTGTTTCTCCTGTTTGTACTTCTTCGACTAATTCATATTTTCCATGGCCTACTTTTCTTATCTTACCTTCATCTAGCAATCCTTTCAGGCCTACACTCACCTGACTTCTTGTGATATTAAGTCGGTTGATAAGTTCTAACACAGTTACCGCCTCTTTGTTCACACACTTTTCCTCAAAATATGTTACCAGTTCTTTCTTCGTCTCACCATTTTTTCGTCTTTGTTTTGATTTAATCTTCGCCTTTTTTGAACCAGCTACTTCCTGGTCGGCTTCACTAGGTCTTGTCTCTTCTGGAGCTTTTCCATTCCACAATTTTTGTACTACTTCATCAGTCATAAGTAGCGTTGCTTCTACTGTTACTTCTTTTATATTCGCTTTTTTTATCCGCTCCATATAAAGTTGTAACATTTCCAAGTTGTCAAAAGATACTTTTACCATATTTTTCTTCTCCTTTTTGTTAATCGCATTCATGGTTTTTCAGTTACTTCTATGCTTCTGCATAATTTATGTAAATTATAACATAACATATTGTGAATTGCAATTCTTTATGTTGATTTTTAACTATTTTGTTATTTTCTCTTTAATTTTAAAAGAGGAATTCCTAAACAGGATTTCCCCTTTTTTTACTAACAACAACATTTACATTTGTGTTTTCTTTCCTTTTTACAGCTACATAGCATTAAGATAATTGTTAAGATTAACAATAGTCCCAATACAATAGCTAAAACGATAACTGCTGGTAAAGATAAAAGTATAACAAGTGCTAATGCGGCACCAATAATTAAGCCGATTACAAAGATAAATGCTGTTAATAGGATAATTGCTACAATTCCTAAACAGTTTTTTCTTTTGTTACATTTTTCTTCTCTGTTGTCATAGCAATAAATTGTTTCTTGTGGCTCCATGTTAAAGTCACCTCCAATATAGTACCTTGTTTGATACTATATTGTATTATATGTCGTTTTTTGTCGTTTGGTTACTCATAAATTACGTGCTTTTTTTATGTTAAATTTAAAATCATTTTTTATGTCAATAATTTTTAAATATTTCACTAAAAAATAGTCTTATTTTATTAGCAAATA
>CAMNWO010000019.1 GCA_946565805.1 uncultured Clostridium sp.
AATGAGACAGTCAAGACCTGTCCCCCTTTGTCTCAAATCTAGGACTGTCCCCCTTATCTCAATGTCTCATTTTATATTCTAAACCTGTATTCCTTCTTTTGACATCTACATTTTGTATCATGAAGTCTACAACTTTATCAATGCCTACCATTACTAGCAATTTTTTGGCTCTTGTTATTCCTGTATATAATAAATTTCTAGTAATTAACATTGGTGAAGCTGGCGGAATAACCAGAATGACAACGTCAAATTCACTTCCGTTGTGATTTATGGATGGTAATTGCATAACTGTGTTCAATTTGGTCTAAATCAGAAAATTCATACCATGCTATTTTTTCATCGTCAAATCTAATTTCTACTTGTTTTTCTCTTTCATTAATTTCTGTTATTGTCCCAATTTCACCATTAAATACACCACTTCCCATTTCTTTTTTACCAGAAATATTTTTCTCCCAATAGATATCATAGTTATTTTTTATCTGCATCACCCTGTCTCCTGCTCGAAAAACAGCTCCCATACTTGCTTTTTCTGGTAAATTCTCATAATTTGGATTTAGTTGTTGTTGTAACGCTTTATTTAATTCTTTGGTTCCTAGTATTCCTTTTTTCGTTGGTGATAAAACTTGTATATTTTGAAAAAAGTCGTAATCTCCATAGTTTTGTAGTCTTCCTGTACATAGAGAAATAACCTCTGCTAACATTTTTTCCTGCTGAATTCCTTTTATAAAGAAGAAATCTTCTTTCATATCTTCCTCTTGCTCATCTTTTTTTAGAAATCCTTCTCCTTGATTAACACGATGGGCATTTAAAACAATCTTACTTTTAGCTGCTTGTCTAAAAATTTTATCTAGGTGAATGGTTGCAATTTGTTCGGAATGGATTAAGTCCTTTAATACACTTCCTGGTCCAACTGACGCTAGCTGGTCTTGGTCTCCCACTAAGATTAATTTTGTACCTTGATAAACACATTTTAATAAATAATTCATCAAAAACATGTCCACCATAGACATTTCATCTACTATTATTAAGTCTCCATCGATTGGAGCACCTTCATAGTCTGATGTGTTTTTATACAAACTGTCTTCGTCTATTTTACCAATTTCTAATAAACGATGTAATGTAGAGGCTTCTTTTCCTGTGGTTTCTGTCATTCGTTTTGCTGCTCTTCCCGTTGGCGCACAAAGAACTACTTTTTTCCCTTTTTCTTCATAGATATCAATTATTGTTTTTATAATAGTGGTTTTTCCAGTTCCTGGTCCTCCTGTAATAATGGCTACATTATTATCATTTACTAGCTTTACCGCTTCTTTTTGTTTGTTTGATAATTCAATTTTTGAATTTGCTTCTACTTTTTTTAATTCCTTTTCTATTCCTACTACTTTTTTTACATTTTTAGCATTTTGTAGTCGGTTAATTCGAATAGAAATTTCTGCTTCTGTGTTAAAAAAAGCATTCAAATAAGCGTATTCTTCGCCTTCTCTATCTTCTATTATCACTTCATCTTTCATTTTCAAAGTAATTAATCCATCTTCTACATTTTCTTTTGAAACATCTAAAAGATTAATAACAAATTCTATTAAATTCATCTTTAAAACGCAGGTATGTCCATTATAAGTACTTCTAATTAAACCATATTTAATCCCACTGGTAACTCTCTTTTCGTTATCATAATTCATGCCTAAGTCTAGTGCCATTTTATCGATTTGTTTGAAATCTACCCCTCTTGCCATATCAATTAATAAATATGGATTGGCTTCGATTTGTTCAATTGCATTTGTCCCCAACAAATCAAATACTTTTTTGGCATGTTCAGCTCCAATCCCAAAACGCTCTAAAAATCCTACAATTTGCCACACTTCCCAGTTTTGAATAAAATCTTCTGCCATCTCTGTTGCTTTATTGGCTGAAATTCCTTTTACTTCAGCCAATCTCTTTGGCTCATATTTAAAAACATGTATCGTTTCTTCTCCAAATTTCTTAACAATTCTTTTGGCTAAAGCTTCTCCTATTCCTTTGATATTTCCATTTGCTAAGTATCTTTCCAATGCCCCTAATGTTTGTGGCATCATTTTCTCGAAAGTATCTACTTTAAACTGTCTTCCATATTCCTTATGTTCTACAAACTTTCCTATTAATTTTAGGCTCTCTCCTTCATTTACAAATGGTAAATACCCTACAATTGTTGTTGTTTCTTCTTCTGTTTCAAATTCTGCTATGGTATAACTATTGATTTCATTTCTATAGATAATTCCTTGTATTTCTCCTGTAATTTCCATGTATCTCTCCTTTTTGTAAATACAAGTTTATCATATTTATTTGTTATTTTCAAGTAGGTAAGTTGGGACAGGACAACATGACTATTTAATTTGTAATTAATAAATTCCTTTGTATACATACCATATGCTTCCAGAATAGTTGTTATTCGGATAAGCATTTCTATCATTACTGCTTACTGTCTTATTCAAAGAGCTTCCCCTTGAATAGGAAGTAGTACTTTTGGCAACATACTGATAACATGTATAATATTTCGTATAAGGGACACCAGACGAAGTATTCACACGATCATAATGCCAGTACCAGTATGAATTACAAGTTCCAGAATCCCCTGCAGTAGAAGATGAAGGACTAATAACCTGATAATAAGAATTTGTATTGCCAAGAATTGAACTTGACCCGTCTTTTCATATTCGAATAAGAAAATTTTCCAGTCGAACTGTCTAAAGAAGGTTCAAGATAAACAAAAGTATCTGGAGAAACAGTTCCATAATCTTTTACAGTAACGGATTTCGTGCTTCCTTGTGCCTTTGAATATGACGTTCTAGAATTACAACTATACGTGTCCCATGTATACAATTTTGTACTCGCTGAAACAGTTGCTTGTCCGTCATTCTCTAGGCTATCATATACTTTTACATAACAACTTGTACTCCCCATACTCATACCTGTTACTGTATAGCTTGCAGCTCCATTCGAAGTTATTTGTGTATTAGCCAAAGCTCCATTAACATAGAATTCATACCTTCCTATTGTTTTTACATCTGCATCTGTTGCCTCTGCCTTTAAAGTAAATGAACTTGCTGACACCGCTGTTGATGTTAATTTAGCTGTTGGTCCTGTATTATCAAAATAAAATGCTTCACTCTTTCCTGTCCTTGTTGCACTTGACTCTGTTTCTAATAAAGTCCATAAATAATACTTTCCTGTTAATTTATTCTTTGTTACCGTTCCACCATTGGCTACTGTCTCTGTAAAACTATCTTTAGCTGGCTCTGCTGTTGAGTTTGTCCATTGATATTTAATACTTTTTACTTTTTCGTTTGCCTCGCTTGCGCTTACTTTTACTTGAAACTCTTTTGCATATTGCTCACTTCCATTTGGTTCATATATAACTGGTGAAATGATTCCCTCTACTTTTGTTGTCTCTGTTGTAGGTAAATTACCATATGCTTTGATTGTATAGACTCCATTTTTATCAGTTGTATAACTTTCTGTTATTTCATCTTTTGTATTGTTGTAATTATCATAAGTATGCACTACATCACCATCTAAAATAACTTCTATTTTACTAATTCCATTTTTCTTTTCTTGTGTAACAATTGTTATTGTTGCCGAGTCTTTGTTGTCACTAATCTGTGTATTCACTATCAAATCGGGAAATACTAATTCTTCCTCTTTTCCTAAATACTCTCCTATTTTTGGTACACTTCTATCTAAATTAAAAGCATATCCATCAACAATGGCAATGTCTCCTCTTATTTTGCTTCCTTCTAAATTATCTTTTATAAATTGGTCTAAAAATGCATCTTGATTGTATTTTATATTGGCTCTTTTTTCTATTCCTACATCTAATAGTACTAGTGATAATTTTTCTTTTGCCTCTGCTATTTTGTACTCTTCTTTTGCCTTCGTAGTTCTTGTAATAATTCCATTTTCTCCTAGTAAGGTTCCTATTGTTATTCCTGCTAAAATCAATAATATAATAATTGTTACTACAAGCGCTATCAATGTTATTCCTTGTGTTTTTGTATCTTTAAAATCCATCTTTACTTCTTTCCTTCCTTCTTTTGTTTTATACTGTTATTATATTTTTGCAAGATGGATTTTTCAATGTTTTATTTGCTCTTTATTGTTATGTTTTTTACATAATTCTCTCATTAGTCAAACTAAGACTTGGAATACTTTCCCTATTTGCTATTATGCATTATCTACATTATCTATAATGTCTTTACATTCCTTCCAATTAATTACTTTTAAACAATCATATTCTAATTCCATTTTTTTTGCAATTTCCTTTGTTCTATCTTCTGATTTCAAATCTGCTACGATAATATTTTTTAGATATTCTTCTTTTCCATAGAGTATTTTAAATAAACTTGAACGCAAAAAACCCTCTATCTTTTCTTCCTGATTTTTCACAGCTATGATTAAGTAAATTCCATCTGATTGAAAATTTGTATAAGTAAATAGGTTGATTACTGTTTTTATAATTTCAAAAAAACCATAAATGGCAAGTGTCCAAAAAATGGTATTTAGCATAAATTCCATTATTTCTAGCCTCCTATGGTTTTATTATATGTTTTTTTGTTGAATTGGTGATTTCATTTTAATATTTATTAATATCCAAAATGAGACAGTTAAGGACTGTCCCCACTGTCTCATTTTAATTAGATAAGTTGTAAGATTGCTACTTCTGCTCCATCTCCACGTCTTGGTCCTGCTTTGATGATACGTGTGTATCCTCCTACATTTTTACCTGCGTATTTTGGAGCGATTTCGTTAAATAATTTTGCTGGTAAGTCAACATTATTTCCTTCGCTATCTTTTACCTTGTTAATTTTTCTCATAATTTTTCTTCTTGCATTTAATCTGCTTGGCATGTCTTTTTGTCTTTTTTCAGTAGTTTCTTCTTTTACTACTTTTAAGTATTCTTTACCATTTTTGCTTTTTACTAATTCTGTTTCTTTATTTCCTTTTGCATCTAATTTAGCTTTTACAACTTTAACATCTACCATTTCAAAGTTATCTTTTTCTTTGATAGCAAGTGAAATGATGCTGTCAGCAATGGCTTTTACTTCTTTTGCTCTTGCTAATGTTGTTTCTACTTTTCCATGCATAATTAAATCTGTTGTTAATGTTTTTAACATTGCCATTCTTATGTCTGTTGTTCTACCTAATTTTCTATTTGTAGCCAATTTTTTCACCTTCCTTTAACTTCTTCGTCTTTTCTTATTCGTCTTCTGAAGCAAAATCTAATCCTAATGAATGTAGTTTTGCTGTTACTTCGTCGAATGATTTTTTACCTAGATTTCTTACTTTCATCATGTCTGTTTCAGATTTATTTGTTAGGTCTTCAACGGTAGCAATTCCTGCTCTTTTTAAACAATTAAACGATCTAACAGATAATTCTAATTCTTCAATTGACATCTCTAGTACTTTTTCTTTCTTTGATTCTTCTTTTTCAATCATAACTTGAGTATTTTTGGTAGCTTCTGATAAATCAATGAATAATTCTAGATGTCCAGTCATTACTTTAGCAGCTAAGCTTAATGCTTCATGTGCTTTTAAGCTTCCGTCTGTCCATACTTCAATTACTAATTTATCATAATCCACCATTTGCCCTACTCTAGTGTTTTCTACTTGATAATTAACTTTTTTTACTGGTGTATAGATAGAATCGATTGGAAGTACTGATATATCTTGATTTGGTTTTTTATTTTTATCAGCTGAGTTATATCCTCTTCCTCTGTCTGCTGTCATTTCTACTTTTAGGCTTCCACCTTCAGCAATAGTTGCTATATGTAATTCTGGGTTTAAAACTTCAACAGTTCCATCTGTTACAATGTCTCCTGCTGTAACTTCTCCTTCACCCTTGACATCAATTCTTAAAACTTTTTCTTCGTTCTCATTGAATTTTAGTCTAACATTTTTTAAGTTAACAATAATTTCTGGTACATCTTCTACTACATTTGGGATAGTAGAAAATTCATGTAATACTCCATCTATTTTTACACCTGTTATAGCGCATCCTGGAAGTGATGAAAGTAAAATTCTTCTTAAAGAATTTCCTATTGTTACTCCATAACCTCTTTCTAATGGTTCACATACAAATTTTGCATAGTTCTTTGCATCGTTAACCTCTAGACATTCAATATTTGGCTTTTCAAATTCTATCATTTTTACCTCCTAATATTTGAGAACTGTTCTCAAACTTTTTAAACTATTTAGGTTTTTCTTAAAGTAAATTCTAAAAGTTTTTATTAACCTTTTTATATTACTTATAATTATTATTTTGAGTAAAGCTCTACTATTAAATGTTCTTCAATTGGAATATCAACATCTTCTCTAGACGCTAATCTGATTACTTTACCACTTAATTTTTCGCTGTCTTTTTCAAGCCAAGCAGGTACTGGTCTTTTTGCTGATTCTTCTACATTGATTTTTATAGTAGCGTTGTCTTTTTTGCTTTCTCTAACTGTGATTACATCTCCTGCTTTTACTAGGTAAGATGGTATATCTACTCTTTTTCCGTTTACTTCGAATTGTGCGTGATTTACAAATTGTCTTGCTTGTGCTCTTGATGTTCCAAATCCTAATCTGTAAACTACGTTATCTAATCTACTTTCTAATATTTGTAATAAGTTTTCACCTGTTACACCTTTTTTATTAGAAGCCATTTCAAAGTATTTTCTAAATTGTTTTTCTCCAACTCCATAATATGCTTTTGTTTTTTGTTTTTCTCTTAATTGTGTTCCGTATTCAGAAAGTTTTGCTCTTTTTTGTCCGTGTTGTCCTGGTGCGTAGTTTCTTCTTGAGATACTACATTTGTCAGAATAACATCTTTCACCTTTTAAGAACAATTTTTGTCCTTCTCTACGGCATCTACGACATTGTTCGTCTTTATATCTTGCCATTTTTTTACTCCTTTCTTTTGACAGTGGGATTTTCTTTTCTCCCGTTTATATTTCGTTTATTTTACACTCTTCTTCTTTTTGGTGGTCTACATCCGTTGTGTGGTATTGGTGTTACGTCTTTTATTGCACTTATTTCTAAACCTGCTGTTTGAAGTGCTCTGATTGCAGCTTCTCTACCAGCTCCTGGTCCTTTAACAAATACTTCAACTGATTTTAAACCATGTTCCATTGCAGCTTTTGCAGCTGTTTCTGCAACTTGACCTGCGGCAAATGGTGTGCTTTTTCTTGAACCTTTGTATCCTAGTTCTCCAGCACTTCCCCATGCTATTGCATTTCCTTGTGTATCTGTGATTGTAACTATTGTATTATTAAAACTAGAATGAATATGTGCTGCACCTTTTTCGATGTTTTTTCTATTTCTTCTAGCTACTTTTTTTGTTGTTACATTTTTAGCCATTTTGCTTTTTCCTCCTTATTCAAAATTTTATTCTGAATATCTTATTTATTCATGATTTAATTTTTCAATATCTTCTTTATTGATTTTAGTTTATTTTTTGCTCTTGCTAACTAACTTTCTAGGACCCTTTCTAGTTCTAGCATTAGTTTTGGTTCTTTGACCTCTAACTGGAAGACCTTTTCTATGTCTTAATCCTCTATAACATCCAATTTCAGTAAGTCTTTTGATATTAAGAGCAACCTCTCTTCTTAAATCACCTTCAACAGTGTAATCTTCGTCAATCACTTTTCTAATATCATTCACTTGGTCATCTGTTAAATCTTTGATTCTAGTGTCTGGATTAATACCAGCTTTTGCAAGAATTTTTTTAGAACTTGATACTCCTATACCATAGATATAAGTAAGTCCTATTTCAACTCTTTTTTCTTTTGGTAAATCTACTCCTGCTATACGAGCCATATTTTTTTGCACCTCCAAAATTTAATTAATTGTTATTTCTTTTTTTGTTTGTCCTAAAATTCTTTAAAGGTGAAATGCAACTTAGTGTTTACCCTAAGTCTCTTTAAAGTTTTAAGACATATATATAAACACAAATAGGTTTTACAGCCGCCACCTAATTGTGTTATGAACATTTTAAGGATTAACCTTGTCTTTGTTTGTGTTTAGGGTTTTCACAGATAACTCTAATAACACCTTTTCTTTTTATTACTTTGCATTTGTCACATATTTTTTTAACTGATGGTCTTACTTTCATTTTTTGCACCTCCTGAATATTTTATATAATAATTGGGTTAATTTGTAACATTTTATTTTGCTCTCCAAGTGATTCTTCCTCTTGTCAAATCATAAGGTGATAATTCTACTTTCACCTTATCGCCTGGTAAAATTTTGATATAATTCATTCTTAATTTTCCAGATATGTGAGCTAATATTTGATGTCCATTTTCAAGTTCTACTTTGAAATTGGTATTAGGTAACGTTTCTACTACAGTTCCCTCTACTTCAATCACATCTTCTTTTGCCAATTTTATCCCTCCTTAAAGAGCTTATTTCATTGATTTTAGAGCAAAATAGTGCTATTTTGCTTTATAACCTCTACATTATACTACAATTTTAAAGCATTGTCAATATTTCTGGCTCTTTTTCTGTAATTAAAATTGTATTTTCATAATGAGCTGATAAACTACCATCTTCTGTGATAATTGTCCACCCATCATCTAGTTCTAAAATATTAGGTTTTCCTGCTATTACCATCGGCTCTATTGCTAGTGTCATACCTGGTTCTAGACGTATTCCTCTTCCTGCTTTTCCATAGTTAGGAATTCCTGGATCCTCATGCATCTCTTTTCCAATCCCATGTCCTTGAAACTCTTTTATTACAGAATATCCTTGTGAATGGACATATTCCCCAATCGCATGACATACATCTCCAATTCGATTTCCTGCTTTAGCATATTTTATTCCTTCAAAAAAGGCTTGTTTCGTTACTTTTACTAATTGCTCTGCATTTTTAGAAACTTTTCCTACTAAAAAAGTTCTTGCCGCATCACCGTTGTATCCATTCTTTAATGCTACTGTATCAATACTTACAATATCACCTTCTTGAATTATTTTATTTTTAGATGGAATACCATGAATTATTTCATCGTTAATAGATACACAAATAGAAGCAGGGAAAGGAGGTACTCCTCTAATTCCAATGTCATATCCTTTTTGCGCTGGGATTGCTCCTAAACTTCTCATTTTTCTTTCCGCTATTTGGTCTAGCTCCCAAGTTGTCATTCCTGGTTTTATTTTCTGTTCTAGTTCTTCGTAAACTTTTGCAACTACTTTGCATACTTCTTTCATGGACTCAATTTCTTTTTTTGACTTGATTGTCACCACTTTTAATCGTCTCCTTTATTTTTTAGAGTTCATTAATCCCTCTTGATATCTTTTATGATGTCTTGTGCTACATCTTTTCCCATTCTATTAATTGAAGTACTTACCATTTCTGTTCTTAATACGCCTTTTTCTTTATAATATTCTACTAATGGACTTGTTTTTTCTTCATAAATTTCTAATCTTCTGTTAATTGCTTCTGCATTTGAATCATCGTCTCTTTGTTTTAGTTTTGATCCACATTTATCACAAATTCCTTCTACCTTTGGTGGATTTAATTTTATATTATAAGTTGCTTTACATTCTTGATTACTACATACTCTTCTCGTTAACATTCTATCAATTAGTTCTTCTTTTGGTGTTGATAGATTAATCACTAAATCCACTTTTTTTCCTAAATCAGCTAAAATTTCATCTAGTTTTTCTGCCTGTGCAGTTGTTCTTGGAAATCCGTCTAAAATGCTACCTTCTTGGGCATCCTCTTGATTTAGTCTCTCTACTACCATTGGTACAGTTATTTCATCTGGTACTAATTCTCCCCTTGACATATATTTATCTGCTTCAATTCCTAATTCTGTTTGTTCACTAATATTTTTTCTAAAAATATCTCCTGTTGATATTTGTGGATATCCAGTTTGTTCACTGATAATCCCTGCAATGGTTCCTTTTCCAGTTCCTTGTGCTCCTAACATGATTATTACCATAACAAATCTCTCCTTATCTCTATTTTTTACATGGTATATTGTACTATAAAAACTAAAAAAGAGCAAGTTTTTCATCCTTTATTTTTGAGACAATGGGGACAGGTCTTAACTGTCTCATTTTTTCTTAAATAAAACAAGCTCTATTAAAATATAAAAAAATGAGACAGTTAAGACCTGTCCCCCATTTGTCTCAAAAATAGGTCTGTGCCTCTATGTCTCATTATTTATACAATTGTTCCATATATTTTTTTAAACTACTATCTACTTTATATGTTGTTTTATCACTTTCATCTTCCTTTGTCCAAATCATCATGAGATTAGCATCTGCATCGAGATCAGACACGGTAATTACTGTTTTATTACCTTGTTTATCATAAATATGTGCCATAGGAGGTAATTCTGTAAAACCACTAGCTCCAAAATCCTCTTCTAATTTTTCATATAATTTACTATTATTTACCTTTGCTAAAAATTCTTCTAGTATTTTCTCATTAGTTATTTTCTTTGGTTCTTTATAGGTAAGCCCTTCTAAACTTTCTATATCTTCTACCATTATCTCAATATAATCAACATTTGAAATCAATTCATTTTCTGCTTTCTTGTCTTCTTTTTTCTGTTCCTTTTTATTTTCTTCATCTTCTTTTGTTTGTGAGATTGTAGTTGATATTGAATTAATTGTATTCTCTAATTTCTCTACTTGTTCTTCCAGTTCATCTACTTTTTGGTCTGAAATTTTCTTTGCTTCTGCTACTTTATAAATATAATAGCTCATAACTGCTATAATCATAAAAGCAATTATAATAATAACTGTTGAAAGACCTATTTTTAGTACCTTCTTTTCCTTTTTTTCTTCCATCTTTTCACTCTCCTCTTTTGTTTTCTTAATTTTATATAAATCATAAAATTTTGTCAAGCTTTTTAAATGAAACGTAATTGTTCGCCCGCGAAAATTGCAAATCAATTTTCTGCGGAATGTGTCTTCTTGAATAATAAGAAAGAATTTCTTCTATTTAATAAAAAAATGAGACAAATGAGGACTGTCCCCACTGTCTCATATTTTATTCTAAGAATCCTTTATAGTGTCTCATCGCTAATTGAGATTCTAACTGTTGTACAGTTTCTAAAGCAACACCTACAACGATTAAGATTGATGTACCACCAAATGCAATATTTAGGTTGGTAAATCTTAATAACATTGGTAGAATTGCAATGATAGATAAGAATATTCCTCCAAACATTGTTAATTTAGATATAATAGAAGATAAATATTCTGTTGTTGGTTTACCAGCTCTAATTCCTGGTATAAATCCACCATTTTTCTTAATATTATTAGATACTTCTGCTGGATTAAAAGTAGCATAAGTATAGAAAAATGTAAATCCTACGATTAATAGTAAATATACGATGGCATTAGCAATAGAATAACCAATTCCTACATCTGATGTAGAAGTAGCAATTGAGAAATTATATAATCCTGCTAAAAATCCTGTATGATTTGCTATATCTGGTACAAAAATTTGAATAATCATAGCTGGGAATGTCATAAAAGATGACGCAAAGATAACCGGCATTACACCTGCCATAGCAAGTTTTAATGGTATATGTGTACTTTGTGCTCCTACCATTTTTCTTCCCACTACTTTTTTAGAGTATTGTACAGGCACTCTTCTTTCTGCTTGTTGTACAAATACAACTCCTGCAACTAGAATTAATGCTCCAATTACGATACCAATTGCTGTTAACAATCCTACTGTACTAAATCCTGCCTCTGTTACCATTAGATTCCATAAAGTTGTTATCCCACTTGGTAATCTTGAGATAATACCAATAAAAATTAATAATGAAATTCCATTTCCTATTCCTTTATTAGTAATTTGATCTCCTAACCACATAAGGATAGATGTACCAGCTACAAGACCTGTTACTACTAATGCTCCTGTTAAGAATTCTTGATTTACAAACACACCAGAAGCTTTGTATGATAGATATACTCCTATTGCTTCTACTAACGCTAACACTAATGTTAACATTTTGGTGTATTTATTTATTTTTTGTCTTCCTTCTTCTCCACCTTCTTTTGTTAGTTTTTCTAAAGATGGAATAATCATTGCTAATAATTGGATAACAATAGAAGCTGTTATGTATGGGCTAATTGACATAGCAAAAACAGAAAATCTTGAAAAAGCCCCACCGGAAATCATATCAATTAATCCTGCAAATCCATTTGTTTGACCCATTGCTTCGTTTAGTGCTATACTATTTACTCCTGGTACTGTAATATAGCATCCCAATCTAAATATAACAATTAATACTAATGTATATAATAATCTTTTCCTTACATCAGGTGTTGAAATAGCGTTTTTGATTGTTTTAAACACTTAAATCACCTCGGTCTTTCCGCCTAAAGCTTCGATTTCTTCTTTTGCTTTTGCTGTAAATCTTTTTGCTTTAACGTTTAGTTTTTTCTCTAATTTTCCAGTTGCTAAAACTACGATTCCATCATTTATTTTTCCAATGATACCTTCTTCTAATAGGCTTTCTGCTGTAACATCAGTAGCTTTAGATTTGCTTAACATTTTTAAAGTTACTTCTGTATATGTTTTAGCATGAATATTGGTGAATCCTCTTTTTGGTAAACGTCTGTATAATGGTGTTTGACCACCTTCGAAACCACGTCTTACTCCTCCACCACTTCTTGCTTTTTGACCTTTATGTCCTCTTCCTGATGTTTTTCCATTTCCAGAAGACATTCCACGTCCTACTCTATTTCTTTTTACTTTTTTTACAGCTGGTTTTAATTCATCTAGTTTCATTTTGTACTTCGCACCTCCTTTTTTTATTGACAGGGAACACATCTCTTAAAATATGTGATTACCCTTAATTTGCGATACCTTTATCTTATAAAATTTCTTCTACTTTTTTACCTCTTTTTTTAGCTACTTGTTCTACTGTTTGCATAGCTTTTAAACCTTCGATTGTAGCATGAACAACGTTTCTTGGATTGTTAGTTCCAATAACTTTTGTTCTTATGTTTTTGTATCCTGCTAATTCCATTACTGGTCTTACGCTACCTCCAGCTATAATACCTGTACCAACAGCAGCTGGTTTTAACATAACTTTTGCACTTCCGAAAGTTCCAACATATTCATGAGGTACTGTTGTATCAACAATTGGTACTTCTACTAAGTTCTTTTTAGCTTCTTGAATTGCTTTTCTAATAGCTTCTGGAACTTCTGCTGCTTTACCATTTCCAACACCTACATGACCGTTTTCGTCACCTACTACAACTACTGCACTAAATCTAAAAGTTCTACCACCTTTAACAACTTTAGCAACTCTGTTGATAGCAACAACTTTTTCTTTTAATTCATTTTTTTCTTCCATAGGGTTTTGTTAATCCTCCTTCTTCTCTTAAAATTTAAGTCCGCCTTCTCTTGCAGCTTCTGCTAATTCTTTAACAACTCCGTGATAAATGTATCCACCACGATCGAAAACTACTGTTTCAATTTTTTTGTCAGCTGCTTTTTTAGCAATTAAAGTTCCTAATTCTTTAGCAGCTTCTTTATTAGCATGTTTTGTTTTGATTTCTTTATCTAATGTTGATGCTGATACTAATGTTGTAGCTGTAACATCATCGATAATTTGCACATATAAATTTGTATTACTTCTATATATACATAATCTTGGTCTCTCTGCTGTTCCAGATATTTTTCTTCTAACACGAATGTGTCTTCTGGTTCTTTCCATTTTTCTATCTGTTTTCTTAACCATTTTCTTACTCCTTTCTAAAAATTGAGTTTCTATTTTTCAAATTTATTGCTTTCAATTAAAATTATTTTTATTTACCAGTTTTACCTTCTTTACGTCTAATAACTTCTTCAGCATATTTGATACCTTTACCTCTATATACTTCAGGTGGTCTTTTCATTCTAATAACGGCTGCTGTTTGCCCAACTAATTCTTTATCAATTCCGTTAACAATAATTGTATTTGGGTTTGGAACATCAAAAGCAATTCCTTCTGGTGCTTGGAAAACAACTGGATGTGAGTAACCTAAAGTTAGATTTAAATCATTCCCTTGTTTTGCTACTCTGTATCCAACACCATTAATTTGTAATTCTCTACTATAACCACTAGTTACACCAACAATCATATTGTTGATTAATGTTCTTGTTAAACCATGTAAACTTCTGTTAGCTGGTTCATTATCTTTTCTTGTTACTGTAATTATATTTTCTTCCATTTTGACAGAAATATTTTTATGTATTTCTCTTTCTAATGTACCTTTTGGTCCTGTTACAGTAATATTTTGTCCATCCATCTTAACTTCTACTTCTGATGGTACTGTAATTGGTTTATTTCCTATTCTTGACATACTAGGTTTTCCCTCCTTTTTTAATGATTGCAATCTCATTTCTCTTAGATTGCATAAGTTATCTCTAGCTCGCTTTGCTTGGCACAGCTAACTTAATTACCATACATAAGCTAATACTTCTCCACCAATTCCTAATTCTCTTGCTTCTTTATCAGTTTTTAATCCTTTTGATGTAGAAATAATGGCAATTCCTAATCCATTTAATACTCTTGGTAATTCTTCTTTAGATGCATACACTCTTAATCCTGGTTTACTAATTCTTTTTAACCCGTCGATTACTCGAGTTCCTTTTTCATCATATTTTAAAGTAACTCTAATAATCCCCTGTGTATCATCTTTGATTTCTTCAAAAGATTTAATATATCCTTCTTTGAATAAAATTTCAGCAATTCCTAGTTTCATGTTAGAAGCTGGAATATCAACTGTTTTATGTTTTGAACTATTTGCATTTCTAATTCTTGTTAACATATCTGCTATTGGATCTGTAATGTTCATTAATTACTTACCTCCTTTTCTTCTTTTTTTGCAAGGGTTTTGTTTTCCCTTTTTTATTCTCATTTTACCTCTCATCTAGCAAAAGGCACTTTCTTTTAATCGATTTTTACCAGCTAGCCTTCTTAACTCCTGGAATCTCTCCCTTATGAGCTAACTCTCTAAAGCAAACACGGCAAATACCATATTTTCTAATATAGCTATGAGGTCTTCCACATAATTTACATCTATTATATTCTCTAGTGCTATATTTTTGTGGTCTAGCTTGTTTAATTTTCATTGACTTTTTAGCCATAGTATTACTAACTCCTTTCTTAAGGTCCACAATCTCGTTTCTCTCGATTGCGTAAGTCATCCGTATTGCACTTCGTTTAAACGGCTGACTTAAACGGCATACCTAACGCTTCTAACAACGCTTTAGATTCTTCGTCTGTTGTTGCAGTTGTTACGAATATAATATCCATACCTCTTAATTTATCAACTTTATCGTATTCAATTTCAGGGAATATTAATTGTTCTTTGATACCCATAGAGTAGTTTCCTCTACCGTCAAAAGAGTTAGCTGATACTCCTCTAAAATCTCTTACTCTTGGAAGTGCTACATTGAATAATTTATAAGCAAAATCATACATTTTGTCTGATCTTAATGTTACTTTACATCCAATGTTTACACCTTCTCTTAATTTAAATGCTGCAATTGATTTTTTAGCTTTTGTAATTACTGGTTTTTGACCTGTAATTTGCATTAAATCGTTCATTGCATTTTCTAATGCTTTAGGATTTTCTTTTAAATCTCCTAATCCTATATTAATTACTATTTTATCAAGTTTTGGAACTTGCATAACTGATTTATATTCAAATTTTTTCATTAATGCTGGGATTACTTCTTTTTCATATTGTTCTCTTAATTTTTCCATTGTTTTCTAATCCTCCTTTCTTTTATTTTAATTTTGCACCGCATTTTTTACAAACACGTACTTTTTGATCTTTTTCTATGCTATATCCAACTTTTGTAGCTTTACCACATTTTGAGCATACTACATTTACTTTTGAACTTGGAATAGCACATTCTACAGCTATTATTCCGCTTTCTTCTCCTTGTCTTCTAGCTTTAACATGTTTTTTTCTAACGTTAACGCCTTTAACAACGATTTTATCAGCTTTTGGATTAACTTCTAATACTTCTCCTGTTGTACCTTTATCATTTCCTGATAAAACTTGAACGTTATCTCCTTTTTTTATTCTCATCTTAGGAACTTCCTCCTTTTCCTTAATTTTTGCTAAATTATTTTTTTATAAAATTAATTCTGTATTTTCAATGTTCACAATCTCACTTCGTTCGATTGCGTAAGTCATCTATAGTTCGCTTTGCTTCACACAGCTGACTTAAAGAACTTCTGGAGCTAAGGATAAAATCTTCATATAATCCTTTTCTCTTAACTCTCTTGCAACTGGCCCAAAGATACGAGTTCCTTTTGGAGTTCCGTCTTCTTTGATTATAACAGCTGCATTTTCATCAAATTTTATATATGAACCATCTGCTCTTCTTAATCCTTTTTTAGATCTTACGATAACAGCTTTTACAACGTCACCTTTTTTTACAACGCCACCTGGTGTTGCTGATTTAACAGAAGCAACTATAATATCTCCTATATTAGATGTTTTTCTGTATGAACCACCTAAACATCTGATACACATAATTTCTTTTGCACCTGTGTTGTCTGCTACTTTTAATCTTGATTGTTGTTGTATCATAATATGGTTTCTCCTTTCTATTTAATATCTGCTTTTTCTACAACTTCAACTACTCTCCATCTTTTATCTTTAGAAAGTGGTCTTGTTTCCATTACTTTTACTTTATCACCTATTTGGCATACATTTTCTTCATCATGTGCTTTTAATTTATATGTTCTTTTTACAGTTTTTCCATAAACACCGTGTCTAACACTTGTTTCAACAGCTACTACAACTGTTTTGTCCATTTTGTTAGATGTTACTGTTCCAACCATAACTTTACGAAGATTTCTTTCTTCCATTTAGATTTCTCCTTTCTATCGATTGTCAGGGGACATATCTTTCCCCTGGGTCACTTCTTTAGGGATAAGATATTTCCCCTCCCCTTGTGAATAAGGGATGACCGTTATTTTCAATTCGAAACTTTTATTATGCTTTGCTTTCAGCTATTTTTCTCTCTGTTAATACAGTATTTATTTTAGCTATATCTTTTTTTACTTCTTTTATTTTCATTGGATTATCTAATCCGTTTGTAGCTAAACTAAATTTTAATTTGAATAATTCTGTTTTTAGTTCACCTAATTCTTTCTCTAAATCTGGTGAAGACATTTCTCTTATTTTATTTATCTTCATCATTTTCACCTACCTTTTCAGTTTCTCTTGCTACAAATTTTGTTTTGTTAGGTAGTTTGTTCATAGCAAGTCTTAAGGCTTCTCTTGCAGTTTCTTCTGGTACCCCAGCAATTTCAAACATTACTCTTCCTGGTTTTACAACTGCTACCCAATATTCTGGCGCACCTTTACCTTTACCCATACGAGTTCCGATAGGTTTTGCAGTTATTGGTTTGTCTGGAAAGATTTTAATCCAAACTTTTCCACCTCTTTTTATATAACGAGTCATAGCAATTCTGGCAGCTTCAATTTGGTTTCCTGTAATTAAAGCTCCTGTTACAGCTTGAATACCATATTCTCCATCTGTAACTTTATTTCCTCTTGTTGCTTTTCCTCTCATTCTACCTTTTTGCATTTTTCTATGTTTTGTTCTTTTTGGCATTAATGGCATTATTTGTCTCCTCCTTCCATTTTCTTCTCTGGAAGAACTTCTCCTTTATATATCCAAACTTTTACACCGATTTTTCCATAAGTTGTATCTGCTTCTGCAAATCCATAATCGATATCAGCTCTTAAAGTTTGTAGTGGAATATTTCCTTCTTTATAGAATTCAGTTCTAGCCATGTCAGCTCCACCTAATCTTCCAGATACTGCAGTTTTAATTCCTAAAGCACCTGCTTTGATAGATTTTTGCATACATTGTTTCATAGCTCTTCTGAATGAAATTCTTCTTTCTAATTGTCCTGCGATGTTTTCTGCTACTAATTGAGCATCTGTATCAATATTTTTTACTTCTACAATATTTAAGTTAACATCTTTTCCAATTAATTTTGCTAATTCTGCTTTCACAGTTTCTACTCCTGCTCCACCTTTTCCAATAACAATTCCTGGTTTAGCAGTGTGTAAATTAATTTTTATTGCTTTTGCTGTTCTTTCGATTTCAATTTTAGAAATTCCAGCAAGGTATAATTTTTTCTTTAAAAATTTACGGATTTTTTGGTCTTCTACTAAATAATCTGCAAAGTTTTTTGAATCTGCATACCATTTAGAGTTCCAGTCTTTTATAATTCCAACTCTTACACCAGTTGGATGTACTTTTTGTCCCATGCTAGTTTATGCCTCCTTTTCTTTTAAAACTATTGTTATATGACTTGTTCTTTTTCTAATTCTTACTGCTGAACCTTTTGCAGCTGGACGTATTCTTTTTAATGTTGGTCCTTGATTTGCATAAATTTCAGCAACATATAAGTTTTCATGTTTCATATCATGATTATTTTCAGCATTTGCAATTGCTGATTTTAATAATTTTTCAATTACTTCTGATGATGCTTTTGGTGTGAATTTTACGATAGCTAAAGCTTCGTCAACTTCTTTTCCTCTAATTAAATCTGCTACGATTTTCACTTTTCTAGCTGATATTCTAGCATATTTTAGAGTTGCTCTAGCTTCTGTTCTCATTTCTGTTTCTTGCACTTTCCTTACCTCCCTTTTGTCTAATGACAGGGGACACTCCTCTTCCCCTTGGGTATTCCTATTTCGGTTTGAGGAATGTCCCCTCCCCTTATAAGATCATTGTTTACCCTTTACTTTATTTCTTTGTTTTCTTGTCTCCTGCATGACCTTTAAATGTTCTTGTAGGAGCAAATTCACCTAATTTATGACCAATCATTTCTTCTGCTATATAGATTGGAACATGTTTTCTTCCATCATGTACAGCGATTGTATGACCAACCATTTGTGGATATATTGTTGAAGCTCTAGACCATGTCTTTAAAACTTCTTTATTTCCAGATTCATTCATAGCTTCTACTCTTTTAAGTAGTTCAGGTGCTACGTATGGTATTTTCTTGCTTGATCTTGACATATTAGAATGTCCTCCCTTCTTTTTTTCTAAGGTTCACAATGTCGCTTCGCTCCATTGCGTAAGTTATCCGTAAAACTTCGTTAACGACTAACTTATTTTCTTCTCTTAACAATAAACTTATTAGATTGTTTCTTTTTATTTCTTGTTTTGTATCCAAGAGCTGGTTTACCCCAAGGTGTCATTGGTCCAGCGTGTCCTACTGGAGCTCTACCTTCACCACCACCGTGTGGGTGATCTACTGGGTTCATAACAGATCCTCTAACAGTTGGTCTGATACCCATATGTCTTTTTCTACCAGCTTTACCAATTTTAACATTTTCATGATCGCTGTTTCCAATTACACCGATAGTAGCTCTACATGTTGCTAAAATTAATCTCATTTCTCCTGATGGAAGTCTTACGTGTGCATATTTCCCTTCTTTTGCCATTAATTGAGCGCTTTGTCCAGCAGCTTTTACTAATTTTCCACCTTGTTTTGGATTTAATTCAATGTTGTGAATTAAAGTACCAACTGGAATGCTGTTTATTGGCATACAATTTCCTGGTTTGATATCAGCTGTTTCTCCAGATACTACTTTGTCTCCATCTTTTAATCCTTGTGGAGCTAAGATATATGCTTTTTCTCCATCTTCATATTGAATTAATGCAATGTTAGCACTTCTGTTTGGATCGTATTCGATTCCGATTACAGTTGCTTCCATGTCATCTTTTCTTCTTTTAAAATCTACTATTCTATATTTTTGTCTGTTTCCACCACCTTGGTGTCTTACTGTGATTCTACCATATGAGTTTCTTCCTGCATTTTTCTTTTTCTTTGCTAATAAAGATTTTTCAGGAGTTTTCTTTGTGATTTCTGCGAAATCTGAAACTGTCATATTTCTTCTAGATGGTGTATATGGTTTGAAGTGTTTCATTCCCATTTTTATTTCTCTCCTTTTTTATTTATTTTCCGGGTTCTTTCCCGATATTTTTGTTTTTGTTTCTATCAATTTATGAAATTGATTAAAAGTAGTAAGATGTGCTTTTTTACAAGTTAATCAAGACGAAGTTGTACGTGGGTACGTCGAGTTTTGATTAATGAAGTAAAAAAGTGCAGATTGCTGCTTTTAATCGATTTCGCTATGCTCCCATGAACTCATCAATACTATCTTTGTACTTTTTAGAAACTTTAGTTGTTTTTCCACCTTTAGCTAGGTAAGATGTTTCTTCTGGATTTGTGTCAATTGTAACAATTGCTTTTTTCCAGTCAGAAGTTTTACCCATGTGGTATCCAACTCTTTTCTTTTTACCATTTACATTCATGGTATTTACTTTTAATACTTTTACATCAAAAAGTTTTTCAACAGCTTTTGCTATTTCAACTTTTGTTGCTTTTCTATTTACTTCGAAAGTGTATTTTCCTTCTTGTAATTGGTCGTTACTCTTTTCTGTAACGATTGGTGCTATAATTATATCTTCTGGTTTCATTTAAGCGTACACCTCCTCTAATTTTTTAACAGTGTCTACTGATAAAATTAGATTTGTATATTTTAATAAATCAAATACATTGATATTGTTTGCAGTAATTGTTTTTACCCCTTCAATATTTCTTGATGACATTAATACATTTTTGTTGTTTTCTGGAAGAACGATTAATGTTTTTCCTTCTACTTTTAAATCAACTAATGCTTTTGCCATTGTTTTTGTTTTGATTTCTTTTACTTCTAATTTATCTACTACTGTTAATTCTTTTTCTAATACTTTAGAACTTAAGATTGATTTGATTGCCAATCTTCTTTCTTTTTTATTAACGGTATATCTGTATGAACGAGGTTTTGGTCCTAAAGCAATACCACCTTTAATCCATTGTGGGCTTCTTGTTGAACCTTGTCTTGCTCTACCTGTTCCTTTTTGTCTCCATGGTTTTCTACCACCACCAGAAACTTCTGCTCTTGTTTTTGTACTTTGTGTACCTTGTCTTTGATTAGCTAAATAATTTACTAATACGCTATGTACAATATTTTCATTTGGCTCAATTCCAAATACGCTTTCAGCTAATTCTATATCACTTACTTTTTTACCTTTTAAATCGTATACGTCTACTTTTGGCATTTTTTTTCCTCCTTCCTCTATTTAGTAGCCTTTACAGCTGATTTTACTTTTAGGATAGCTCCTTTTGCTCCTGGAACGCTTCCTTTTACTAAGATTACGTTTTTATCCATATCTACTCTTACAACATCTAAGTTTTGAATTGTTATCGTAACTCTTCCCATATGTCCTGGAAGTTTTTTACCTTTAAATACTCTACCTGGTGTTGATGTAGCTCCCATTGAACCTGGTCTTCTATGATACATAGATCCATGTCCCATTGGTCCTCTGTGTTGTCCATGTCTTTTGATAACACCTTGGAATCCTTTTCCTTTTGATGTTCCTTGTACATCTACTTTTTCTCCAGCTTCGAAAATGTCTGCTTTTACAGCGTCTCCTACTTTGTAGTTTGCTACATCTTCTAATCTAAATTCTCTTAAATGTTTTTTGTTAGCAAGTTTTGCTTTTGCAAAATGTCCTGCTTCTGGTTTATTAATATGTTTATCTTTTACTTCTCCGTATCCTAATTGGATGGCATTGTATCCGTCAGTTTCTACTGTTTTTACTTGTGCTACGATGTTTCCTTCTGTTTCAATTACAGTTACTGGGATTACATTTCCTTTTTCGTCGAAGATTTGTGTCATACCGATTTTTTTTCCGATAATTCCTTTCATTCTTTCTTTCCTCCTAACTATTGGCTGACTTTTGTCAGCTTGGTTTTTGCTGAGGCTGTTAAAACTTGTTTGTTACAGCGTCAGTATGCAAATGCGTTAAGCATTTGTATTCCTAATAAATGTCTTATAATTTTATCTCAATATCAACACCAGCTGGTAATTCTAATTTCATTAGACTGTCAACTGTTTTTTGTGTTGGATAAAGAATATCGATTACTCTTTTATGTGTTCTCATTTCAAATTGTTCTCTTGAGTCTTTGTATTTGTGTGGAGAACGTAAGATTGTTACGATTTCTTTTTGTGTTGGTAATGGAATAGGACCTGATACCTTTGCTCCTGTTTTCTTAGCAGTATCTACTATCTTTTCAGCAGACTGATCTAAAACTACATGGTCATAAGCTTTTAGTCTTATTCTAATTTTCTCACTTGTTGCTACTGTGTTTGCCATTGTAATTTTCCCTCCTTCTTTAAAAATAATTTTTTTGTCATGATAGTTATTTCTAACTATCAAAGACGAAATTACCTTGGCAAGTTAAAACGCACTCTGGTGTTTCGAATATCACCTATATAAAAACCCAAAAATTGCATGATAATTTTGGGATAAGTACATTTCTTACCGCCTGGTCTTTGCCATAACATACTCCACCAAAGTTCCCTCCATCCCACGTTTCCGTAAGGATGTAGCCACATTTGGCTTCAACGCTTATTATTTCATGCCTATTTATTATACAACGCTTGTGCCCGTATGTCAACACCTTTTTACAAATTTGTAATATTTTGGTTATTCAATAAAAAATAACCATGCCATTTTATAGCACAGTTATTTTTATTTTACCTGATTATTTTTCTGTTGTTGTTTGTGTTCCACATCCTGTAAACATATTCACTCTATTTTCTGCTAGTCTCCAGTTTGGAGTTCTAACATAAATTTTAGTTAAGTTACTACAATCACCAAACATAAGCGACA
Source organism: uncultured Clostridium sp. (assembly GCA_946565805.1). Lineage (GTDB taxonomy): Bacteria > Bacillota > Clostridia > TANB77 > CAG-508 > CAG-269. The sequence continues at coordinate 22,739 of CAMNWO010000019.1, forward strand.
TATCCGTAACTTTAGTTGTGTTAAAACTTGATAAATCTAATGTTGTTAATTGTTTATCACCTTGAAACATTGCATACATATCCACTACATTTTCTGTATTAAAACTTGTTAATGTGACACTTTGCAAACTTGTACAAAGATAAAACATTTGCTTCATTGTTGTTACTTTGCTTGTATCAAAACTAGATAAATCCGCTGTTTTTAATGCTGCGCAATACGCAAACATAGCATTCATCATAGTTACATTTTTGGTATTAAAACTTGATAAATTTACCTGTTCTAACTTGTAGCAACTACCAAACATATCTTCCATATTTGTAACTTTTTCCGTATTAAAATTTGAAACATTTATTTCTACTAAATTTTCGCAATGACAAAACATTCCTTTCATAGTTGTCACATTTTTTGTATTCCAATTGCTTATAGCTATACTTTCCAAATTCTCACAATAAAAAAAAGCACTTTGCATATCTGTCACATTCTCTACATTCCAATTGTTTATGTCTAGAGTTATTAAACTCTTACAATATGAAAAAGCATTGTTCATATCCGTTACATTCTCTACATTCCAATTGTTTATATCTAGAGCTGTCAAAGCTTCACAATGACAAAACATTTCTCTCATTGTAGTTAATTTGCTGGTATCTATATTTTCTGGGAATTTTATGGATTATAAAGCAGTACTGCTAGAAAACATATATGCCGCAGTTGTTACATTTCCCATATCAAAATTACTAATATCTATATTCTTCAATTTAGTACAGCCTGAAAACATACTATTCATGTTAATAACTTTTCTTGTATCAAGATTTGATAATCCTTCTATGCTGGTTAGTTCTGTGCAACCATTAAACATAGCATCCATAGTTTCAACATTTCCTGTTTTTAATCCAGATACATCTACACTTAGTAAACTACTACAATTATAAAATAAGGCAAACATACTTGTTACATTTTCTGTATTTAGATTTTCTATGTTTTCTATGTTTTTCAGTGATGATAAATCCGAAAAATAACAATTCATATTAATTGGTGTTACTTTGGTTTCGAAATTTATAGCCTGTATTTTTTGTACATCCTTGAACCATGGAGTATTTGGTGGATTGCCCCAAGAACGTGTAAATACCTCTTTGCTTATCTCTCCATAGTAAGTATCAGCTCCTATTTTAGCATCTTCTTCATTATTTCCAAAAGTTAGTGTATTACCTTTTAAAGAAACATAAATTTCACTTATTTCTACAGGAGGAGTTTCTCCTTTCTCAACCAATTCTACTCCATCTTCTGTTACCCAATATACCCATCCTTCTTTTACAATTACTTGTATTGTTATTTGAGGAGCATTCGGTAATTGTTTAATTTCTTGTGCCTCCTTAAACATATCATCTTTTTCTATTTCTTTTTCATATTTGTCCATATAGGTTTGATTATCCCATTGATTAAGCACTCTGTCTGGTTGTAGCCCATATCCTATTACAATTAACTCTTCTTTATATTCGGCTTTTTTCATTTCGTCTTTTGCTTTTATTGATTTTTTTATAATACCATTTTCTCCTGTTAATAGTGTTATACTAATTCCTGCTAAAATCAAAAGTATGATAATTGTAATTACTAGCGCAATTAATGTAATTCCCTGATTAAAACTGTTCCTATAATAGTTTTTTAAGCCTTTTTCCATTTTCTATCCTCCTTTTCTCTTTTGTTTCTTATTGTTTATTAAATTCTCTCATCTAGTATATAATTGCATTGTATCAAAAAGTCAAAATACTGTCAACAAGTTTACCTTTTTGTCTTTTATTCCTCAATTATTTTCTCAATTGAACTTTCTCTCATTTCTCGAATCAGTTTACAACTACTATTTAATTTTTCTTGTTCATAATCATTTAAATTCAATTCAATTAACTCTCTTACTCCATTACGATTGATAACAGCTGGTACACCAATAAAAATATCATTTTGCCCATATTGATTTTCTAAATAAGTAGAAACTGTTAAAATAGAATTTTCATTATCTAAAATAGCTCGAACCAATCGATTTAATGCCATTCCAATTCCATAATAAGTTGCTTTTTTCTTATTGATAATTTCATAAGCTGCATTTACTACACCTTCGTGTATCTTTTTTAAATCTTCCATTGGATGTTTTCCATCTTTCATAATATCTTTTACCTTTTTACATCCTACATAAGCATGATCCCAAGGAACAAAAGATGAATCTCCATGTTCCCCCATGATATAGGCATGAACATTTTTGCTTGATATTTTTAAGTAATCTGCCATTAAATAACGAAGTCTAGCTGTATCTAACACTGTTCCAGAACCAATTACTTTGTTCTTTGGTAACCCTGATACTTTCCAAACAACATAGGCCATTAAATCTACTGGGTTACTTGCTACAATTATAATTCCATTAAATCCACTTGCCATAATTGATTTCGTGATTTGTTTCATGATTTTAGTATTTACTTCTGCTAATTCTAATCTAGTTTGTCCTGGTTTTTGCGCAACTCCTGCTGTAATCACTACAATTTGTGCATCTTTACAATCTTCATACTCTCCTGCTTTTATTACCATTTTTTGTGGTGCATATGGCAATCCATGAGACAAATCCATTTCTTCTCCAATTGTTTTTTCTTTATCAATATCAATTAGAACAAGTTCTTCAATTCCTCCTCTGTTTAGCATCGAATATGCCATGCTCATTCCAACAAAACCTGTTCCAACTAAAACTACTTTTCCTTTTTTCATTTACAACACTCCTTTTACTCTTTTGTTTTTATAATGTCCTCATTATATCATTATTTTTATGATTTTCAATATTTTATTTTACTTTTTCCATTTTTTATGATATAATCAAAAAAAATAAATAAACAAAGTAAGGAGTGCTATTGAATATGAGTTCAAATTCAGATAATACTACTACTTTGGCTGAAAATAAGGTATTAATCTTATATATATTAAATCTAATTGATGGAGAATTTAGACAAGACGACCTATTTAAAATCATTACTGCTATTAACAACATTAACTATTTCTACTTCAAACAAGTGCTAACAGATTTAATAGATTCCAATTTAGTAGGTATTTATACAAAAGAAGAAGAACCTGTTATCCGAATTACTTCGGAAGGAAAAAACGCATATATTCTTACCAAAGATGTACTACCAGGAATCATGAAATTAAAAGCAGATAATATTTTTGCCAAGGAATTTCCTTCTATTGAAGAGGAGTCCTCTATTATTGCAGAATTTATTCCTAAAAACGAAAACGAATATACCATAAAATGTAAAATTGTTGAAAATAATGAAACTTTATTTGAAGTAAGAACCTTTGCAGGTTCTAGAGATAGAGCAAAACGTATTGTAGAAAATTGGAAACAACATGCAACAGAAATTTATCCTCAAATGTTAAATTTGCTATTGCAAGATTATTCGTCAGAAGAATGAGACATTGGGGACAGGTCTTTTCTGTCTCATTTATCAAAAAAATCAGGATATTTTTAAAATAAAAGTTATCCTGATTTTTTTATTTGTTAAATGTTTAAGACTTTACAATTCTTTTCCGTCCTTTTCTCTCCTAGAATTGCTTTATAAATTTTATATATTTCTTTTATTACTTCACTACCAATAAATTCATTTTTTTGACAAGGCAGTATATACGCTGAATAAATAACTGTATACATATCTAAGTCAAAATCCAATTTGTAAAAACCTAAATTCTCATAAAATTTAGCTCTTCGTTGCCTAATCCTATTTTCTTCTTCGTTTTCTCCACAATTCAATTTTTCAATCTCAATAAAAATCCCATCATATTGTTGATACATGTTTTTTAAAATCTTGATTGCCTGTGTTCCATATCCTCTATGTTGATACTCTGGTAAAATTGCAAAATAGTCTAGTTGTATATATGAATTCCCCTTTAACAAATTTAAGATAAAAAATCCTACTAGTTCATCATCTACTAAAATTTCAATAATCTTCATAATATTGTTTTTATATGTTTTTTTCAAACATCGATAAGATTTTCTTTCTATCTCAGGAAATATCTTTTTATATTCTGGATAAATGTTCTTTTTAAATTCCTTTATATCTACTATTTTTAATTCCATTGACACATTCTCCTCTCTTAAAAAACAAGACTCAAGCCTATAATAATAATCACTTTTATCATAGTTTGCATGAAAAATATATAGTTAATGCATTTAATTCCTGCTGTATTAATTTTATCAAAACCCGCTACTAATTTTTGAATTTCTTCTTGTGAAGATATTTGTTTTTCTTCCATATATTCTTTTGCTAAATATCTTGCTTTTATCATAGCATCATTTTCCAAAAATACTCTTACCAAATAATAAATCATACTTAAGATTAAAAAAATACTCAAAAACATCATTTTATAAGGTAATATTTTAAATACTAACAAAGCACAAATCGCAATAAAATAAAGTAAATAAATATTAGAAAACACAAAATTAAACATTAATAATTTTCTATTTTGAATTGAATGCAAGCATTCATGTGCAATTGTTTGAATTCGTGTATAACTTTTTTGAATATTTCCAATCAAAATCTTATCCGTAACTGCGATATACAAACTAGCTTCTGCCCCTTCGTTTTCCTCTATCTTAACTTTTTCATTTCCTACTTTTTTCAAATATTCTCGGCACATCTCTATATTACTTGGATATGCCTTTGCTAGATTATCTAATTCTTGGTCATCTCCTATATGTTTTAATTCTTTCATCCTATAATCAAAAACATATTTTAGTACTATGATACTAACAAATGCAATTACGCCTATTATAATAAATTCCATAATATTTCTCCATTCATTTTTATTTCTTATTAATACGAATAAATGAACATATAAATATTTTAATATTCATATGCTCATTTGTTATAATTATACAATCCAAAATAATAACTTACATTACATCTCTAATTGCTTCACCAATTATCTTATTGACATCTGCAATTACGATGTTAAACTTGGTTTCTGCTTCAAAAAATCTCTTAGCATCATCTATTTCTATTAATTCTGTATATAAATCCTGTATTTCCTTGAATTTTGCTTCATCTTGTTTTCCTGTTTGCATTGCTATCAATTGTGTTTCATATCTTTTTTGTTCAAATTGTGTCATTTTTTCTTTTAAACTTGTGTTTAAATTTAAAGCTTGTTTTGCCATTTTATAATTTCTATATTCTTCTGATTGTTTAATTTCTTGTGCTAGTTGATTTGCTGTATCATAAATATTCATTTTTTCCTTCCCTCTTTCTATTCTTCCCAGTTGGTCTACATCATGATTTTTTCCTCCGTCCCCAAAATCATGTTTGAGGAACTACATCTGCTGGTTCTTCTAAAACAACTTTCGTATTAGTTGGACAAATGTTAACAAATGTGTTTCCATCGTTTACTTCAATTTTATTTCCATCTAAGTCTTGATATATAGTTTGCTCTTCTCTCGCATTTTTGATACATTTTATTTTGATAGCTTTTCCATTTGTGATGTAATAGCCATCAAATGTTCCTATATTTTTGATTCCTTGTCTTCCTTTATTTTCTACATCTGCTAGTGTATAGTTATCACAGAATGTTATAATAATATTTTTAGTAGTTATTGCTTCTTTGGTATCCCAATCGATTTGTTCTTTTCCTCTTGCTAGTCTTTTATACACTTTGTTTTCTTCATCGTATATGTATTTTACAGTTTGAAGTTGAGAATGTGGTATGGTTACACTGATAGCTCCCTGCCCTTCTTCTAAGTTTACCTCGTCTGTTACATAATTTAATACACTTTCTTTGTTAGAAGTCATTTTAAATTTTTTATTTTTAGCTGATTCTACTAATTTAGAAATATTGGTAATAGCATTATGTGGCGCCGCTTTTTCTTTCACTCTTGTAAAAGTAGTTCCATCTTCTGCTATTCCATCAATCTCATTAATACTATATTTTCTAATATCACTATCTGCTTGTGGACTTTCTCCAAAATGAGCATAGATAGCATCATTTTCCATGGCATAATCAAGAAAATAATGTCTTGCACTTCTTACTGGTCCTATTTTTTCAGCATCTGCACCTTTAAATAGTGCCATTAGTCTAGTTTCTCCACCTTCTACTACAATTTCATAAACCATGTACGCTTTTTGTAACCCTGCTTGTGGCCATGCTTCATTATGGTTATCAATCATAACAGCAATTGGTCTATCGTTTCCTTTAAAGATTTGTACTTCTTTTTCTTCTAAAGCCACTGTTATTGGTCCATTTTCTTCTACAGCTGTTTCTTTATTATCTTTATCTTTTACAATTTTATAAGCTAACATTCCTCCTGCTGCAAGGATTAAAATCACTAAAATAATAATTAATATTTTGGTTCCATTCTTACCATTTCCCATTGTTCTTTCTTTCATCTAAAGTCCTCCTTTTATTTTCGATTAATCTTTAAGTCTGTTAATATTTTTTCTTCTTTTGGTCTCATCTTTATTTTGTCTTCCTCCTCAATGTGGTCATACCCCATTAAGTGATAAAATCCATGAACTAACATATAACTAAGTTCTCTTTCAAAACTATGTCCATATTCTTTTGCTTGTTCTTCTACTCTTTCTATTGAAATAATAATGTCTCCTAAGATATCTTCATACATAAAGTCCTTTTTTTCTATTTTTGCTGCCAACTCGTCTTTTTCGAACATAGGAAAAGAAAGTACATCTGTTTCCTTATTTATCTTACGGTACTCCTGATTGATTTTTTGTATGTGTTTTGGAGTAGTTAATGTAATAGTAATGGATAATTTGGTGTTTTCTAGTTTTTCCTCTTTGAAACACTGCGACAATACTTTCTTTATTATTTTTTCATATTCTTTTTTTTCTTCTATTTCTTGATATACTATTTCATACATATTTATGCAACTTCCTTAACTTTTATGTATTTTCCTTTTGATTGAAATGAATTTTTGATTTGTTTCATTGCTCCATAGTCTACTAATTTTCTTTTATAATAGGTTAAAAGCTTTGAATAGTCTGTTTTTCCTGTTTTTAGTTTTTTAATGTCGTTTTTAATAAATAGTATTTCTTTTTGTTTAATATATTCGATAAAATCTGTTTCTTTTAATTGAGTAATTGCTTTGTATTGATTCCAAAAGGCTTTGTATTCTTCTCTTGCTTTTTGGGTATCCCAATATACTTTGGTTGATAATAATTTAATATTGTAATCTTCAATCAGATTGATTAACATCGAATAAGCTCTTTCCCTTTTCCCTGCTATTTTAGTGTCTTGCACTAATGTTCTAGCATCTTTTAATAATTTTTCATAACATTGTTCTGCTACAATTAATGGTAAACTATGAGTAAATAATTTTCTGCTAATTCCTAATAATACCATATTCTTTTCAATGTTATCTCTTGTATCTAATTTTCCTACTTCATATGCTTCGTATTTTTCATACTCTGATACAATATTTTTAATGTTATCATCATAATTGATTTCTATTTTTAAGGATAATATATTTTGAATGTATTCTTCTAAGGTATAGAATATTTTTGTGTAAATCCATTCTTTTGAAGTGTCATAGGCATTTGTATTATCTGCTACTTTGATGGAATAATTTTTTAGAATGGCTTTATATAAAGAATCCATTTTTGATACATAGAATTTATAGTATCTTTCAACTAATTTCTCTTTGTTTTCAATTCTAATCCCTTCATAATCTAATTCAATTAAATATTTTTGTTTTCTGTATTTATATTCTATGTATTCACTTTCTTTTAAACTGGTTACTTCATAATATTTTGACAATGCATTTTTTTCAAATTCAGATGCTGTATTATTTTTTACTTTTTTATAAATGGAATCCATTACGTATTTGTCAAGTGCTCCTAAATAAGCTTCATAAGCAACGTCATATTTTTTCTCTAATTCTTCTTTATTATAATTTTCATTATCTATTATATAGTTTTCAAATGCTTTCATTACATTATTTCTTTTCATAGAAATTAACATTCCATTAATTCCTATTCTAGTTGGTATTAAAATTCTTGTTAATGTATTGGTTATTTTATTAAAAAAGGTTTTATCTGCTCCTGTTATTCTAAGGCTTCTTTCTTCCATTTAATTCCTCATTCCCTTCAAAAGACAATTTTTTCATTCGTCCCCATATTTTCTAAAACTTCATATGTAACATAAACATCAATACTTCCGTCTTTTTCATAGGTATTGATATTCTTGCCAACAATTGTTTCTTTGTTTTCAATTTCTTCCTCTAATTCTTCTTGTAGCTGTTCTATCCCTAGTTGTTTTGCTTCTTCCATTTGGTAGTTTTTCTGCTTTTCTTCTACCTCTTTATAGGTTGTTTTAAGGATCGAAATTGGTAAATAAAAGTCTGAAAATAGTTTCATCTTGTTTTCCGTTTCTATTGTATCATAAATTTTAAATTTTGAAAGCCTTTTCGACAAATTTATTTTAAAATTATTAAATTTTATTGTATATTTTTCTTCTGTATTTCCTGTTTCTTCTCTTTCCGTAGCTTGATATGGAATATTTTTATATTTTGTGTGCCATACTTTTGCTTGAACTTCTCCTTTTGCATGCACATATCGAATTCCTGTATATTTTCCTTCCATCCAGCCATTTATTAAGGTTTCTCCTATATTTACGGTATCCCCCACTTTCACATTAGCAGTTCCTGTTTGGGCATTGATTTTAGTAATAATTCCTACTTTATCTGAAACAATACTACAATATTCTTCTTCATTTATAATTTCTGGTTTCTCATCTGCTTTTACTAGTTTTACAATGGCATTGGTTCCTTTTAATTCAATTCCCATCCATGCAATGTCTTTTCTTTGTAATCGAATTTTGTTAATAATTTCTTTTGTGCTAATTTTCCCCTTCCATTCTCCTATTTTTAATCCTGCTTCTGCTATGTCTTCTGCTATATTTTCCAATTCATGTCCATTTTCTTCTTTAATATCCACATTCCATACAAAATTTGAGGATAATATGGTTAATACTATTATAATAAGTAGAAAAACAAAAAATATTTTTCTTTTTTTATAGCGATGCACTAAAAAAGGAACTCCTCTTTTACTCTTTATCTTTATTTTACATCTTGTTTTCTTCGCTATCTTGCATACTTCCTTAAAGTCATGAATTCCCACTCTAAAATCTAATTGGACATCCTTACGTCTTTTTAGATGCCAAATGGCAATTCCATTATTTCGACACATATTAATAAATCTTTCAATATAATATCCTTCTATTGTAAGTCCTAAATATCCAATTATATAACTAAACAATATCTTTATTATCATTTTCTCATAAGTCCTTTCAATCTACTGTTTTTTCTATATCCATACTCTCGATTTCTCCAGTTACTTTAATATCATCATTTGTCATATTTTCTAAATTCAAGTTAAATCCATTAATATTAATAATGCCAATATGAGTATTGATTCTGACAAAAAACTCTTCATATTCTAATATTCCTTTAAAATTTTCAATTATCATCTCATCAAAACCTGTTATGATGATTTTAGGAATATCGGAACAAACCTCTTTGGGCATTTCTAATATTTTATCTATTTTTTTATAACCTTTTTTCTTCATATCCTGTTGGAAAAGTTCTTTTTGAGAAAGAGGGCTGAGACACGGAGAGTGAGACATGGGGTGAGACATG
>CAMNWO010000020.1 GCA_946565805.1 uncultured Clostridium sp.
TTTGCTAATAAAATAAGACTATTTTTTAGTGAAATATTTAAAAATTATTGACACTTACTCAATTACTTCTAATACATCACTATTTCCGTTTATTCCTTCTAAATTGTAATATGTATTTGGAATATTACCCACAATTACATTTTCGATTAGTAAAACCTGATTGGTGATTTCACGAGCGATATTATCAAAAGGTGTTAAAATATTAACCTTACATTTTACTTGTAAATAAACTCGATGTAAAGTTTGATTAATTCCTTGTGCTGTAAATTCGCTTCTTAAATCTGTTTCTACATCCCCAATAGAAGATATTCTTATTTTAATGCCTGGTCCTCTTCCTGCTAACATTTTGAATCCAGAAAAACTTCCGAAGAGCTATTTCAATATTTTCTCTACCACGATGATTGATTTCCTCTTGAATTTTGTTAGCGACATCAGAAATAATTTCGTTGATAGGAATCACATTTGATTTTATCATTCTTATATTTCCACTGTTGTCTTTTTCTATGGTAAAAAGCTCATCATAAGTATGTTCTCTCATAACATTAGTAGCTTGCTCATTTGAAATGATAGTAGCAATTGATTTTGCTCGATTTTCACATAAGGTATCAAATATTGGCAATACTGCATCCAAAATTAATTTTACTGTTGTAAAGGCTATGATTAAAATGACTAGCATAGTAGTCATTTTTCTTGTCTTTTCATTTTGCATTCTCTTTCTTGATTGTATTACAAACTTAGGAATTCGAATTCGTGGTCTAGAATAAATCTTATGCATAGGTAATTCCTGTTTTTACATAACGAGGAATAAATAGTTTCTGTCCAATGTTAATTTTATCAGCATCCTCTATTCCATTAGTTCTTACAATATCGTCAATTGTGCTACCATATCTTTTTGCTATTTGCCATAAGGTATCTCCTTTTTTCACAATGTATAAAATCAAACTATAGTCTTCTGCTTCTCTTTCACCATTTGTTTGAATTTCATTCATAATATTCATATTAGTGCTTCGATACATGTCGTTATTCATTACTAAATCTACATTACTATTAATCATTCCTCCATCTTGTACTATGAAGTCTTGGTTTGCCACTTCCATTTCTAGTCTACTATTAACATTTTCTGCATCTTCTATTCCATCTACTATATATTCAAATGGTATTTTAGTGTTTCTCACTTCCATTTGTAAATCTTGATTGGATAGCACAAAATTAATTTCTAGATTTCCAGTATACACAATTCGATTACTACTATTTTCTTGCTTTTCAATTGTTGGACATACATCTACATCAATTACATTTTTATCCTCAAGCCCTTCTAATTGTATTTTTTCCCTTATTTGTTTCATTTCTTTCCTGGTTTGCTTATTGGTTATGGTTGTTATTTTCTTTTTATTAAACTCTAAATTTTCACAAGGGCTATATAAGTCTTGTATTAAATTAATTTGTTTTTCTTCATAGCAAAATGCTAGAACTCCCATTTCTAGTTCGATATAAATAGAATGTTCTTCTGCTGCATTTGGTTTAATTATCATATTTTTAATTTCATAATCTAAATCACAAATGTTCTCTTCTGTCACATTTGGTATATCAATAAATCCTACTACTGGTATTTTAGCCTCTACTGAATTCACTCGATTGTCTTCTGTTAAATACATAATTTTCACACGTGCTTCTGCTTTTGCTAATATTTTATTGTAACTTATTTTTACATCTCTATCTACAATTGAAATATCTGTTTTTAATATTTCTGCTAAATTATCAATATTATCAATGGAAATATTATCCTTTGTATAGATTTTGTTCTCTCCCATTCCAACTAAAGAATTCACTCTTAAGTCTTCTTTTAACATTTGTATTCCTTCTGCATTTTGAATATTGTTTACAATTTCAACCTCTTCTTTGGCATACATTTTAATGTCAATTTCTAATGTCGCCTTAATTCCTATTTTTCTTCCATTAATCACTTTGCATTCAATGGACTTCAATTTAGCTTGCATAACAGCGTCCATTCCCTCTTTGGCATTTGGTACTTGTATCATCTCTGAAAAATCTAAACTAGTATTAATTCCTCTTACTTTATCTTCCGTATCATCTGCTAAATACATAATACAAGTATTGATATTTCCATCCATTCTAACTTTCTCATCTAATACTTCTTTTTTGTAGACACATACCACCCCACTTGTACAAATTGTGTTCAAAATGTCTGGTTTTGAATCTGGTACTATCATGTCCCCTTCTACCATGATGATATCTTTTTTACTTGCTATTAATTTATTTACACATAAATTTTCATTCACTGTTTCTAATACCATTGGTTTACCTCCTTTTTATTTCTTTATAACATGTATATGGAGGGACAGACAAATTTATGACTATCTCTTTTATTTTGAGACAATGGGGACAGTCCTCAACTGTCTCAAAAAGAACAATAGGGGCTTGATTAGAATTTCCTAATATATGAAAAAAGCCTCTATAGAATTACTATATCGGCTTTTCTTATTTTATTTATAGTGATGTTTTTTTCCTTTTTGTTTCTACTGCTGGTGGTATTAGTGGTGAATAAGAATCTCCATCAAATACTTCAACTTCGACTGTTCTGGTTAATACATCTGTATAACTATAAGTAACATTTCTATCATTTTCCTCATATTTTACAACAAAAATATTTGGATATGCTTTTTCTATTGTAGCTTCTTTCTCAAAGGCTTTACTTCTTCCTAAAGAACCTTTCACGATTATCTTTTGACCCACTTTTTCAATGATGTCTGTTTTTAGATTTGCTATATCTGTACGACATATCATGTAATCACCTTCTCCCTTAAGATGGCTTGATTATAGCATTTTTTGCATAAAATGTCAAAAAATGAGATTGTTCGTCATGTAGCTGTACGCCTTTATTTTCAAGCCTTTCAGCTATTTATTTTACTCATTTTACACTTGTGTTACATTTATGTTACAGAATTATTAAGTTGGGTTATATTTAACTATAATTAAACTTAAAAAGGCCTCATGATTTTTTCCTCCGTCCCCAAAATCATGGTTCTACAATCATTTTACCATTTGCCCCAATTCCATTTACTCCTCTTTTTCCATCTCTTAGTTCTTCTGCAATATCATCAATAGTAACGTACTTATAATTCTCGGTAAAGGCTATTTTTTCAGCAATTACTAATGGGTCTAAGAAGTCTATTAAGATCCTAGCAGGAGATGATGCAAAATTAGCTCCTGCTGAAATGATGGCTTCAAAGTAACTTTGACAAGCTCCGTGCAAAAATAACTAGGTGACTATTGGTCTCTTTGTCGTATTTTCTTGCTTCTTTAACTGTTTGAATAAAATATCTAGAATTTCTGTAATTGTAAATATTATGGTAGTCTGTTCCTCTTTTTATCATTCCATCATGGCCAGTTACCACTAAAATGTCAGGATGATACATTTGTAATAATGGATACACGACTTTTGGTTGCTTATATTCTGGTACATTTCTAACAATAGCATTCAAACCTAATTTTTTATAGTATGCATATGACTTTTGGCTGTATTTTTTGTCGCCATCTAAGTGTAATATTTTACCAGTTATCATTTTTTCTTTGTTTCTATGATTTTGCGTTAGTATTCCTATACTATATTCATTTTTGCCTTTAATTTCTTTGTTTTGTATTGTTTTATTGTTCATTTTTTGATGTAAAGTTTCTAATTTTTCATTTATAATTTGTTTATCAACAATTTCTAAGTCTTCTATATTACTGTCTGCTTCTATTCTATCTACCATTCCTTTTAAAATGGCTATTTTTTCATCTTTAATAGGTATGATATTTTTTACAACAAATATAATATCTTTTCCATAGGATTTTCTTGCAACAATATCTCCTTTTTTTATCTTTTTCAATTTTATCACCTCTGTTTTTTGGCTATTATATTCTATGTCTTTTTTTGTCGTTTGGTGACTATAAATTAGTTTGGAAATTTTTAGTAAATCCCTTGTTTTTATTTAGAAAACCTGTTATACTAGATGCATAGTTTTTAAGGCTATATATGAATTTATTTTAGACTATTTCCCTTCTTTTTGATAGATTGGTTAGTAAAAAGTTGATTCAAATCTATGATGAAGGAGGATTTTATAATGGAAAACAATTACGAAGATATTACTCTTACTTGCAAAGATTGTGGTAGTGAATTTACCTTTACTGCTGGTGAACAAGCATTTTACGCTGAAAAAGGTTTTGAAAATCAACCTGTAAGATGCGCTACTTGCAGAAGAGCTAGAAAGCAACAAAGAAATTATAATGCTTAATTATTTTTTCTAAAACAAAAAAGGAGCAATTAGGAATCGTCCTCATTTGCTCCTTCTTCTTTTAAATGGCTATATTTTAGTTTTGTCGCCATCCCTCCTCGTAAGTGTCTTTCTGCTTTGTTTTCATCTAAGATTAGTCTTACTTCCTTTGCTAATCTTGGATTGATTTTCTTTAGTCTTTCTGATACATCTTTGTGTACTGTACTTTTACTAATTCCAAATTTTTTGGCAGTTCCTCTTACCGTATCTTTTGAATCTATTATATATTGTGCTAGTTGAATGGCACGTTCTTCGATTGATATACATTTCATACAGCAAACCCCCATCTCGAATACTTTTGTTTAATTGTATTCTTTATGATAGGGGGTTAGAACTTTAAATTTTTCTTGCTTCTTTTTTCTAGTTAAAATAAGGCAGATGTATAATCTTTAAACTTTTAGCAAGAATATTCTATCATTTCTTAAACATCTTTCTTATTATTATAAATTCGATCTAACAGCTCATCTGGATAAGCTCGATCTAAAAATTCATCCACTGGTCCATTAGCAGGAACATTTTTACGTCTTTCTTGTTGACGATTTCCTGCCATACAAGATATCATAATATCAAAAATCATAAATAACATAAAGAAAACCGTAAAAATTCTTACACTTATTTTCTCTATCATTGGCTCCATTTTTTGAAAAGCTGGATATATCATTTTCAAGTATACAATTGCAATAATTCCCCAATACACACAATATAACAAAGAAGTTCTACCATTCAAATTCATAAACAGATGAGAATAATCCCATGAAATTGTACCAAAAAATATTTCCTGAAAAAACGAGCATAAATATTCTAAGGCTCCTCCCATCATCATTCCATAAATAAACGCCTTTTTTGGTTCTTGTATATTAGAAATTAATATATAATAGGCAACTGCTCCCATTCCATAAATTTGTATAAAAGGTCCATAAATTAACCCTTGTCTTATTTCTATGGCTCTTGTATACACTAAAGCATATAGCATTTCTGCAAAAAATCCAAATATACTTCCTATTACAAATATCCAAAATATTTTTATACTATAATTTATTATTTTCTTTCCCATATGCTTCCCCATTTATTTTGATTATCCACATTATATAATAGTTGTGTGGAAAAGAAAAGAGTTCCACTTAAATTAATAAAATCTTCATTTTATTTTTTGGTAACCATATGACATAAATACTATTACACACATAATTCCTAGGCAAAATCCTGCTAACACGTCACTAATGTAGTGAACTCTCAAATAAAATCTACTAAACCCTATTAAAATTGGAATACATCCTAATAGGATACAAATCCCATTACGCAACTTTTTATTTTTTACATTTTGATAAACCAAACAAATCGCTAAGGCATAAAATGCCATATTATTTGTTGAATGACCAGATGGAAAACTGTATGCTGTTTCTTCTATTAGTCTTTCATGAATAGGTGGTCTTGGTCTTTGAATGATATTTTTTAATATAAAATAGGTGATTGAACTTATCATTAAATTCAAAGCCATTGCTATTCCATATTTTCTTTTTTGGCAAAAGAATAAAATCAGTATCGTAATTAATGCAATACTAAAAAGACCAACTGTTCCTCCTAAATCTGTGATTATTTTCAATAAATTTGTTAACCCTTCATTTTGATGATTTTGCATAAGTTTATATATTTCATTATCAATATCTTGGGCCATTCCTGTTTGAACACATAAAAACAAAAAGATAAATACTGCCAATAATATCCCAAATAAAATTTTATATTTTTTCTTCAAAATTATTCTCCTTTATTTATGATATCTTTAATTACTTCACCAGCTATAATAAGTCCTGCAACAGAAGGAACAAAAGATATACTTCCTGGTACTCCTACTTCTTTTACTGGAATTGGTTCTTCTTTGGAATATAATACTTTTACTTTCTGGATGTTTCTTTTCTTTAGCTCTTTTCTCATAACTCTAGCTAGTGGGCAAACTGAAGTCTTTTGAATATCTGCTATTTCTAGTCTCGTTGGATCTAGTTTATTGCCAGTACCCATACAAGATATAACGGGAATTTGCATTTCTGTTGCCCTCTCTATTACTTTTATTTTTGTTTTTACTGTATCAACAGCATCAATTACATAGGAAAAGGTAGTATCAATTAATTCCTCTTCCTTCTCTATTTCTTGTACCATATAAGTTTCTACTACTACTTCTGGATTAATGTCTAAAATTCTCTCTTTCATAACGTCTATTTTTCTTTTTCCTATGGTTTTATGGTTCGCATGAATTTGTCTATTTAAATTGCTAATTGATATAATATCATTATCTACTAAAACAAGGTGCCCTATTCCGCTTCTTACTAATCCTTCTACTACAAAAGAACCAACACCACCAATTCCATAAACAATTACTTTGGCTTGTCTTAGTTTCTCTATTCCTACTTTTCCAATTAATAACTCTGTTCGATTTGTCCAAGTTTCTTCCATCTTTTTCTCGTCCTTTCTTTTTCCTTCCCATTATAGCATAATTTTTCTCCATATGCTATAATATTAATATCACATAAACTATTAGAAATATTAATAATAGGAGAAACGTATGTTAAGAATTAATAATATTAAAATTAGAAAAGACCTCACTGAATACGAAGTGTTTGAAATAGCCATCCAGAAAGCCCATGTAAAAAAAGAAGACATTCTAGAATGGCATATTAGCCGAAAATCAATTGATGCTAGAAAAAAAGATGATGTACATTATACTTATTCTATTGACATTCAAGTGAAAAACGAAAAAAAATATAGAAAACTAGAAAAAGTAAAAGAGTTTGAAATTCCCTCTATCCAGCCACAAACAACTTTCAAGACTCGCCCTGTCATTATTGGAGCTGGCCCTGCTGGTCTTTTTGCAGGTCTTACTTTTGTTCAAAATGGTATCCAACCGATTATTATTGAGCAAGGACAACCTGTTGAAAAAAGAAAAGAAAGTGTTGATACTTTTTTAAAAACAGGAAAACTTAATACTTCTTCTAATGTACAATTTGGAGAAGGCGGTGCTGGTACTTTTTCAGATGGAAAATTGACAAGTGGTATTTCTAGTCCTTTTTGTAGAAAAGTACTAGAGGAATTTGTCCATTTTGGTGCACCAAAGCAAATTTTATATCTTTCTAAACCTCATATTGGTACCGATAATCTCATTCATATTATCCAAAATATGAGAAACTATATCATAGAAAAAGGAGGAACTTTCCTTTTTAATACAAAAGCTATTGATTTTGAAATAGTCAACCATCATATTGTTAGTGTAAGCACTGTTTGTGAACAAGTGAAAAAAATCATTCCTGCCAATAATGTCATTCTGGCAATTGGCCATAGTTCAAAAGATACTTTTGAAAAGCTTTATGAAAAAGGTATTTCAATGGAAGCCAAAAACTTTTCTGTTGGTGTTCGTATTGAACATTTACAAAAATGGATTAATCAAGCTCAATATGGTAACATTACGAAATTAGATTTACCACCTGCTGAATATAAATTAGCTTATCATTCTAATAATGGCCGTTCTTGTTATACTTTTTGCATGTGTCCTGGTGGTGTTGTTATGGCTTCTTCTAGTGAAAATAATACAATTGTAACCAATGGTATGAGTTATTTTTCGCGTGATGGCAAAAATGCTAATTCTGCCCTTTTGGTCAATGTAACGCCAGAAGATTTTAACAGTAATTCACCATTAGCAGGTCTTTATTTCCAAAAAGATTTGGAAGAAAAAGCTTTTATTCTTGGTGGTTCTAATTACTATGCACCAATTCAAAGAGTAGAAGACTTTTTCAAAAATCAAAAATCCGAGCATATAGGTGAAGTAACTCCTACCTATCAACCCGGATTTAGATTTGCTAATTTAAATGAAATACTACCAGATTTTGTAGCAGATACTTTAAAGCAAGGTATTTCTTACTTTGATACAAAGCTTTGTGGTTTTGCCCATCCAGATAGTATTTTAACAGGTCTTGAAACCCGTAGTTCTTCTCCTGTAAAGATTGTTAGAAATCAAAATCTACTTTCTAATATTCATGGAATTTATCCTTGTGGAGAAGGTGCTGGTTATGCAGGTGGCATTATGTCTGCTGCTGTAGATGGTATAAAATGTGCAATAGCAAGCTTAAAAAACAATTAATTGTTTTTAAGCTTTTTTATAATTTCGCACAAACTTTCTACTAAGTAATCCACATCCTCTTTGGTATTATCTTCTCCAAAAGTAACTCTTAAAGCACCTTGCGCTAATTCATCTGGTACTCCTATACTTGCTAGCACATGGGATGGAGCAGATGAACCAGAGGTACAAGCAGAACCTGCTGATGCACAAATTCCTTTTGCATCTAAATTTAGTAATAAAGCTTCTCCGTCTACACCAGGAAAAGCAAAGTTAGCATTCCCTGGTAATCGATTTTCGATTCCACCATTTAATATAGCTCCTTCTATCTTTTCCTCCACTTGTTCTATATAATAGTCTCTCAATTCTCTTAAATGCCTCATATGTTCTTTTAAATGTATATTAGCTAATTCACAAGCCTTTCCTAATCCTACAATTCCTGCTACATTTTCTGTACCTGCTCTTTTATTTTTTTCTTGATGTCCACCATCCATAAATTTTTCAAACTCAATTCCATTTCTTACATATAATGCACCAATTCCTTTGGGTGCATATAATTTATGACCAGATAAAGACAAACTGTCAATCCCCATCCTTTTTACATCAATTGGAACATTTCCACAGGCTTGCACTGCATCGGTATGAAATACAATATTATACATCCTTGCAATTTTTGAAATCATTTCAATCGGCTGAATGCTTCCTATTTCATTATTGGCAAACATGATGCTAATTAAAATAGTATCATTTCGAATAGAATTTCTTAGTTCTTCTAGACTAATAATGCCTTCTTTATTTACTTTTAAATAAGTTACTTCAAATCCTTGCCTTTCTAACATTTGGCAAGTATGAAGTACTGCTGGGTGTTCAATTTGAGATGTAATAATATGTTTTCCTCTTTTTCTGTTAGCATACGCTATTCCTTTTATAATGGTATTGTCGCTTTCTGATCCACATCCTGTAAAATAAATTTCATTACTATTGCAATTAATTAAACCTGCTACTTTTTTTCTTGCTTCTTCTATTGCTTTTTTTGAAATTCTTCCGATACTATAAAGCGATGAGGCATTTCCATATTTTTCTGTAAAGTATGGTAACATTTCTTCTAAAACTTCTTCCTTTACTCTAGTTGTAGCCGAATTATCAAAATATCTTATTTTCATCTTTCACTTCATTCCTTCCTTTCTATATTATATTCCAATTGTTTTGTTATATTTCCTTAATTTTATTCAAATTTTTTATAATAGTTTGATATCCATATTGATAACACTTATCCATTTTTTCTACATCTAGAAGACCTGTTTTATCTGTTGCAATTGTAATAACAAGGTCACTTTGTTCTAAACTTTCTTCCGAAATTTTATTTCCCATAATATCAATTGTTCGCATGGCAATATCCATCATGTTGCTGTTTTCATCTATATCATCCGCCTTAAAATTGATAGCAATTACTTTATCTGCCCCTTGTTTTTTTACTTCCATAACAGGAATATTATCTAAAATTCCCCCATCTAAAAATTTATGTGTTTTAAAATCACAAGGACAAAATACACCTGGAAAACTGCTACTTGCTCTTACGGCTTTTCCTATGGAAATATCTGTAATATATTGTAGTTTATCTTCACTTTGTTCTGGTATTTGATTGGTAAAAATATATTCTTTTGAAAGTTTAACATCTACAGTTGGAATAACTAATGGCATTTTCTTAATATCACTTATTTTTCTAACACCTTTTCTTAAAGCTATGGTATTATAAGCTTCTTCAATATTTTCTCCTGTATTCAATCCGTGAGATACATACTTTTTTGTTCATCATAAAATTTCCAATTCCAGATATGATTGGGGATGAATTCATTTCTACTATATCTTTTGCATATCTTTTAAACAATATGTAAATGTAATAAGGCGAATACCCCATTGCATAAAGAGAAGCTACTAAACTTCCTGAACTAGTACCTCCTATTACATCAATTGTAATTCCATTATCCGCTAAAGCTTTTAATGCTCCTGCATGTGCAATTCCTCGAATTCCACCACCAGATAAAGCTACTCCTAATTTCAAACTAACACCTTCTTCCATCCTTTTCTTCTATTAGTATTTACTAATAATATGAATTTAAACGTTAAAACGATAATCTATTACCTCCCCTATATTTTTTCTATGCAATCAAAAAAATAGGAAAAGTTAAAGTGCTTACTACACTCTAACCTTTTCCTATTTTAATTTTTTTAATTTTCATCTGTATAATAGAATTCACCAAATCCATAGATAACTTGATAATAATTCTTAACAAAAGATGGTTGTTTTTGATTTTGTATTTTATAAATTGGTGCTACTACTTCTTGTCCTTGTTCATTAATAGCTCCCCACTTCTCGTCTTTTTTTATGGTCGCAAATCCATACCCATTGAATTCAAAAGCTTTATCATACTTATAATCTACTATTACATTTCCTTCTTTATCTATAAATCCATACTTTCCATCTTTTACAGCAACAAATAATTTGTTGTTAGGATAGACCTCTGTATTTTTTAGTTCTTTTCCTTCTTTGTTAAAATATTTTGTTTCTTCTTCATTATAGATTTTAATATAAGTATCTTCTACTTCAATGATTGCATCTTTCATTTCACAAACTTTTTGCATACTCTTTGTATAAATTTGTGTTGTTTTATTATCTGGTGATGCTTGTATTAGGTCTGTATTTTTAATCTTTTGTAAAGAGTCATTATTTGCCTCTACTTTTATGTTTTCCTTATCATCTATAATTCCTAATTTTTTATTTTCATTACTGATAATAAAATAGTTATCATATAAATATTCAATGTAACTATATTTTTCCTCAATTAGTTGTTTTCCTTCTTGATTAATTACACCATAAATAGTTCCTTTTTCGTTGTTAATTCTTATCTTGTATTTTTCGTTGTCAGTATTTAATATTGCTATATTGGCGTCTATTTTTACTTCTGTTCCATTACTATTGTATACAGTTATTCCTTGTTCATTTTGTGCATATAAATAAATTCCAGTAATATCGATTTGATTGTATTGTACAGGAACAATCACTTTCCCTTCTAAGTTTGCAATTCCATATTTTCTACTTTTTTCAATAACAAATACTTTATTATTGGCATCATATTGTATCGATTGATATTCATTTCCTATTATTGTATCTGCCTTTTTTGTTACTCCAAATTGTCCATTTTTGGCTGCAATCAAATAAACATTGTCGTTGTCTTGAATCTCTGTAACTCTTGAAATCTCATTATATTCTGGTTTTAATAATTCTTTTCCTCTATTGTCTAGATAACCATATCGATATCCTTCTTGCGTCTTTATTAATACGATATATCCTGCATCTTTATATTTGTTTTCATCTGTATAATAACCATCTACTTTAATTTGGTCATAAGCAATTTCAATAAGACTATTTCCTTTCATGTTAATTACACCATATTTTTCATTTTGCTTTACTAGTAATTCTCCTTCTTTATAAGGCAAACTATTTATTTCATCATAAATTGGTTTTACAATTTCTTTTCCTTCCAGGTTGATTAATCCATATTTTCCATCTTTGCTATATTTTAGTACACTTTTTTCATAAATTAAATCACTAACTATATTTTCTAACTGAATTGGTTGGATGTTTGAATAATTGCTTGCTATTTCTTCTTTCTTTTCATTCAATAGCTTTGTATTTTCTCCCTGGTAACATACAAATACTGGTTTTTCTGGATTTGGTATTTTTATTTCACTATATTCTGGTGTAATAATGGTATTTCCTTGTCTATCTATTACACCATATTGACTATTTTGCTTTAAAACAAAATAGTTATATTGTTTAATTTCTTCTACTTCATACTTCTTTCCTTTTTCTACGACAAGTTGATAAATTCCTATTCCTGCTATTGCTACTATAATCAATATAGCGATTGTAATCATGATTTTATATCTTTTCTTCATATTTATTCCTCGACCTCTTCTACATTATTCTTACAAGCTTTTACTTTTAAAATTCTCTTGTCTTCATATTCTTCTATTTTATAGGTTACAGTTTCTGTATCGATAGTAGGTAGTTCTTCTTCTTTTGGAATTCTTCCTAGTTTTTCTTGCAAATACCCAGAAATAGTATCGTAATCACCTTCTGGAATTTTTGCATCTAACAACTTATTCACATCATTTACTGTCATACTACCACTTAGCATATAAGTATTTGTATCCATTTTTTCATATTCTTTTTCTTCTTTGTCATATTCGTCAAAAATGTCGCCTACTAATTCTTCTAATATGTCTTCCATTGTAATCAGTCCTGCTGTTCCACCATATTCATCTACAATAATAGCTATTTGCTTTTTATTTTTTTGTAACTCTTTAAATACTTCATTGATTAATCTATTTTGTGATACAAAATAAGCATCTTTTACTACATTTTTTACTTTAAATGTTTTTTTGTTAATATTTTTTAGAACATCTTTTACATACAGGATTCCTTTAATTTCATCTATGGTTTCATCATAAACTGGAATTCTACTATAACGATATTCTTCTTGTGAAAGTTCTTGTAATAGCTCTTCACTACTAATGTTAATATCAACTGCAAAAATATCTTTTCTATGTCTCATAATTTCAGAAACAGTAATATCATTAAACTCAAATACATTGTTAATTAATTCTTTTTCGTCTTCTTGTATCGTTCCTTTTTCTTCACCTTGGTCTACTAACATTTTAATCTCTTCTTCGGTTACAGACTCTTCTTCATTTTCGCCTACCCCAAATAATTTAGATACACCATTGGTAACAATGGTTAAAAATTTGACAAATGGAGAAGCTATAATAGAAATGGCTCTAATAATTCCTATGGTAGCAAATGATATTTTTTCATAATTTT
Organism: uncultured Clostridium sp.; assembly: GCA_946565805.1. GTDB lineage: Bacteria > Bacillota > Clostridia > TANB77 > CAG-508 > CAG-269. The sequence goes on from CAMNWO010000020.1 coordinate 13,322, forward strand.
TCATAGCAAATCTTTTTGGCACTAATTCTCCAAATATCAAGGTAAAGAAAGATAAAATAATCGTTATAATAACAATAGAAATACTTTTCCATACCCCTAGACTAATCACTGGTATAATCTGATACAGCATCGGTGCTAATTTTTCTGCAAAGGCATCTGAAGCAAATGCACTTGATAAAAAACCAGCTAAGGTAATCCCTATTTGTATGGTTGCTAGAAATTTACTTGGTGATTTTATCATTTTTTCAATTTGTTTCGCTTTTTTATTTCCTTCTTTTGCTTGTTTTTCTATTCTCGCATCGTTTAAAGAGATAAATGCAATTTCAGCTGCCGCAAAAAAAGCATTTAATGCAATTAGTATGATTAGAATCATTAACTGTGATATCATTTCGTGTCTACTCCTTTTTTATTATATATTTTATTCTTATTATATCCGTTTTTTATTTTTTTTTCAATAAATTTATATAATTTCTAAAAAAGTCATAGAGGGACTTGAAGATTTTCTAATTTTTCTCAAATCCCCTTCCTATTACATGCCAGTTACTGGTAATATTTTTCTGCTAGTTGCTTCTTTTGTTTTTACTTTTTTCTCTATTTCAATCTTTGGTTTTTCTTCTTTATTATTATTCACTGTCACACTTAATTGTTCATGTAGTACTACTTGTAATTCAATTAACTGGAGATAAGTTTCATATCCCTCTCTTGCTTTTGTTTCTCTTAAATAATATTTTCCTGGAATAAGATGCTTAATTTCAATTTTTCCTTTTTCATCTGTTTTTAAATCTGCATATACTACGTTTTGATTTTCATCTAATAATTCAAATTCTGTATTTTCTAATCTCTCTTTTGTTTTTTCATCTTCTTTTATTATTATTATCTTGGTTTCGTTTTCTGGATATTCATCACTTTTTTCCCCTACCCCATCTTCATAGGTTGATGCTGTTAAAGCATAATCTTGATAGGTACTATTGGGTGCAGCTCCATATAAAATTGGTTTTGTTTCTACTTGTCCTTCTACTATTAATTTAAAATTTCCTACTCGTGTCATATTTCTAATTGGCACTAATACTTTGAATTTTTCGTTGCGTAAAAACTGCTCCTTTTCCTTATTTTCCATATCTGTTATTTTTATTCCTTCTACTTCTTGTTCATTTTCTTTAGCTATTTTTACGGTACCGCTTTTTATATTAGCCCCTGCTGTTATATTAAAAATTTTAGATACATATCCTTTTTCTATTCCATCTTGTTTCCATTCATTTTCTATTTTGTTTATTTGTATGGTGCTAGATATTTTTGTTTCTGTAGAATGATTTGCATTCTCAACAATTCGATACATTGCATTTAGAGTTCTTGCTCCCGCTTCTCCAATTCCTTGGTAATCTGCTAACTTGTTTCCATGAATATAGCAATAAATAGCTTGTTTCGTGGCAGTGAAGGCTTCTTCTTTGTTGGCAACACCTAATTCCTCTATTGATTTATAAGGATACCCATTTATAATCATTCTCCACAAACCAACATCTTTTATTGTTTCGTGTACTGATACATTATAGCCTTGTGGATTATTGGCTCCGCTGTTTTGTTTTATCCATACAATAGGCTGGATAATTTACTCCATTGTCAGTATATTGTACATAATCTACCTTTACAACTCCTCCTTTATATTTTAATAATTGTCCACAATCTCCTATTGCATATACATTAGCTGTATTAATTGATGTCGCATATACAGCATTCATAAATCCTAGTCCATTCATTATAAAAATGGCTAATAATAAAATTATCTTTTTCAAATTATCATTCTTCCTTTCTTTTATTTTTTATCTTCAATCGCTTTTACACATCTTCTATAATTTGGTTCATTTTCTACACAAGTAATGAGTGTAAGCCTATTCTCTTCTGTATTTTCTAAACAAGTCAAATCGGTTGCTTGTATGATTTCGTTTTTTTCTACTATATACTCTCTACAATTGTTTTGGTAGTAGTAAATTATTTTATCCCCTTCATTTAATGTTTTGACTTCTGCAAAATAATTGTTTTCATACCCGCGATTATGGGCTGCTAAACAAATATTTCCTATCCATTTTTGGGTTTCTTCAAAATGGGCTATGTATTTATCCATTGTTTCTTTTGTCGTTCCTTCTGCAATTGTTGCTTTTAAATTAATCTTAGGAATTTCTAAGCACCAATTTTTTTCTTCTCTATTTTTTACACTTGAATGAAAGACTTCTACTTGATTTTGACTTTCTGTATTTACTGAAAAACCTGCTTTTAAAATTGCCTTTGAGGGTGAGAAAATAAAATCAGAATCTAATCTATTTAGAGATAACATCACAATAATGGTAATTATAAATGATACAACATTAATATACCATGTACTATATTTTAAAATTCCTATCTTATCACACTCCTTTATTCTCATTTATTTCTCTTATGAAAGTTTTAAGAAATAATTTTTCCGAAAAAATTTACTGAATTAATTTTTTGAATTTAAGTTAACTTCTTTTATAGAATAATACATTTTTCATCATTTGTAAAGAACTTTTCATCGCAATTTTCGACAAATCATCGCTAAAGCTATGAAACTTGGAACTACAGATATAAAATATTTCTATCTGTTACGATATACATTTTTCAATTTTCCTTATTTCTTCTTTTGTCAGTCCTGTGATTTCTTCTATATCTTGAATTTTCATATTTTTTTGCAACATCTTTTCTGCTGTTCTTTTAATTGTTTTTGTTATTCCTCTTCTTTCACCTCTTATTTCACCTCTTTTTTCGCTTTTTAATTCCAAATCAAATAACATCTTTGTTACTGGACTCATGCACATTTCCTCCTTATTATTTATTTTTTCCAATATTTTATCTGTTGTTTCTTCTCCTAATTGTGACGCTATTATATTCTCAATTATTTCTGTTAAGATTTTTTTCTCTTCCTTTTTCTCTATCGTTTGTATGATTTCTTCTATTTGAATTATTAATTCTGTTTTATTTTTACATTTTTCTATTATCATAAAACTTGAAAATAAAGTCTTTTTTTCTACCAATTCTTTAAAGCCGAAATCCTGCACCGTTATTAAGTTATATGACCAATTAATTTGATATTTTTCGTAATTCTTTATTTGATATTGTTTTTCAGAAAATTTTGTCTTCGCATTCCATGTTTTAATACCTGTATAAACTACAATTGGTACTACAATTGGATATAAACCACATTCATAATTTTTTTCTTTTCGCATGATTTCTTGTACATAAACGCCTATTCTTTCTAACATGTCTTTGTCTACTGAGCTTTGGTGTTCTACTAAAAAGTAAATCGGTATTTGTTTTAATTTATATAAAATATCTGTGTATCTGTTTTTATACCTTTTAGTAATAAATTCTGTTGGACATTGTTCTAATTGTTCTTCTTTTATGCATTCCTTTAAATTCAAAAAATCATTTAAAAAATTTGCCATTTCACTTTTCCTACTTAATATGGTTTTAAACATTTTATCGTGTTTTTTATCAATTTCTTCTACTTTTTGCTTATTATATTTTGGGTTTTCCTTTGCTTCTAATTTGTATTTTTCTTCTGTTTCTTTTAGCACTATCTTAGAATATTGAACTAGATTTTCTAAATAATCTAGTCTTGTTACAAATTTCAAATTATTTCCTCCTTTTTATGATACATTTTTTAAATCAACATGTCAATATTTATTTTCAAGTAAATTCTCTTTTTTTCTTTCTTCTACTTTATTTTTATTCATTTTTCTTGATTTCTGGGAATTTTTAGATTTAATTTTCAATAAAAAATTGGATCGAAATATGTTAACTATAATATCACATTTTTACTAGAAGTCAATCATTTTTCATCGCAATTTTCGACAAAAAAAGAAAGTTATTCTTTTATAACTCTCTTTTTAAATATTTAAATCTAGTTCTATATAAAATTCCACACCATTGTCTTGGTTTATCACTCCATACCTATTTGCATAGTTATTCATAATGGCTTTTACAAAAGATAAGCCAATTCCAGTTCCTCCATTTTCTCGATTTCTAGATTCATCTATTTTATAAAAACGATTCCAAATTCTAGCAATATTCTCTTCTGCTATGTTATCTCCTGTATTAAATACTTTTACTCTTACTTTATTTTTTTCGATGTCCACTACATTTTCTATTTTTATGTATTTTTCTCCATTTACTTCTTTTACATGTTTTATCGCATTGGTTATATAATTACTTATCACCTGTTCAATATAAAAATCGTCAGCATATACATTAATTTCATCAGCTGTTTCTAATAAAATTTCTACTTGCTTCTCTTCTAATATTACTTGTGATTTTCTTATTACCTCTTTTTCTAATTCAACTATATTAAATTTTTTATCTTCAAATTCTCTTTTTCCATATTCTAGTTTCATTAATTCTAATAATTGCTTTACTAATCGATCCATTTTATTCGTTTCATCTAAAATTACTTCCGCATAAAATTTTCTACTTTCTTCATCTGAATTAACATTTTCTAATAATCCCTCACTATAGCCTTGTATCAAAGCAATTGGCGTTTTTAATTCATGAGACACATCTGATATAAAACTTTTTCTCATTTCATCAATTTGAGATTTTTCCTCAATATCTTTTTCCAATTCTATATTTGTGTTTCTTAATTGTTTAATTGTTTTTTCTAACTTGTCTGACATGATGTTAATGCTTTTTCCTAAATTGTTAATTTCGTCATCTGCATTTGTAATCCTGTACTTATGACTAAAATCCAAATTTGACATCTTTTTAGCAATATCATTCAATTCTGCTATTGGGTCACCAAATTTTCTAGATACATAGGATACAATAACAGCAGCTATTAAAATAGCAAAACCAGCCATTAAGTATAAAAAATTATTTGATATTTTTACACTTTCTTGGATAGAAGTAATAGGTATTCTAATATATAATAAATATCCATTGTCTAAAGTAGCTGACAGCAAAATATAGGTGATGTCATTTTTGGTATCTTTTATTTTTTTGATATTAAAATTTTCCCCATTTTCTAATATCTCCCCTAAATTACTGTTAAATCTGCTTGTCATTTCTTTCATTTGTCCTAACGTAGAAAAGAAGTCTTTATTAGAAGTATATACATTAACATTTTGATTGTTTTTAATTAAAATATCAAAATTATTATTAATAGCAATCTTTTCTAATTGTACTTCTAAATCAATCACTTGGCTTCCCATATAATAGTTATTTACTACTTCATACACAGATTTTAGTGCTTTTGTTTTACTATAAATGTAAAACTGTCCAAAAACAAAGTTATTTACTAAAATAAGAAATAAAATAATTAACAAAATAACAAATGATAATGTCATAAAAAGTTTTACTCTTACAGAATGAAGTGCTTTTTTAAACTTTTTCATTTCTAGCTTTCCTCCTTTTTGACTTTTTTTATTTTATTTCAAACTTATATCCAATTCCTCTCATGGTCTTAATATACTTTCCTCTTTTTCCTAATTTGTGTCTTATTTTCTTGATATGACTGTCAATTGTTCGTGAATCTCCATAGTAATCATAATTCCATACATTATTTAATATTTTATCTCTTGATAATGCAATATTTTCATTCTCAATTAGATACACTAGCAATTCATATTCTCTTAAACTAAGTTCAATAGCCTTACCATCTATTTTTACGGTTCTTCCTTCTCTGTCTATTTCTATTCCAGCATAATCTCGTACTTCGGATGTATCTTTTGTTGTTCTTTTTAAAATAGCTTCTACTCTTGCTACTAATATTTTGGGACTGAATGGCTTTGCTATATATTCGTCTACACCTAATTCGAATCCAAATAACTCATCTTGCTCTTCTCCTCTTGCTGTTAACATGATGATTGGCACTTTAGAAGTTTGTCTAATTTGACGAAGTACAGACCATCCATCTAATTTAGGCATCATAACATCTAATAAAATTAGCGTAATTCTATTTCTATTTTCTTCAAAAATCTCTAATGCTTTTTCGCCATCTTCTGCTTCTAAAATACTATATCCTTTTGCTTTTAAAAAATCTTTGATTAGTTTTCTCATTCTTTGTTCATCATCTACTATTAAAATACAATGATTTGTCATCTTGATCACTCCTACTAGTTTTGTTTCTATTATAACGACAATTTATGTCTGTTTTGTGAATTCTTCTAGAATATATAAAAAAGTCGCTATATATTCTTACCAAGATATATAACAACTTCTCCTTTTATTTTTTTAATTGAATGGTCTTTGTGTCATATGCCAGTTTTATATTTTCTTCTTTTAAGATTCTCATAATTTTATAATTAATATCTTCTCTTTCTGCAATATAACTATTATAGTCTACTGAATCTGTAAAACTACAAATCAACACATTCAATCCATTATTTGCTATGGTATCAAATTTAACAATAATCGAATCGTCATAAATGGCGTCCCTAGCTTGTAACATATCTTCTACTTTTGATTGGAATTTTTCTAATTTCTCTAGTGGTGTATCTAATTCAACACATAAGTTTAGACGATATCTTCTCTTTTCCATTTTGCTCCAATTGATAATAGAAGCATTTGAAATAATAGCATTTGGTATATTAACAACAGAATTTTCAAACGTTCTTACTCTTGTGCTTCGAAAGGTAATATCTTCTACTGTTCCTTCAAAAGTATCTACTTGTATCCAATCTCCTACTACAAATGGCTTATCCAAAAATACAACGACTCCAGCAAATAGATTTTTAGCAGTATCCTGTGCTGCTAATGTGAAAATCACACCACCAATTCCTAGTCCTGCTACTAGTCCATTTAAATTAACTCCTAATGTAGTTATTGTAATAAAACCTGCTATGATATAGATAACAGCACGAATAATTTTCAGTGCAAAGTCAAACATAGAATCTTGTACATCACCGCTTGTCTTTTGTTTTATCTTTTTGTATAAAGAAGACTTTGGCGTAAAACTAGTCGCTAGCCCCTTTGCAAAGGTAATTGTACTAATTATAACAAATGCTTTGTAGGCAACCATCATAATCTCATTGGTTATGTTAAAAGGCTCTTTTAAAAAGACAACTGCTATATAAAATCCTAGTATAATAAAGAACACTTTTAGTGGATTGTAAAAAGCACTTTCTCTTATGTTTTTGGCTTTTTTTTCTTTTATCTTAAACATTCTAATAATGATATATGAAATTGTACCGCTAAAAATTCTAAAAAGTAAGATAATTCCAATCGCTATTATAATATCCATTAATTGCACTGCACTTATATTCTCTATAAACTTTATCATTTGATTCATTTTCTCACTCTTCTTCCTCTTCTTTTTTCTTTAACGGTTGGAAAAAGAATAGTTATATTGCTAGGCGAAATTGCTTTGAAAGGCAAGGGAGCATACGTGGTGTATGTGACCGCGTTACAAAGTAATTTCAACAACGCAAGATGGCTATTATTTTTTCAACCCTTTTAGTTCATATAATCACGCAACTTCTTACTTCTACTAGGATGTCTTAGCTTTCTTAATGCTTTTGCTTCAATTTGTCTAATTCTTTCACGTGTAACCTCAAATTCACGCCCAACTTCTTCTAATGTTCTAGCTTTTCCATCTTCTAATCCAAATCTCAACTTCAAAACCTTAGCTTCTCTTGGTGTTAATGTATTCATAACATCTTCTAATTGTTCCTTTAGTAAAGTATAGGCCGCTGAATCATGTGGAGCTGGACTATCATCATCTTGTATAAAGTCTCCCAAGTGACTATCATCTTCTTCACCAATTGGTGTTTCTAATGATACTGGATCTTGTGCTATTTTTTGAATTTCCATTACTTTTTCAACTGGTATTTCCATTTCTGCTGCTATTTCTTCTGGACTTGGCTCTCTTCCCAATTGTTGTAATAAATGTCTAGAAGTTCTAATTAATTTATTAATGGTTTCTACCATGTGCACAGGAATTCTTATGGTTCTTGCTTGGTCTGCAATCGCTCTTGTAATCGCTTGTCTAATCCACCAAGTTGCATAGGTACTGAATTTAAATCCTTTTGTATAATCAAATTTTTCAACAGCCTTTATCAATCCCATGTTTCCTTCTTGTATTAAGTCTAAGAATAACATTCCTCTACCTACATACTTTTTAGCAATACTTACAACTAATCTTAAGTTCGATTCTGCTAATTCCTGTTTTGCTTCTTCATCTCCCTCTAAAATTCTTTTTGCTAAATCTAATTCCTGATCAAAATTCAAAAGTGGTATCCTTCCAATTTCTCTTAGATACATTCTAACTGGGTCATCTACATTAATACCTTCATAGCTAGTTTCTGTTATTTCATCTAATTTTAATTCTTCTACTTCTTTTAAGTCTTCGATGTCTGGCTCTTCTTCTAAATCATCTGTTAATAAGTCTACTCCTAATTCTTCAAAAGCATCAAAAACTTGGTCAATTTGTTCTGGATTAACATCATCTAATTCTGTTGCTAAATCTCCATAGGTTATTTGACCTTTTTCTTTTGCTTTTTTTAGAATACTATTTACTTTTTCCTCTTTTAATTTATTTTCGGTTCCATTTTCTTCTGTTTCTGCTTGTTTTTCTTTCTTATCTGCCATTTTCTTTTTGGCTACTTTTCTTGCTTCTTCTATTTTTTGTGATTTTTCATTTTGGTCTTTAACTTTTTTCTCTTTTTTTACTACTTCCTCTTTTTCCTCTTTTTCTTCTTTTTCTAATTCTTCTTTTTTTCTTGCCATTTCTTATTTCCTCCCCATTAAAGTTTATTATAATTTGACCAATCGAATTATAATATTACTTAATTCCTTTTCCAATTCCTTTTTTTGGTCAGGTTCTAAATTGCTTTCTAATAGCTCTAATATCTCAAATTTACGATTATTTAGCCTGTCCTTTTCATAGCTTTGCATAATATCATCAATTGCTTTTTCTATGTCACTAATTTCATAATCATCTGCCATAATTTCTGTAATATGGCTTTGTTCTTCTTCCCCTAACATATCAATTATGCTATTTATATTACTATTTCCTTTTTCAAATTCTTCATACAGTTTTTTGACAATTTCTTGATTAATCTTATCTTTAAAGTCTTCCCTTTGAATGTTTTGTTTTATGATAGGAAATACATTAATATCTCCAGCTAATAAAATTGATATTACTGTATTTTCTCTCTTTTTAATTGCTTGTGGAATTTCTTTTTCTTCTACTTTTTTGTGCTGTATAACTGGTTTTACTTTTTCTAGTATTTTTTCACTTTTATTTCCTGTATACATTAGTTTATTTACTTCTGCATAAATTGCTTCTTTGGATATTCCATATTCTTTGGCTATTTTTTCAAGATACACTTCTCTTTCTATTGTATTGTCAACTTTTGCAATCAATTTTGCAATTTCTTTCAAAAATTTAATTTTATCATTTACTGCTTCCAAATTCAAATTTTGCTTTAATACTTTTACCTTAAATTCAATCACAGAAAGCGCTTTTTCTACTAAATTTTGAAATCTTGCATTTCCATATTTAACGATATATTCGTCTGGGTCTTTTGCCCCTTCCATTTGTAAAATCCTAATGTCACATCCCATATCTTGTAAGATATCTAATGCTCTCATTTTAGCCATCATTCCTGCTTCATCGGAATCAAAACTTAGTATGATTTTTTCTGAATTCTTGCGTAATAACCAGCCTTGTTGTTGTGTTAGTGCAGTTCCCAATGGTGCTACTACGTTCGTAATTCCTCTTTGATGAAGTGATATAACATCCATATATCCTTCTACAATTAATAGCTGTTTAATGTTTCCTTTTTTGGCAACATTTAGTCCAAATAGGTTTCTTCCTTTACTATACACGACATTTTCAGGCGAATTGATATATTTAGGCTTTGAATCATCCAATACTCTTCCCCCAAAGGCTATTACTCTTCCTCTGGCATCACAAATAGGAAACATAAGTCTGTTTCTATATCGATCTATGTATTGTCCTCTATCGTTTTTATTGACTAATCCAGATTCTAAGATTTCTGGTTCTTCAAATCCTTGTTTTTTTAGTTCTTGGTATAATTCGTCGAATTTTCCTGAAAATCCAATTTGGAAAGATTGTAAGGTTTCATTGGTTAATTTTCTTTTTTTGATATATTCTTGTGCTATTTTCGATTCTGGTTTGTACAAATTTTGATGATAATAATTAGCTGTAAATTCATTTACTTTATATACTTTTGATTTTAATAACTCTTTGGCAGAGTCTCCATTGCTTTCTAAAGTTGGTAATTGTATGTTCGACCTCTCTGCTAGAGTTTGCACTGCTTCTATAAAGTTAATGCCTTCTATTTTTGTTAAGAAAGTGAATACATTTCCTCCTACTCCACAGCCAAAGCAGTGGAATATTTGCTTGTCTGGTGATACGGAAAAAGATGGCGATTTTTCATTATGAAATGGACATAGTCCAAAGAAGTTTCTGCCACTTCTTTTTAGATGCACATATTGCGATATGATATCCACAATATCATTAGTTTGTCTTACTTCGTCTATGATTTCATCACTATATCGTTGCATTTTTCCCTCACTTTCTTTCAATATGTTTCAAATTAATATACATAGTTATATTATTCGACGCATTTTACATAAATCCTTCTTTGTTTTTCATTTTTTTTCGTTTTGCAATAAAAAAACGTCACTTAATGTGACATTATAACTATTACTAAGCTATTAATTTAATAACATCATTTTATTATCTAATTTATTAATAATCTTCGCACAATTCACCCATTCTTTTGCTTCCTGCTTACTAATCTGCTCTTCTGGCTTATATTTCACTTTATGTTCTAATGTAGCCCAAAAGTCCATGGCAATCGTTCTAATCTGGATTTCTACTTTCACATAAATATTTTGACTCGATAAAGTAACTGGCACTTCTACAATCAAATGATAGCTAGAATATCCACTCTTTTTCGGTTTTGTGACATAATCTTTTTCTTTTAAAATAGAAATACCTGGAAACTTACGTAATAACTCTATTATAGAAAATATGTCTTTTTTTAATGGGCAAATCACTCTAATTCCTGCTATATCATTAATATTTTCAATCATGTCTTTATAAGTAAAAGGTATTTCTCTTTTTTTCATCTTATTCTTAATACTTTCTGGTTCTTTTACTCTTGCATCAATATGGTCAATCAAATCATAATTATAAAATATTTTAAATTCGTCTTTTAAAATTCCAATTTTGGTTTCCAACTCCCTAATAGCTACTGAATAAATAAACATTAATTTTTGAAATGTTTCATCTTCGATTTTCAGTTCTTGATTATAGTCCATAAAATTTTCAACTTTTATTAAATTACTTCTTCTTTTTGTTTTCATTTGGGCTTAGCACCTCTCTTTATCTATATTATATGCTTAATGATATTGTTTTATTGTTATGAATTGATATTTTCTTTGTGTTTTTTGTGTGAATGTTTTTTTGCTAAAAAAGGTTGCCAAGGTTTACGGGGGTGGGGGGGGTGGGGGGGGGGGGGGGGGGGGGTGGTGTGTTTTGG
>CAMNWO010000021.1 GCA_946565805.1 uncultured Clostridium sp.
ACAGCTTGACGTTTTGCAATTTGTCCTACTAATCTTTCTCCATTTTTTGAAAATGCTACAACAGATGGTGTTGTTCTGTTACCTTCTGCGTTTGGTATAACAACTGGCTCTCCACCTTCCATTACTGCTACACATGAATTTGTTGTTCCTAGGTCAATTCCTATAATTTTTCCCATTTTAAAATTCCTCCCTTTGATGTTTTTTGGGACGGGGTCAAAAAACATCGTTTTTATCTATAATATTTTATTGCGATGTTTTTTGACCCCGTCCCAAAAAACATCACTTTGAAATTTAATAACTTATTTAGTTGGCTACCACTACCATGGAATGACGTATTACTCTACTTCCAATTTTATAGCCTTTTCTATATTCCTGTGCAATTTCTTTTTCTCCTAGATTTTCATCTTGAATGCTACTTACTGCTTCATGAACTTCTGGATCAAAAGTTTCTCCTATTGCTTTGATTTCTTCTACCCCTTTTGAAGCTAAAACATCTTTAAGTTGTTTTAATACAAGTTCTACTCCCTTTTTATATTCTTCATCTGCTGTTTCTACTTTTGCAGCATTTTCTAAATTGTCTACAACTGGAAGTATAACTTCTACTACATCTGAAAGAATGGAATTGTATAGTCCCTCTCTTTCTTTGCTACTTCTTTTTTTGAAGTTTTCAAATTCTGCTAATATTCTTTTATATCTGTCGTCTAATTCTTCGTAGTCTTGTTTTGGTACCATATCTTTGGTATTCTCTACTTCTTGTTTCTCTTCTAAATTTTCTTGTTTTTCTTTATCTGCCATTTTTTACATTTCCTTTCTATTTTTTATTAACCTGGAAAATCCTTTAACTTTTTATTAATATATTTCATAACGGAAATAACTTTTGAATAATCCATTCTTTTCGGTCCAATAATTCCGATTGTCCCTATGTCTCTACCATTTACTTTATGTTTAAAGGTAACAACACTAAAATCTTTTAATTCTTGTTTTTCGTTTTCTTCTCCAATATAAACATTTATATCTTCTGCAAAACCAGAGTTTAACATATCTGCTACTAGTTCTTTTGTATCTAATATATTGATAAAGTTTTTGGCTACTTCTAAACTATTAAATTCTGGCAAATCAAAAGATTTATTGGTTCCTTCTAAATAGATTTTATTTTCTTCCTCTAATACTTTTTTGATTTGTTCAATAACTGGTTTTATAACATTCACGCTATATGTCATTTCATCATATAAGTATTCTTCTAAGGGTCTATCTATCGTTTCGATCGGTTGGTTCTTCAATTTATTGTTGAACATATAGTTCATAGTTTCTACTTGTTTTTCGTTGATGTCTTCATCAAATTTAATAATGGTTTCTTTTACTAATCCTGTATCTGTTAAAATAACTGCCATCATCATTCTTGTTCCTAGTAAAACAAATTTAATTTCTTCAATTAATTGCATGGTCGTTTTAGGTCCAATCGAAACAGCTGTATAATGTGTCACTTCTGATATGGTATTGGCTGTTATTTTTGTTAAGTCTTCGATTTCGTTTACTTTGGTTTCTAATTTTGAACTAATGTATTTAATTTCTTCCCTACTAATATCATTTTCATTTAAAAGTTCATCTACATAGTATCGATATCCTTTGGCTGATGGTATTCTCCCACTTGATGTATGGGTTTTGTCTAAGAAACCACTTTTTTCTAGTTCTGACATTTCGTTTCGAATGGTAGCACTACTACATTCCAATCCATGATTTTGTGTTATGGCATTTGAACTTACTGGCTCTGCTGTGTTGATATATTCTTCTACAATAGCCTGCAGAACTTTCTTTTTTCTTTCATCTAACAACTTTTTTCACCTCTTTTAGCACTCTTCTGTTTTGATTGCTAACTTTCTATATATTATACCCATTTTTAGCACTTGTCAATAGTATCTGCTAATTTTTTTGTGAATTTTTTGTGAACATTTATAATTAGAATATTCTTTTCATATTTTGGTTATATTAAAAAGAATTAAAGGAGGAATTATTATGGATAGTCCTGGTTATATTTTAAACGAAATTAATAAAGGTATTAAAATGGGGATGGATTCCATTTCCAATGTTGCGGAAAAAGTACAAGATGATAACTTCAAAAAAGATTTAAAATTTCAATATGATAAATACAACGATATTTTAAACAAAGTAAATACGCAATTAACAAATTATGACGATTTTCCAAAAGAATTAAATCCTATGCAAAAAGCAATGGGATGGATGAGTATTGAGTTCAATACCATGGAAGATAAAAGTACTTCTAAAATTGCAGAAATGATGCTACAAGGTACGAATATGGGAATTATTAAAGGTGTTAAACTTTTAAATCATAATCCAACAACTGACGAACCTGTAAAAAATATCTTAACAGAATTTGTTCAATTTCAAGAAGATACGGTAGAACAATTAAAAAAATATTTATAGTTTCATAAAAGGATTTAAGTTTATTATTACCTAAATCCTTTTTACTATTTATATTTCTTCTTCCACGTCTAATAAAGAGAATACATCTTTATCTTGGTTTAACGCTACAATATTCATAACGACACCTTTTCCCACTACATTTCCACCTAACTTTTTAATCGCATTTTCAATTGCTGTTATTGTATTTCCAGTTGCATAAATATCATCTACAATGTAAAAGTTTTTATTCTCATATGTCTCATCATTTACTAACTTTGGTAACTCTAACTGGTCTTTTCCATATTCTTTTTCATAATCAAATGTACATGCTACTGTTGTTGGTGGTAATTTTCCTTTTTTTCGAACTGGTATACATCCTATTTTTAATTGATTCGCAACTGCCGTTCCAAATAGAAATCCTCTTGCTTCTGGAGCTACGATATAGTCAATTTCTTTATTTTTTACTTCTTCTATTAATTTATCTGTAATTTCGTTTAATGTCTCCTTTTGTAGAATTAATGGTGTAATGTCAATAAATTCAATCCCTTTTACTGGGTAATTTTTCTCTGTTCTTATATTTAATTCACTTTTTAAATTATTTTTTAATAGTTTCATTTATTGATTCTCCTTTCAATATTTCAAAAAATCTTTGCTTCTTTTCTTCTAATTCTTGCGAATCTCTAAATTCTATTTTTCCCTCTCCCTCATACAGCAAATCATTTTCTTGCAATATATTTTTTAAATGTTTAGCTAAATTAGGAGCACCATTAAAAAATTGAACTTGTCCTAATATTTCTTCAATCTCTTTTTGAATTAATGGATAATGTGTACAGCCTAACACTACATTTCTTACTTTATCCTTATATTTTCCAAGACTCTCCTCTAAATATCTTTTGATTTCTTCTTTATCTCCATGCTCAATTCTATCTGCTAGTCCTATACAAGGTAAAAGAAAAGTTTTGTTATTATTATATTTTTTTAATAATAATTTAAACTTTTCACTTTGAATGGTCGCTTTGGTTGCCATAACCAAAGTAGGTTTGTCATAAGCATAATCATAAACCATTTTGTAAGCTGGTTCTATCGCAATAAATAGTACTTGCGGATATTTCTTTCTTAAATATTTCACTGCCTTAGCACTTGCTGTATTACATGCTATTACAATTGCTTTGCAACCTTCTTCTATCAATTGTTGTGTTATTTTATCACATAATTGTTTTATTTCTTTATCTGTTTTGTCACCATAAGGATTATTTTTAGAATCACTATAATATAAGTAGTTTTCTTTTGGTAAAATTTTGATTATCTCACGTAATACTGTTACACCACCAATTCCAGAGTCAAAAATCCCTATCTTTCCACATTGTTTCATTTGTTTCCCCTTTCTTTTGGAACACTGGTTGCCAATGGTTCCGGGTTAAAATGGCAACTATTGATAAGTATTGACTAATGGTTGCCATTTTAACCCGGAACCATTGGCAACCTTAAATTATCTTATAAAGTTTGTTGTTATAATTGGCTCATTTTTTGGTAATTCTAATCCTGCTTTTGTTCCAGCCTCAATAGATTTTAGCAACCATGCCATATTATTTCCTAATGTTCTCATGGTTTGCATTCCTTCTTCATCTTTTAATACATCTTCTGGTTTACTTCCATGCACCATGTTCCAATATTGAGAAGATACGATTGGCATATTACTAATTCCAAAATATTTATTGATTTCATCTAGAGTTGCTGTTGCTCCACCTCTTCTACAACTTGCTATTGCTGATGCTGGCTTATTACTAAATAAATTTCTTCTTCCATAAAATACACGATCCATAAAAGAAGATAGCATACCTGAACTTGCTGCAAAGTGCACTGGTGTCCCAAATATAAAGCCATCTGTTTGAGGGACTTTTTCCAAAAATTCATTTACCTTATCTTTAACGAAACATTCTCCTGTTTTTAAACAATTTCCACATCCTATGCATCCTGCTACTGGATTATTTCCTAGCCAAAAGATTTCTGTTTGAATTTCATTTTTGTTTAATGTTGCTTCTACTTCTTTTAAAGCTGTATAAGTACATCCCTTTTCATGAGGACTTCCATTTACTAATATTACTTTCATCTTCTCTCCTCCCCGATGTTTTTTGACCCCGTCCCAAAAAACATCGTTTTTTATATTCTAATTATATTACTTTTTACTCCAATTGTATACCCATAATTGGAAAAGAGCACTTTTGTTTTCACAAAAATGCTCTTTCTTCTTATTTATCCTCTAACCGAAATATTTTATATGTCTTTTTTCCGGTTTCTTTTTCTTCTGTTTCTTCCACTTTGTATTCTAATCTCCATGGTACAAGTACTTTTGTTGTTAATGCACCTATAAATATGACTATCCAAAGTGGATTAATCTCTAGTAAGTAACAAAATTCTTTGATACTTTCTAGCATATTTTTTCTCCCTTTACAAGGTTTGATTTTATTATATCTCATTTTCGGTTTTATGTCAAATTCGTGTTTTTATCTTGGAGTTCCTACATATAATAAGCTAGATAATTTTGAAATTGGCATAGTTTGTAACCATACCGTTCCTGGACCTTCTAAAGTTGTTAAGAATAACCCTTCTCCTCCAAAAATAATATTTTTTACTCCTTTTACTGTTTCAATATTTAATTTCACATCTTTTGTCATGGCTGCTACATAACCATTATCAACTTTCAATTTTTCCCCTGCTTGTAATTCTCTTCTAACAACAGAACCATCTATTTCTAAAAATACTTTTCCTGGTCCTGTTATTTTTTGCATGATAAATCCTTCTCCTCCGAAGAATCCTGCACCTATCTTTTTACGGAATTGCATAGATATATCTACTGTATTTTCTGAGCAAAGAAAAGCACGTTTTTGGGCGATAATCGTCTCTCCTTCTTTTAAATCAAATTCTAATATTTGTCCTGGAAAACAAGATGAAAATCCAATTTCTACATCGTCTTTATCTGCTGTATATACATTCATAAAAATTGATTCTCCTGCAAAGGCTCTACCAATTCCTTTCATAATTCCACCATTTGTGGTTGTTTTCATGGTAATTCCTTCATCCATCCAACTCATTCCACCATTTTCTGTTAAGATAGCTTCTCCTCTTTTTAATTTGCAAACAACTGCTGGTAATGTTTCTCCAATTATTTTTGCTTCCATTCTGGTTCCTCCTTTTATTTTTTCTGGTATTATTATATAGCAGTTCACTTTTCAAATCAACCTATTCTTTAAATTTTCAAATTAAAATTATTCCTGCTTTTAGGATTGTTTCATGGTATAATTTTTAAAATTGATTATTAGAAAGTAAATTATGAAAACTAAAACTTGTAAAATTATTATCTTATGTATTGGCATTGTTTTGCTAATAGCATCTATATTTTCTTTTATAAATATGGCAATGGATTTAATAACCAGAAAAAGGACGTAAGAAAATCTCTTACGTCCTTTTTGAACTATGCAACCAACTTTACATTAAGCTAACCAATTCTTCATTTCGTCCGCTAATTCACTCCTCTTAAATGTAATCGGCTTTTTATCTTTTATCTGGTAGGACCGATTAAAAGTTGCTACATTTTCTGTTGCAAAATAGTGATACTTCTCTACCTTTCCTCCTTTGAATTTAACACAAATCATAATTTCAAGCTCATTCTTTTGAATGGCATAGAATTTTGCATGTTGTGCTAAAACTATCTCTATGAAATAGTTATATTTCCCTTTGCGGCCTCCAATTGGCACTACTTCTACCAATTTGTCAGTATAGAACTTTTTCCCTTCATTTTTCTTGTTATTCTCCCGTCTTGTCATAATCTTCGTTCTCCTTTCAGTTTGATAAAAAGGTTCATAGTTACAAAATCTACCGATTTTATGTATATTATAACATATTTTGCTTTATAAATGCAACTATAATTTTGAGACAGTGGGGACAGTCCTTTTCTGTCTCATTTTAGTCATTCCTATTATAACCAATATTTTATTAATTAAAATAAATGAGACAGAAAAGGACTGTCCCCACTGTCTCACTAAATATTTTTAATATTCTTTCTTTTGAATACTATAAAAGTTGGTATCAACATGATTACAAAATATATCATGCAAATAATGCTAGAAAATGCACAACTCATTCCTTCCATGCTTGGCAAACTACCAAATAGATATTCTTCAAAATTCCAATTTAAACTTACAAAGAATTTCATAAATTCTATTTTATTTTGAATTACTAGCATGTTTATCATGTCTGCTGACATATAGCCTAGCAATGGTATGCTAATTGCTACCGCACTGTTGCAAAATAATGTACTACAAGAAAATGCTAAGGTTGCTAATAATATTAGTTTTGGTAATTGGGTTGCAATTTCAATTCCTAAATAAGTGAATATATTTATGGTTTCCAAATTTCCTGTTGTAAAGTTATAATCTAAAACTGGTACTGATAAACTGTCATATCCAAAGATAATTCCTCCTACTATTAATTCCATTACTACTACTGCTAAGATAGAAAATGCTATCATAATGAAGACAGTAACAAACTTTGCCAATAGAATTTTATTTCTATTATATGGTTTTACTAATAATAATTTAATCGTTCCTTTGTTAAATTCTTCACTTACAATGGTTCCTGCTATCATGATAATCATAACAATTATAAATAACCCATATTCATTGAATAATGCTTTTAAAATACCTCTTACATCATTTGTTTTATTGACATCTACATCATTTTCCAAAATATATCGATTGATTTCTCTTTTTTCTAAACTTTCATTGTAATCTCTTTTTTCTTCATATTCTAATTCTCTTTCTCCGTTTCCAACATTAATAACATTTTTTGCTTCTGTTTGATATGTATTTAATGCTTTATTTCTAAAATCATTTCCGTATTGAATTTCCTTATTTAAACGAATTTCAGCTACTTCTTTATCTATTTTCGCATTTTCGATTTCTATTTCTAATGATTGTAGTTCTTGCTTATCAATTGTTTTTGTTTTTTGTTCTTCTAAACTAGCTAGTTTCGTTTTGGCTTGTTCTAAATCTTCATTTGCAAAATATTTCCAATCTCCTTCTTCTAATTTTCCCAAAATTTTAGTAATTGTTTGTTCTATCTCTTTTACCTTTTCTGGGTCTTTATTTTCTCCATATAAATAGGTATTTTTCTCACTAATATGACTAGAAAGTTGAACTGCTAATA
This sequence comes from uncultured Clostridium sp., assembly GCA_946565805.1. GTDB lineage: Bacteria > Bacillota > Clostridia > TANB77 > CAG-508 > CAG-269. Next base: position 7,627 of record CAMNWO010000021.1, read on the forward strand.
AACTTCTTTGCCAACTATTCGCTTCATATTTCTGCGCCAATTCGTACCTATCCAAAGTAGATTTTATATCAATATACATTTTTGTGTCGCTTGGCTTATTGGGGTCCAATTTTTTAATTTCTTCTTTAGCATATTGAATATAATTGTCACTATACTCATCATAACTTCCACTATGATAAAAAAATTTATAAATACAATTGGTTAAAATAACAAATGCTAAGACAACAAATAAAGTAATATAAATACTTTTCTTTTTAAAAATTTTAGTTAATTCATTTTTTATTAATCTACTCAATTACATTCCCTCCTGTCTTTTCAAAAAAAGCTTGTTCTAATGACTTTTCTTCTTCCTTTACTTCATAAATTTTAATTTTGTTTTTCACTAATTCTTCAATTATTTCTGGTACTTCTTCTTTTGGTATATCTATTTTAAATTTATTTTCTTTCAGACTTAATGCTTTTGGTAATAATTCTTTTGCTCTTTTTCCATCATCTACCTCAAAAATTTTATATTGTTTTCCCTCTTCCTTTTTAATACCAGAAATATCACTTGTTTCAATTATTTCACCATTTTTAATAATACAAACTTTATTACATAAATTATCTAACTCTGCTAAATTATGGCTAGATATTAAAATTGCCATTTTTTCTTTTTGTGCCAAATCCACTAAAAGCTCTCTCATCTCTTTTATTCCTTCTGGGTCTAATCCATTCGTTGGTTCATCTAAAATTAATAGATTTGGTCGATGTAAAATAGCTTGTGCAATTCCTAATCTTTGCCTCATTCCTAAAGAATATTTGGAAACTTTATCTCTTATCCTATTTTCCAATTTTACCATCTTTACTACTTCATCAATCCTTTTTGTATCAATTCCTTGGTATAAATTAGTAAGAAGTTTTAAATTCTCATAGCCAGATAAATACATATACAAATCTGGATTTTCTACAATCGCTCCTACTTTTTCAATCGCTTTCGTAAATTGTTTCTCAATATCATATCCATTAATGTAAACTTTTCCTTCTGTAATATTTTGAAGACCTAATATTAATTTTATGGTTGTTGTTTTTCCTGCACCATTTGGTCCAATGAACCCTAAAATGTCGCCTTCTTGTATAGAAAAAGAAACATTTTTTAATATTGACTTTTTGCCAAATTTCTTATTTAAGTTTTCACATCTTAACACTGTTCTTTCCATTTTCCTCCCCTTTCTTGAAATGAGACAGTAGGGACAGTCCTTTTGTGTCTCATTTTAAATTAATAATATATTAATTATAATAGTAAGTAAGCAAATGAGACACAAAAGGACTGTCCCTACCGTCTCATTTTCTACATTCTAACATAACCATCTAAAAATTCCTATTGATTTTTTCTTAATTTTATTTAAAGTCTTTCTTAAGCTAACATAAAAGAAGCCTTTTTATTCTAGGCTTCTTTTATATCTTTATATACAATTTTATTAATATATCTCTCATTCTCTTCTATTGCACATCGAATAGCGGTTGCACTTATTGGATATTTTTCTCTTTTTCGATCCACTTGAACTTCTTCGACCCCTAAATCTCTAGCAACAAATTTACCATATGGCTCACTATTATAAAAATGAGTTACTTCAATTTCATTAACTATTTTTTTTAAATAATCGGTTTGTATTTTTACACTTTCTTCATCCATTCCATACTGACTTGGTGGATTTTTTGCATAAATAATATTAGCATTAGGATAAATTTGTTTAATCCAATCTGCTCTTTTTTCAATTGGTATTTGTATCACTTCTGTTTCATAGATAATAACATAAAACTTGTCCATTTCTTCTAAACCTTTTTCGATCAAGTATTGATGTCCTTTATGCAATGGTGCAAATTTTCCAATGGTAAATCCTACTTTCATTTCTAATCACAATCCTTTCACAAGGTTCAACTTTCTTTCCTTCTAAAGTATAACACATTTCCCCCTATTTTACAAATTAAAAAATTTACGTTATAATATAGCATATAAAAAGAAAGGAGCTTTTTTGAATTACTATGAACCTTTATCACTCTTTAAATAAAATGATACTTTATATTGAACAAAACTTGGATCAACCTATTTCTTATTCTAGGCTTGCTCAATTTTTAGGTGTTAATGAATATACTATGCAAAGTTTATTTTCTTTAATTTGCAATATTAGTATTGCTGATTATATTCGAAAAAGAAGATTATCACAAGCAGGTTCTGCTCTATGTCAAAATGATGCAAAAGTAATTGATATAGCTTTTCAATATCAGTATGAAAATCCTACTTCTTTTTCAAGAGCTTTTGAAAAATTTCATGGTATTAAGCCAAGTTCCGTTAAAAGTAATCCCGAAAAATTAAATCTTTATCCTAAATTACATTTTGATGAAACGGCAATCGTTTCTAATGAAAAGATTGAATATCGTATTATTGAACAAGAAGAATTAATATTATATGGAAAAGGAATGAAAACTACAAAACAAACAATTCAAAAAGAAGCACCTATATTTTTTCAAAAAATGTATCAAAAATATGCTCCTATTTATGGAGAAATTGACTATGGAATGACTGTATATGAAGATAGATTTGAAAGTGACCAGTTTGAGTATTGGATTTTATATAAACAAGAAATTCCTGGATTTACCAAATACATAATTCCTAAAAGTAAATGGTTATGCTTTCATGTTCCCACTTTCGAATGTGATAAAGTGCAAGAAATAACGCAAAAATTTTATTTGTCTTTTTTGTCAAGTTGCCAATATAACATTCGACCTATTCCAGAATTAGAATATTACCATGATGATGTAACTGACTTTTTGGTCCCAATCGAAGATTAATTATCACTAGAACAACTGACTTTTTTCTTTTCAGAAAAGTCAGTTGTTTTTTATCTCCCTACCCTATAATAGTACTAGGAGGTTATCCTTATGAAAGAAAAAATTTTATCTGAAATCATTCTAACATCTGACAATGTAAATGCTAAATCATGGCTTGATTTACTAAATGCTATTTCAAAACTAAACGGTCTTTTTCGAACTTGGAATTTATATGCTAAAATTGGATTAAATGAAGTTCACTTTTTCTGTGAAACTTCGCGTATATTGCCACCTATTATTAATTCACTAGGTGAATTTATGATAAAAAAATTAGAAGAAGAACAAAAAGAAGACTTTATAAATTTTTGTAGTAAAAAAAGATTTCCCTTTGTCTTAACCAACAAAGAAAAAAATATATTAGATATTTTCGATAAAATAGAAGCCTCTTGCAATCAAGAATTAAAATTTGTTAAAATGAGTATTTTTAGTTATCGAAAAAGTCACTTTTTTACAAAAACTAAACTATTTTTTGAAAAGAAAAATCGAAAAAAGTATCGAGAAAGAAAAGCTCTTTTGGTTATCCCTCATTATCTTTTTGCGATTGATTTTTCAGTTTATAGTCGTTTCTTTTATCGAAAACATGAAAATGAATACTTAGATATCCAAAAAGCATTACCTTTATTAAGAAGTGACAAACAAAGTGCTATTTTGAAAATAGATACTTTCCCTTATTTAGCAGAAAACTATTACCTATCTCAAAATAATTTCGATTTTGATCACCATTCTATGATAATTGGCTCTAGTGGTACTGGAAAATCCAAGTTAGCTAGTTCCATTATTACTAATATCAACCAAGAAATTTCTTTTTCTCAAAATTACAAAGTAGTAGTAATTGACCCTCATAGCGCTTTAGAAAAGGAAATTGGTGGTTTGGAGCACACAAAAGTAGTGGACTTTAAAGAATTAGACACTTGTTGTGACTTATTTATGAATTCACCTAAAAAAGATATCGTATCTTCTGTGGAATTAGTTTTGTCACTTTTCCAAACTTTAATGGCAGATCAGTATAATGCTAGATTAGAAAGGGTTTTAAGACATAGTATTCATTTATTAATGGCTTGTAATTGTCTTAATTTTGCAAACTTAAAAAAATTGATTTTAGATATAGAATATAGAAATCATACCATTAATCAAAACAAACTTCATTTGGCAGAAAGCATTACCAATTTCTTTTTAAGCGATTTTAATGAATTAAAATCACATTCTTATCAAGAAGCAATTGCACCTATTATTGCTTTTATTGATGAAATGGAACTACTACCAGCCTTTAGAGAAGAAGGACGAAAACCTCAAGTACAAGATGTTTTGCAAAACAATTTTCTTACTATCTTTTCACTTGATCAATCTAACCTAGGACAAAAAGTAACTAAAACCATTTCTGGGCTGATTATGCAACAAATACTGGAACTAATTCAATCTTATCGTTATGAAGAACATATTATTTTAGTCGTAGATGAAGTAGCTTTGATTGAAAATCCCATTTTAAGTGGGTTTTTATCAGAAGCACGAAAATACAATCTTTCTTTAGTTTTAATACAACAATATTTTACACAAATTAGTGAAGACTTACAAAATGCTATTTTTGCTAATGTTTCTAATTATTATGTTTTTCGTGTTTCTAAAGCAGATGCTATGGTTCTAGAAAGTAATATGCATATGAATGTAGCAGTTCGCAATTCTTATCGAATCAAATTAAAAATGTTAACAGAATTGAAAAATCGAGAATGTATTGTACGTATTAGTAGTAACGGCGTTCCTTTACCTGCTTTTAAAGCTAAAACATTAGATTTTACTCCTTCTCCTAGAAGGCGAATGAACCAAATTTTAAGAACGGATCCTTTATTAAAAGAATTTAAACCAGTTGAAAAAGAAAGTAAAACTTTTTCATTCCAGATTGGAGAAATGGCAGACTCTTTAGTTTCTCTTATGTCTTCCCAATCAACTGGTAGAAAGCAGGTAGAAAATCATGGATAAAAAACAGGCATTAACCATTGTTAACCAATCTTTTAAGATGATATTTGGAAGAGCCAATCCTTTTCCATTGGAAACTATCTTTTCTAAACTAGCTTTTGATATTAAGCTTCCTAAAAAGGTATTAGATAGTTTAACAGGAGAAGAAACTTGGACTGAAATTCTTCATGGTACTCTTTTCATTACCCAAAATAACATGGAGACTTATGATAAGCAAAAGGGCTGGCTTCTTCCCAAACAAGAAGTAAAAAATTTAAAAGATATCATTGATATTTGGAAGAAAATTAATTATATTACTACTGAAAGAACTTATGACTGTATTAATGTGTCACAATGTGACCCTATGTATAAATGTGAAAATGCTTTTCATTGTGCAGATTGTCGTAGTTGCAAAAATATTGTTTTTTGCGATGGCTGTGCTAATTGTGAGTTTACCATTGCTTCTCAAAGGACCGCTGATTCTGGATTTTGCCTGCGTGTGGATGATTCTGGTGCTTGTACCAATAGTTATAATGTGATTTGCTCGAGTCATATTAGTAATTCTTTTTTTATTCAGGATTGTAACAATTTGCATGAGTGTATGTTTTGTAGTCACATTTCGAATAAAAAACACTGCATTTCTAATATGCAGTTTGAAGAGAAAGAATATTTTATGATTAAAAATCAGATTATTGATTGGATTTTTAGTTCTTTAGGAAAATAATATATGGCGGAGTGAGTGGGATTCGAACCCACGGGCCGCTTTCGCGACTACTACAGTTCCAGTGTAGCTCGTTATGACCACTTCGATACCACTCCATTACCATAGCTTATTATACACTATTTTTCTTAAAAATACAACCATTAATAAGGCAATCTTCACATTTTATCACGAAAAGGAACAAATGCTCCTGGTATCGCATAATTTTCTAAAATTTCTGCTTTCCTTTTCCATATAAACATGTCATTCTTATTGGTTGTTTTAATTTTATAACCTGTCATATCCCATTCTATATGAGAAAAAACATGATGATGAGTTCCAATTTTCTCTGGATTACCACCTTTCAAATTCCAATCTTGTAACTCTTTTTCTATTTGTTTTTTAGTAAGCTTTTGACTAACATTAGGAAATTCATACATATTTGCTAATAATCCTGTCTTCTTTCTTTTTTGAATAGCAAATTCCCCTTTACATTCTAATAAAAATACAGTTACTTCTTCTTTTTTTCTTTTTATTTTTTGATTTCGTACTGGAATGGAATCTGTTAAATTTTCTTTTTTAGCAATACAAAGCTTTTGTAGAGGACATTTTTCACATAATGGTTGTCCATTAGGAATACATACTAGTTCTCCTAGTTCCATTAGACCTTCATTAAAGTCCCCTGCTTGTTTTGGCATAATTTCTTTTAGCTTTTTCGTAAATTCTTTTTTGGTTTTATTTTCTAGTACATCTTCTTTACTTCCCACTACTCTACTTACGACTCGAAGAACATTTCCATCTACTGCTGGAACTGGTTCATCAAAAGCAATGGAACTAATAGCACCTGCTGTATATTCCCCTATTCCTGGTAATTGGATTAATTCTTCATAAGTTCTTGGCATTTGTCCCTTATAATTTTCTTGTATTACTTTGGCTGCTTTTTGTAAATTTCTAGCACGATTGTAGTAACCTAATCCTTCCCATAATTTTAATAATTTTTCTTCTTCCATTTCTGCTAAAGCTTGAATATTGGGTATTTGCTCCAAAAATCGTTTATAATATTGCTTAACCGCTTCTATTCTCGTTTGTTGTAGCATAATTTCGGAAATCCATATATAATAAGGATTTTTTTCTTTCCTCCAAGGTAATTCTCTTTTATTTTCTTGATACCATTCTACAATTGGCTTTCTGATTTTTTTCAATAACTCTATTTCTTGCATTTTATTAATTACTCCCCATATTTTTCCTTTAGAAAATTTCGTCTATCAACTGGATATACTGGCACAATTTTTCTTTTATGTTTTGAGTCTTGATATCTCTTTACTATTTTCTCTTTTGCCCCTTCTTCTGTCTCTCCTGTTTCAATCATTTTGGCTATTTGATGATACGTTATCCCCATTTTTTCTTCATCTGTTAATCCTCCTAGTCCATCATTGGGAGCTTTTCGTAATATTTCTTCTGGAACTCCTAAAGACCTTCCTATTTCTAATACTTCTTCTACGGTAAAGTTACCAATTGGATTAAAATCCGAACTATTATCTCCCCATTTTGTGGTATATCCAACCATCGCTTCACAAAGATTACCTGTTCCAATTACTAAATATCCTAACGTTTGTGCAATTCCATATAAAGTTGTCATTCGTAATCGAGGTTTGATATTAATAGTTGCTTCTTTTGATAATTTGTTTACTAACTTCGTTTCAATTTCTTTTTCCATTTCTTGATAACAACTGCTTAAATCAACTTCTAAGGATTTTACACCAAATGTTTCAGCTACTAGCTTAGCATCTTCTAAATCACATGGCTTGGAAAAACATGGCATAGATACAGCCACTACATTTTCTTTTCCAAGCGCTTTTACTGCCATGGCTAAAACAGTGGCAGAATCTTTCCCACCACTATTTCCTATCACAATTCCTTTAGCTCCTGAATTTTTTACATATTCTTTTATCCATTTAATTGCATTTTCTGTTTCTTTTTGCAATCTTTCTTTTTCTAACATAATTTTTAACCACCTTTATTGATATAGGTTATTTTTGATAATATAAGACCTTACTTCATCTGGCGTTAAATAGCGAATGCTTTTTCCTCCTCTTAGTTTTTCCCTTACAAAAGTTGAACTCATATTACTGGTTACATTATTTTTCGCTTTGATAAAAGCAGTCTTATTTTCCTCTAAAAATTTACTATCCTGTATAATGTTCTCTACATCATCTTTGTCTCTTTCCAATAGATACATTTTAAATTCTTTTACCAATTCATTAGCACAGTTCCAAGTCTCTAACTCTTTTAAATTATCACTTCCCATGATAAAAGCAATTTCATATTCTGGATATTGCTCTTGCATTTTTCTTAATGTCTCAATGGTATAAAGTTGCCTATCTGCTTCTAGTTCTAATTTTGATACTTCAAACTTTTCATTTTTATCACAAACTAGTTTTAGCATTTGATATCTGTGTTTGTTGTCTATTAAATCTTCTTTTTGATAGTGACTGTTTACTGGCATAAATATTATTTTTTCGATTTGGCTATATTCGTTTAGTAGCTGTTCCGCCAATAGAAAGTGTGAATTTAATGGTGGATTAAAACATCCACCAAATATTAAAATTTGTTTCTTATTCATTTTGATTGTTTCCTTATTTCTTGATAAATTTCATTCCAATTATTTACTCTTACTATTTCTTTTGTTTCAATATTACAATTCATTTTGCTAGTCATTAAAATTGCCTTGATACCATTGTCTACTAATTCTCTACAAGTTTCATAACTATCTTCAATCATTACATCAATTTTATTCTCTTTGCAAAACGATAGTTTATCACTAATATGTAAGTCTAAGCTATCATAGGGAATATTAAATTTTTCTAAACTTTGTTTAGTGATTACTTCTGTATCACAATCTTTAATATTTATTAGCCTTGCCGTTATAAAGTGTATACTATTTCCTTCCTTTTTCAATTTTTGAATTACCTTATTTGCATCAGGAAGCATTGTACACTCTTCTAATACATTCTTATAAAACTTATCAAAAAAAGCAAATTTTGTTTCTTGCTCCCAACCATATAATTCTTTTAAATAATATCGATTTTTTATTAAACCTAAAGTATTTCTATTCGTCTTTTTTCCAATTCTTTCTTCTTCAAATTTGTCAGCATATTTTAGCATTGCTTTTACAGTTAAAAATGTTGTATCGTCAATATCAATTCCTATTTTCATTATATTTCAACTCCTTATATACCATTCTTTACTTCCATTCATCATTAATATATTTAGTTAGTGCCATAATAAATGCACTTTCTGTTAAATCAATTCGCGATATTTTATTATGCGTTAATAATTGTATGCCTCCACCTTTATTATGCCTTTCTTCATCTTTTTCAAAAACCTTATCCATTACTTGACTTAAATCTGTGTCTATAATCTCTTGGGCTAATCTCTCTGGCACTGGAAATGATGAACTGGTGCCATAACTTTCAAAATCATTACTATCTTCAATTACAGCTATATTGGTAATCATCCATCTTCCCAATGCATTTGTAATACCACTTTCTATTGCTAAATATAAGTCTGCTTCTATGTTATTTTTTTGTGCATATATTTTTAGATTTTTTACTCTGTTTTTAGCCCCAGCATATATTTCTTCGTTTACGGGTTGTTCTCCTACTTCTGATTCTACTGGTATTCCTTCCATTTTTATATCTTCGAAATAGTTTAATAATGCTCTTTTTGCGCCTTCAATTTTTCCTTGATTTTTTGTTGCTATTAATACTTTCATAAATTTATTTCTCCTCAATCATTCTATGTTGTTTTGGATACCAATCTGATGTACAAGGCATTTTTATCAAACGCCTTCTTCTTTCCATTGATATAATTTCAAATCAACCTTATCATTTATTACTTTAATTCCTTCTTTTTCTAGTCTTTCTCTTTGAATTTCTTTTCCGCCAAACACAAAAGCTTCTGCCAGTTCACCTTTGCTATTTAAAACTTTATAACAAGGATATTTATCTCCGTCTGGATTTTTGTGGAGTATATTTCCTACCACTCTTGCTAGACCTTTATTTCCTAAACTTTCCGCGACCTGTTTATAGGTAACTACTTTTCCTTCTGGGATAGTCGTTAAATATTCATATACTTTTTGAGATAAACTTTCTCCTGTAATACCACATTTATTCCCTATGGATAGCTTATAACTGTTATCTATTAATTTAAATATCTTTGTTGTTTCTACAGTTTCGTCTAATTTGATTGTTATCCAGCTTTTTTTGTTCATATGATATCCTGGAAAAATTTTAGTATGGTCCAATACTGATTCTATCTTCTCTTTGGGATATCTTAAGTCAATAATTTCTACTATTTTGTCTGATTCGATTCCTAATTTTCTTTCAGATACTGTTAGTAGAATTCCATACCATTTATTGTTTTGTTTATTTCTCCAAATAGCATTATCATCAAATTTTTCCCATAAAAATTCTAGCTTGTCTCTATATTTTTCTTCAATATACTGTATTACTTCTTTGGCTTGTCTACTTTTGAATACTTCTTTGCTCGTACATTTCATAATAATGTCTTCTATTATTTTTTCATATTCTTGCTTTAGTTCCCCTACAAATTGACCTGTTGATGTTTCCAAGTCTACAGGGATATATTCTGTTTCATTTTCTAAATCGATTAGTTTTGCATAATTTTTTTCGTCTGAAATTAATACGTTTACTTCAAATTGACCATTTTGTATTTTTGTTTTATACACATATTTTTCATTTTCTTTTTTGAAACCATATTTTAATAATTTTTCATGGTTAATTTTTCTCTTTTTTAATTTACTTTCTAAATTTCTCATAATTGTTCCGTCCACTTATTTTTTTACAATGAATACTATATAATTCTTCTTATATCCAAATCTTATAGTTTCTCTTTCATCTATTTTTATAATATTAAAGTCTTCTAAATATTTTTTAGTATCACTAGCATCAAATAGTCTTATTTGTTTATCTTTATATTCATAGAAATGATATTCAATTTCTTCAGCCTCATTTCCCATCACTTTTAGACCTTGGATTCCATTGACACTTCCAATAAATAATCCATGATCTTTTAAAATTCTTTTTATTTCTAATAACAATTTTTTAGTGTCTTTATCAGAAAAATAATGAATCGATAAATTAGCAAATACCAAATCAAATTCACTATCTAAAAAAGGTAATTTATTTCTCATATCCAATTTTACTATATTTTCATTAAACTCTTTAACTTTATTTAGAGCTATCTCTGATATATCAGCTGAAACCACATCATATCCATATTTTATAAGTTGTTTGGAATATTGTCCAATTCCACATCCTAAGTCTAAACATTTTCCTTTTGAATTAAAATAAGTTTTATAGTCATCTATCCATAAATCCTCTTCTAAATCTTTGTTAATATGTTTAGACCAATATTCATCATTTTTAAAATAATCATTTGCATTCACATTTTTTCCTCCAATTTTATTCAATATATTATTAATTTCTTTCATAGTAGCAATATCTGTTGTTTCCTCAAAAGTCTTATAATAGTATTATTTCTAACTCCAAGCATAATGTACCCACAAATTGGTGTTTTTGGTCTATAACAAAGTTTATATTTTAATAACAGCTACTATTGTATTTTCTAATAATTCATCATATTCTTCTTTTGCAACACCTAATATTTCAAACGATTTTAACTTTTCTTTCATTTCAATAAATCTATGAATCTCTATATTTTTAAATCCTATTTTCATCATAAATGATTTTATATGTTCTATATCATTGAATCTGTCTTGTAAATTATTTCTTGAAGTAACTTGATTTAAGTTTTTATTAAAATCTGGTAAGCATACATTTTGCTTTTCTATAAACTTTTTAGGTGTAACATCACAAGTAATCCATACTCCGTTCTGTTTCTTTAATACATTATAAATATTTTTTGCCACAATTTCTTTTTCTTCAAATGTTAAGTATCTAAGTAAGCCTTCATTTATTATTGCTACTTCTTTATTTTTATCAAGAAATCCATCACATTTTTCAAAATCTGCATAGTTTAACGCATTACCACTTGTTATATGCAAATTATTAGGAATACTAGCAATATCCTTTAGTAATTTAACTTTATTTTTAGCTACTTCCTCTAAATCCATTTCAACATACTCATATCCTTTTTCGGCATATATTATACCTCTTGAAGAATATCCAGCTGCAATTTCAATTACCTGCTCTATATTTAAATCATCAAGTATCTTGTTAGTTAGTTTATACCTTGCTTCTATTTCCGGTGCTAATAATTTATTTAATTTTACATCATTATCTTTACAATTTTTTTGTAACCATTGATATATTTCCTTTTCATAAGGTATATCTGTAAATGTTCTTGGATAAGAAGTAACAATTGCTGTTGGACTAATGCTTTCAAAATTATCTAACATAATTTATTTTCTCCTCTTTTCTATAAATAATTATATTTTTCAATTATTTATCATTTTCTTCAAATTTTCTAACCATTCAAAGCCTTCATTATCTAAAGCTTCTAATTCTTCTATTTTAAAGTATTTTACTTCTTCAAGTTCCTCTTCTTGTAATTTACATTTCTTTAAATCTACATTCTTTCTAACATAATATACTGTAAAATGTGCTTTTTCATTAGTATCCATACTTAAGAATTTTAGTTCTTCTTTATTCAAAAGAATCCCTATTTCTTCTAAGGTTTCTCTAATCCCTGCTTCAAGTAGTGTTTCACCTAAATCCACTTTTCCTCCACAGATACCCCATTTACTAGGATTTACTCTTTTAAATCTACTACGTTTTTGAAGTAATATTTCGTCATTTTCATTAATGATAACTACTCCAACTACTGATATATAACATCCATTAGGCACATTGTTAATATCACGAGCCTCAACATGTGTTAAAATTTTACCTGTTTTATTTCCATTTATATCAACTAATTCATGTTTTTCCATTAACTATACCCCTCTATTAATTTCTCTCTATTATAATGTCCGCAACTGTTAAATTAGTGTTGTTTGTAACATTATCTATAATTGTTTTTGCAACATCATATGGCTTCATAAATGTGGATTGTTTTTCTTCTGATACATAATCTCTACTATTTTTATAAAATTCTGTATTGATTCCACCTGGATATACTCCAATTACTTTTACATTTGTTCCTTTATATGCAACCTTTAAACTTTCTGTATATCCTCTTTCTCCCCATTTAGTAGCACAATATACTGCTTCTTGTTTATTTCCTCTTAGAGCTGCTGATGACATTATATTTACTATCTTTAAGTCTTTTTCTTCTTTTGCTTTTAAAGTTTCTGTTGAAAACAATATCATCCCCTGCAAACCTTTAAAGCATTTATCTATATCTTCTTTTTCATACTTTGTAGGTAGCT
>CAMNWO010000022.1 GCA_946565805.1 uncultured Clostridium sp.
GATTTAATGCTCCTGCTCCAATTGCTTGCATTTCTGCTTTACTTGATTCTTTTACTAATCCAGCGATTGCTCCTGCAACTGAATTAGGGTTTGATTTAGATGAAATTTTTAAAACTTCCATTTTTCTTTTGCCTCCTATAATTTTTATTTTTGTTGCAACTTTTACGATTGTTATTTTACATTATATGGAAATGTTTGTAAAGTGTTTTTTGGAAATTTTTAGGAGATTTCATCGCAATATTCTCATATTTTCGACTTACTTCGACAAGCTATTTATTGGTTTATTCTTTTTATACTTTTTACCTTATGATTTTCATCGTCTATATCAAACATAACAGCATTTAATATACATTCACCAGTTGCAATTCGGTATCGTTCTGGTAATGTAGTCTCGAATCTTTTTAGAGATGCCGTTATATCCATTCCAATAACAGAATGCTTTGGGCCTGTCATTCCAATGTCTGTTATATATCCTGTTCCATTTGGTAAGATCTTTTCATCAGCTGTTTGTACATGAGTATGTGTTCCATATACAGCAGTAACTTTTCCATCCAAAAAGTACCCCATTGCAATCTTTTCTGCTGTTGCTTCTGCATGAAAGTCTACAAAAATCATATCTACTTCCTCTTTAATTTTTTCTACAATTTCATTAACAACAATAAATGGATTTTCAGAAAGTACATTGATATCTACTCTTCCTATTAAATTAATAACTGCTATTTTTTTGTTTTGACAAGTATAAATGTTATATCCTTTTCCTACCACTCCCTTAGGATAATTGGCTGGACGAATTAATTTTGGATGGTCTATGAATTTAAAAATGTCTTTCTTTCCCCAAGTATGATTTCCCATCGTAATAACATCTATATTCATAGCTAAAATATCTTTAAAATTTGCTTCTGTTAATCCCATTCCTTCTGCTGAATTTTCTCCATTTACAATGACAAAATCTATTTCTTCCTTTTTCTTTATTTCTGCTAGTTGTCTTTTTAGTTCTTTGATACCAGCATTTCCAATTAAGTCTCCTATGGCTAATATTTTCATGATATTCCTTCTTTCTTATTTGTTTTTCTTTATCTATCATACTATATTTAAAAAAAGAAAGCAAGAACTTTATTCTTGCTTATTATTAATTAGAAATAAGATACCGAAGAAACCTAATATTCATTAAATAGTTCTATATATTTCCAACTGCCCTTAAAAAACGATGTTTTTTGACCCCGTCCCAAAAAACATCTCTAAAATCATGACAAAAGAAAAAAGCTGTGACTGTTACATCACAACTTTTATATTATTTCGCATAATCAACTACTCTTGTTTCTCGAATGATATTTACTTTTATTTGACCTGGATAATCCATTTCATTTTCAATTTTCTTAGAAACATCTCTTGCTAAGATTGTCATTTTATCGTCTGAGATTCTATCTGGTTTTACGATAATTCTTACTTCTCTACCAGCTTGAATCGCAAATGATTTTTCAACTCCTTCAAAAGAGTCTGCTATTTCTTCAAGATTTTGTAATCTCTTGATATACGCTTCTACGGTTTCTCTTCTCGCTCCTGGTCTTGATGCTGATATTGCGTCTGCTGCTTGGATTAAAACTGCTTCTAATGTTTGTGGCTCTACATCTCCATGATGTGCTTCTACAGCATTGATAACAAGTGGATTTTCTTTGAATTTTTTAAGAACTTCTACTCCTATTTCAACATGTGTTCCTTCCATATCATGGTCTAATGCTTTTCCAATATCATGTAGAAGACCTGCTCTTCTTGCTAGTTTTGGATCTAATCCTAATTCTTCTGCCATAATTCTTGCTAGATTAGAAACTTCAATCGAATGATTTAGTACGTTTTGACCATAACTTGTCCTATATTTTAATTTTCCAATTAATTTTACGATGTCTGGATGAAGTCCAATAACACCTGTTTCTAAAACTGCTCTTTCTCCTTCTTCTTTGATGGTTGTTTCTACTTCTTCTTTTGCTTTTTCAACCATTTCTTCAATTTTAGCTGGATGAATTCTTCCATCATCAATTAACTTTTCTAGTGCAATTTTAGCAACTTCTCTTCTTAATGGGTCAAATCCTGATAAAACGACTGCTTCTGGTGTATCATCAATGATTAAGTCGATTCCTGTTAAGGTCTCTAATGCTTTTATGTTTCTACCTTCTCTACCTATAATTCTTCCTTTCATATCATCATTTGGAAGTGCTACAATGGATACGGTAGTTTCTTGTGAATGGTCTGCTGCACATTTTTGTACGGCATAACATAGAATTTCTTTTGCATTTTTGATAGCATTTTCCTTTGCTTTTTGTTCTTTTTCGCGAATTAATGTTGCTTTTTCAGCTGTTAACTGTCTATCCATTTCAGATAACAATTGTGATTTTGCTTCTTCTTTTGTTAGAGAAGCTATTTTCTGAAGTTGTACCATTTCTTCATCATGTAATTTTGAAATTTCTTCTTTTTGTCTTTCTACAGCTTGCATTTCTCTTTCTAACTCGCGTTCTTTTCTTTCAAAATTCCCTTCACGTTTTTCTAGATTTTCTTCTTTTTGGATTAATCTAGACTCTTGTTTTTGTACTTCGCCTCTTCTTTCTTTAATCTCTTGATCTAACTCTTTTCTACTATTCATGATTTCTTCTTTGGCTTTGAAAATTTCTTCTTTTTTTAAATTTTCTGCTTCTATTTTCGCTAAATCAACTAGTCTTTTGGCTTCGTTTTCTGCTCCTTGAATTTTAGACTCTGCAACTTTTTTACGGTATGCTATTCCAAATGCACTACCGATTGCTAATGAGATTAAGACAGCGGCGATTATGATTACTATGTTCATAATCATACACCTCTTTCTTATTTAATTTTCAATGTTCGAATAAAATATATATTAATTTATGTTCATATATTTTTTCCTACTATTCTATTGTATCTTTATTATTGTAAACTGTCAAGTGATTTTGAACAAAAAGCCGAATTCATGGTTTAAAAATAGCACACCACATTGTAGTGTGCTATTTTACTCTTATATTCCAATAAGAAACTCGTGGGTATTAAATTTGTCATATTTATTGGAAAACGTATAGCAGTCATCCTCTTTTAAAAGATATCTCAGTTTAAGATTATGCTGGTTACAGAACCTTTTCAGGTCTTCATTTGTAATCTCCAATCTTCCTCCATCTTTCAAATAAAAAAGTTTTCCCTTATCATCTTTTGGAAATAGAATATCGTATGAACAACATTCAATAGAGATAAATTTTGTCCTTCTAAAAATCGTTTTAACAAAACGTCCAGAAGAAGCAAGTTTAGTTAACAAGTTCCTAAGATACTCTTCAATTATCTCCCAATCTTCTGGTGCCCGAATCTTTTTTCTTTCCTCTTCATGCTTTTTTTCTTTCTCTTCTTGTTCATACTTTCTCGTTAGAATTCCTAATTGCTCTTTTAAATTCATAAAAGACCTCCTTTATAAATCGCATTTGCAGTATCGATAACTATTTTAGCACACTTCACATAAAATTGCAATAGAATTTGTCTGAATTTAGTAACTCTCCTTTAAACGTAACACCTAAAGGGTGTCACCTAATTCCTCAAAAGATGGATTTTAAGGATCGCCCCAAAGTTCCATTTCAATTTTATTTCCATCTGCTGTCATTTCAATGGTTCCTTTTTCATCTGTTCGATAAATAGTAACATTTTTCTTTTTTAATCTTTCTAAAATTTTATCTTTTGGTAAGCCATAACTATTATTTTTTCCAGCCATAATGACTGCATACTGTGGAGATACTTGTTTTAGGAAGTTCTCGCTTGTGCTTGTATTGGAGCCATGGTGTCCTACTTTCAATACATCTGTTTTTGGCCATTGTCTTGTTTTTTCGTTTTTGCTTTCAGCATCTCCCATAAATAGGAAACTATTATTGCCAAATTCTAGTCGAATAATAATAGAAGATAAGTTCAAATTTTCTTTGTCTAATATAGAGTCTGTCATTGCTTCACAATTTGCTTCTCCTACTTTAAAGGTTTGACCTTTGGTTGGAGATGTCACTTTTAATTTTTTATTACTAATGGCATCTAGAACGTCTTCAAAGGTTCTGGTTGTTGTTTCTATTTTTGGCATGTAAATATTTTCAATTTCTATGTTATTAATTACATCATCTAGTCCTCCTATATGGTCTTCGTGTGGATGGGTTCCGGATGACATAGTTTAGTTTTTGTATTCCTTTTTCTTGTATGAATTTTACTACATCTTCTCCATCATCATTATTTCCAGCGTCAATTAACATACTTTCTTTTTGATTGGTAACTAAGATACTATCTGCTTGTCCTACATCAATGAAATATACTTTTAGCTTATCTTCTGCAATAAACTCGCCTGTTGTTACTGTTTCCGCTTCTTGTTGTTTGTTTTCAAATACAATGTTTAATCCTGCTACTTTACTAACTTGGTTTAATATATTTGTATTAGCTCCACATAAAATTAAAATTAGTAATAATACTGTTGCTATCATTCCTACTATGATTTGTACTTTTTTATTTCTACTTTTGTTTTTCATCTAATTTTATCCTTCCTCTAATTCCATAAATCGTTCATTTTATCCTTAATACGATTGCTCTCTTCTACTGTTTTTTCTGCATCTAAACTGTATTTCCCATTAATCTTTTTTAAGATATCGCCTTCTTTGCTGTTTTCTGGCAACGCATCTTTCTCTATTTTCGTTATGCTACCAGTTTTTCTATTTTCTAAAACTGCTACTTCTCCTTCGAATCTATCAATGCTGAATTCTTCTATGGCATCTAATTTTTGAGCTAGTTCGATTTCTTCTTGACTAATATTGGCATTTTCTAGTTTTATTTTATTTTCTTCGATTGTTTTTTTTGCAACTTCTTGTATTTTTTCTAAAAAATTAAATGGCATGGCTTCACTTCCTTTCTTGTTTTATCAACTCTTCAAAAAAACTTTTCAAGTTCTCTTGTGTTTCTGTAAATAATTGTTTATTTATAACAGGAAATTCTTCATTTCCAAAC
Source organism: uncultured Clostridium sp. (assembly GCA_946565805.1). Taxonomy (GTDB): domain Bacteria; phylum Bacillota; class Clostridia; order TANB77; family CAG-508; genus CAG-269. The sequence goes on from CAMNWO010000022.1 coordinate 5,017, forward strand.
TCTCTTTTTTCAATATATTTTTTATAGTTCAATTCTATTTGGATTGTCTCTACTCTATTGTTAGCATATTTTTTTGTGATATATCCACCGCTATATGGCTTATTTAAAACAGCTGTAAAACCGTAATCTTTCTAAACACTTTTTTATCTCTTTTGTATATTCATCGCTTGCTGTCTGACCATTTCTATTTCCTAACACAATATCCTCTTTTAACTCTTTTCCAAAGCTATGTAAATCTACAAAATATACTTTATCAAATTTGATTAATCTATCGCTAAGCAGCTCATCAATAGCTTTATGATATGAATTATAATATTTTTGAATTCTGTTGCTTATCTCTTCATCCTTTAATGGGTCTTTGTATATCTCATTATTAAAAGTTGTTTTTGTATAAATATATTCTTTTAGATAAGACTGATTTCTTGAATTCATGATTTCTCGATTTGGGTCTATAACATATCTACTAACATTATTAATAATTGTTGTTATTTCTAATTCTTGCAAGAATGAGTAGAGTTTTGGTAAATACCAATCCATATTAGCCAATATAACGTTATCTTTTAAATTTTCTTTCATTCTTTTAGGTAAATATATTCCACTATGCGGAATAGAGATAATAAAAGGATATTTTTTGTTTTCTCTATTCCATATTTCGATATTTTCCATTTTTTAACCCCTTCATTCTTAATAAATCTGTTCGTTGATATATCGATTTAATGTCCTTCTAATTTCTTCCATTTCTTCTTTGGTTTCTGGTATTTTATAATCAAATCTATCGATTAAATGATTCATATAATCATGATTTTTTACCGTCTGATAAGATACAGAAAAATTTAAGTCAAATGCAAATGCTAAAATACAAATCAGGTAATCTAATGGTGTTTTCCTATCTTTTAACTTTACACATTTTAATTCTTTTATTGCCTGATAAACTGGTTCTGATATTTTCGAATTTTCAATTTCTTCTTTTGCATTAATAATTTTAGGAAATATTGCTTCCATTCTTTCTTCTTGTTTTACTCTAAAATTATCTAATTTATCACTATCTCGAATTATCTTACAATGCAATAATGTTCTTTGTTCTAAGTCTTTTGGAATTTCAAATTTACTATGATTTTGTATCGCTTGTTTTATGATTTCATCATATTGATTGTCTTCTATAAAGTTTCTAATTAAGTTATCTTCAAATAACACCTTTACGCCATGTCCTGCATGGTCAAATTTTATATTATCGAATCGATTTAACATTTTTAATTCTTCAAATCTACCAATATCATGTAGTAGTCCAATTAATTCAGCTAGTTCAATGTCTTCTTGTCCCAAGTCTAATCTTTGTGCTAGCATTTTTGAATTTCGAGCAACTTGATAGGTGTGAATTACTTTTAATTCAAATCCTAGTTCTTCTTGGTTTTTGTATTCTTCTAAGATTTTTTTGAATTGTATCTTTGCTTTTTTAATATCTATCATTTTTATCTACCTTTTCTTTTTTCCAAACTTGTTATCATTATAGAACATTCTTAGAAAAAAGTCTATTTGAAATTGACAATTTTAAAATAAATGTGTATAATAAAAATAGGAAATGGAGAAACCCACAAATGTGGTTTGCCGGTATGAAGTTTAGCACATCTACACCGCCAAGTGAACAGATGTGTTTTTTATTGGTTATTTTTGTTTGCTAATAATTACAACTATTGCTATAATTAAGGCAAACATAATGATAGTTACTCCAATTAATGAATAATATAATAAAACTAGACTAGTAAACACTAATCTAGTTTTCTCATTTTATATCGTAATAAATTCAACTTCATGACCACAATCATCTAAAAATTTCTTCAAATCTGCATAGGTAATTAATACACAAGCTTCATTGGTATTTGGATGAAAAGCTAATTTATCTTTTTTCTTTAAATCTTTATCTAGTAAAACTTCTACTGTCTTTTCTGGATTATTAATTAATCCCATTGGACTAACGTGGCCTGCTTCTAGTCCTAAGTGTTTTTGTAATCTTTCTGCTGACCCAAAACTTAATCTTGTAGTATAAGCTTGTTCTTGGATTTTATCCATTCTCGCTTGTTTATCACCACAAAGAATTACTAAAAAATGTCTTTTTCCTTTTTGGTCTCTTAAAAATAAGTTTTTACAAACTTCTGCTCCTTTAAAGGTATCTGGTGGCAAGTTGTTCATGTCTTCTATAGTATACACTGGTGCATGTTTTACTAATTCATAGTCAATTCCTAATTCATCTAATTTTTTTAATACTTCTTCCATTTTATTTTTGTTCCTTCCTAAAAGTTATTTTACTACTTCAACATCAATATTTAATGTTTCACCATTGATATTGGTTTCGGTATAAGTGTTTCTATCTTTATCATAAATAACTTTAATTGCTAAAGTATCATGTTTGATCAATTCTTCATTTTTTTGGATTACTGCTTCTAGCATTTCGTTTCCGGCTACATAAAGATTGATGTTATCTAATACTTCAAATCCTTTATCTTTTCTCATATTTTGAACTTTAGATAGCACTTCTCTAACAAAACCTTCTTCTTTTAGTTCTGCTGAAATATGAGTATCTAATACAACACCAATTTCTCCTTCACCACTAAAAGCAAATCCTTCTTTTCCTTGCATTGTGATAAGTAAGTTATCAGCGTTTAAAGCTATTTGTACATCATCAATTTCAATATATTCTACGCCACCATTTTTTACGGTATTGGCTAAGTCCATTTGATTTTTTTCAGCAATTGCTTGCTTGATTCTTGGTATTAACTTACCATATTCTTTTCCTAATACTGGTAAATTTGGTTTAATTTCAAAATTAACATAGTCTGACATCTCTGCTCCTAAGTCAATTTCTTTTACGTTTAATTCGTCTTTTACAATATCTGCATAATATTCTGGTAAAGTATCAATTGAAATTAACATTTTTGAAAGTGGTTGTCTATTTTTAATGTTGGCTACGTTTCTTGCTCCACGACCAAGTTTTACGATTTTATATGCTAAATCCATTTCTGTTTCTAATTCTTTGTTAATTTCTTTTTCGTTTACTTCTGGCCATAAGCATAAGTGAACACTTTCAGGTGCTTGATTATCTAATCCTACTACTAAGTTTTGATAAATTTCGTCTGCCATAAATGGAACAAATGGTGCTGCTACTTTTATTAAGGTTGTTAATACACGATATAAGGTACAATATGCTCCAATTTTTTCATCATTTAATTCAGTTAACCAAAATCTTTCTCTGTTTCTACGTACATACCAGTTAGAAAGTTCGTCTGTGAAGCTTTCAATTAATAGTGCTGCATTTGTGATGTCATAATGTTCTAGCTTATCATCTACTTCTTTTACTAGTGTATTTAATTTTGAAATAATCCATTTGTCCATAATGTTAGTTGCTTCAAAATCAGCATATTTTAATGGATTAAATTTGTCAATCTCAGCATATAACACATAGAAAGAATATACATTCCACAATGTGCTTAAGAATCCTCTTTGTGTTTCTTGTACATTGTTTAATCCTAATCTTGTTGGAAGCCATGGCGCACTACAAGTATAAAAATGCCATCTAGTTGCATCTGCTCCCACTGTGTCTAATAGTTGCATTGGGTCTACACCATTTCCTTTGGATTTAGACATTTTTTGACCTTTTTCATCTAGAACGTGTCCTAGTACAATACAGTTTTCAAATGGTGTTCTTCCAAATAATGCTGTTCCAATTGCTGTCAAGGTATAGAACCATCCTCTTGTTTGATCAACTGCTTCTGAAATAAATCCAGCTGGGAAGTTGTTGTCAAACATTTCTTTATTTTCAAATGGATAGTGCCATTGTGCAAAAGGCATTGAACCAGAGTCAAACCAACAGTCAATTACTTCTTTTGCTCTGTGCATCTTTTTACCACATTTAGGGCATTTTAAGTCTACGTCATCAATATATGGTTTGTGTAATTCAATATCTTCTGGAACCTCGATTCCTTTTTCTTTTAATTCTTCAATAGAACCAATACATTCTTGGTGGTGACAATTTTCGTCTTCACAAGTCCATACTGGTAATGGTGTTCCCCAATATCTGTCTCTTGAAATTCCCCAGTCAATTACATTTTCTAAGAATTTTCCAAATCTTCCTGTTCTGATTGTGTCTGGATACCAATTTACTTTGTTGTTATTAGCTACTAATTCATCTCTTAGTTTGCTCATAGCAACAAACCAGCTTTCTTTTGGATAGTAAAGAAGTGGTGTATCACATCTCCAGCAATGTGGATAAGAGTGTAAGTGTTTTTCCTTGCTAAATAATTTATTTTCTTCTTTTAACCATTTACAAATATCTTCGTTACAGTCTCTTACAAATCTTCCTGCCCAAGGTTCTACTTCTTTTACAAAGTTTCCTGATTTGTCTACTAGATTAATAAAAGTAATTCCATTTTGTTTTGATACAAGGCTATCATCTTCACCATAGGCTGGTGCAATATGAACAATTCCTGTACCATCATCAAGGTTAACATAGTCACCATGAATCACTTCAAATGCTTTTCCGATCTACCGCCCCAAATGGCATTAATCTTTCATATTTTGTTCCTAATAGCTCTTCTCCTTTGAAAGTTTTGATTACTTCATAAGGTGTTTCTTTTAGTACTGCTTCTAATAAATCTTTTGCTAAAATGTAAGTTTCATATTGTGGTTCGTCATCCGTTCCAATATTAGCTTTTACTTCTGCATATTCATAAGATTTATTTACACAAAGTGCTAAGTTAGAAGGTAATGTCCATGGTGTTGTTGTCCAAGCTAGAATGTATTTATCTTCATCTACTACTTTAAATTTAGCAACACAAGTTAAATCTTTTACATCTTTGTATCCTTGTGCTACTTCATGAGAAGATAGTGCTGTTCCACATCTTGGGCAATATGGCATAACTTTATGACCTTCATATAAAAGTTCTTTATCCCACATTTGTTTTAAAGCCCACCATACTGATTCTATATAATTATTGTGATAAGTAACATATGGGTTTTCCATATCGACCCAATATCCTACCTTATTAGTCATTTGTTCCCACATAGAAACATAGGTAAACACACTTTCCTTACATTCCTTTACGAATTTTTCTACGCCATACTCTTCAATTTGTTCTTTTCCTGAAATTCCTAATTTCTTTTCAATTTCTAGTTCAACTGGAAGACCATGTGTATCCCAACCTGCTTTACGGATTACTTTGTAACCTTTCATAACCTTATATCTTGGAATAATATCTTTCATAACCCTTGTTTCAATATGACCAACATGTGGTTTTCCATTTGCTGTTGGTGGTCCATCATAAAAGGTAAAATATCTTTTTCCTTCATTCATAGCAAAGTTCTTTTTGATGATGTCTTTTTTCTTCCAATTTTCAGCAACTTCTTGTTCCATTCCTACAAAGCCATTTTTCAATTCTACTTTTTTGTACATTTTTCTTCCTCCCTGCGATGTTTTTTGGGACGGGGTCAAAAAACATCGTTTATTTTTATTTTTGCCACGATGTTTTTTGACCCCGTCCCAAAAACATCGCAAGTATTTATTTGTTTTTGCTTTCGATTTCTTGTAATTCAAATCTGTATTTTTGTTCTACGTTTGGATATTTTTCATGGTCTACTTCTGATAGAAACATGTCATATGGTCTGGCATATAGCTCGTTGTTTCCATATAGTCCACGGTATATTACTAGTTTTTCTCTTGTTTCACTAAATGTTGCTACATCTTCTACTATGTAATAATCCCCTTTGAAGTGTTTGTAAACTCCATTAATTTTTAGTTCTCTCATTCCTTTTTCCTCTCTTTCTTCCTTCTTATAAACAAATCCAAAAATATGCAAGATGCTCATTTTCATTTGTTTTTTAATACAAATAAAGCTATTTCAATCCTAATATATTAGGACGAAATAGCTTTTAATTCCGCGGTACCACCTATTTTAGTAAATTGTGTTTTATTTACTCTCTTAATTTTCCTTTAACGCAGGATATACGGTTAAACTTAGTCTTACTTTATTATTAATTTCAGTCTAACAACTAACTAAGGTGATAATAAATAATTTTTACTTACCAAATTTTCAGCTTCCTTTGGCTCTCTTTAAGATATTGTATTATTTATCGTGTCCTTGTTATCGTTTTTCTCTTTTATTTATTGTATAATATTATATCATGTTTTTTGGATTTTGCAAGTGTTTTTATAATAAATTGTTTGTTGTATCTCTATGTCATATTTTTTTGCACTAGAGATATATTTCATTAAATATCTATTTATTGTTACACTGCTTCATATTCACTAAAATCTGTTTGCTCTTTCCACTCTTCTAGAAATTTTATTCTTGCATTATGAAAATCAATTCTTCTTCCATAAACACACAATAATTTTTTAAATTCAGCATGTTCTGCTTCATTTTCTCTTTTTGCTGTAAAAAGTTGATCAAATTTTGCGTCCATATAATCTTTCATTTCTTTGAATTGACTGTCAATACTTTTTTGCATCGTCTCTAATACTACTAAGATACTTCTTCTATCTTCTACTCGACCATCTTCCAATGCTGTTATTCTTTCTGTATTACTATCTAATCTTTGGTTTATCTCTTCTAACTTTTTATCATTTTGTTCCCAACGCTTTTCGTTTTGCTTCCAACGTTTATCATTTTCTTCCCAGCGTCTTTCATTTTGTTCCCAACGCTTATCGTTTTCTTTCCAGCGTTTTTCATTTTCCGCTCTAAAGTCCTGTAATTCTGTTCTAACAGCTCGTATTTCTTTTAAAATTATATTTTCTGTTGAAGTTTCCATTTCATCACCACCTTTCTTACTAATATGAAGGAAATCCACAAAGTATTTTTAAGTAATATGTAAATATTACCTATATTCTGTATGGTCAATATTTAACCATATGTTCCATCATTTGTCAATAGAAAAACAGAAAAAATTAAAAAATCTTTTCTGTTCATTCTTTTATTATTTTACTAATCTTTCTGTTTCCTTTGCAATCATTAATTCCTCATTGGTTGGAATAACATATAGTTTTACTTTTGACTCTGGTTTTGAAATCACTTTTTCTTCGCTTCTAACTTGATTTGCTTCTACATCAATTTCTACTCCCATAAATTTTAATTGTTCACAAATTCCTTTTCTGATATTGATTTGATTTTCACCAATTCCTCCTGTAAAGATAATATAATCTACTCCATTCATAGCAACAGCATATTTAGCAATATAACTTGCAATTGCATATTTGAAACTATCTAATGCCATTTTTGCTCTTTCGTTTCCTTCATTTCCAGCAGTTTCAATTTCTCTAAAGTCTGGTACTAATCCTGAAATAGCTTGCACACCAGATTGTTTATTTAAAATGGTTTCCATTTCTTCTGCTGATAATCTTTCCTTTTTCATTAAATATAGTAGAATAGATGGGTCTAAATCTCCACATCTTGTTACCATTGGAATTCCACCTAATGGTGTTAATCCCATACTAGTATCAACTGATTTTCCGCCTTCAATAGCACAAATACTAGCTCCCTGTCCTAAATGACAAGTTACAATTTTCATATCTTCTATTGACTTGTTTTCTATTTCTGCTAATCTTTGTGAAACAAACATGTGTGATGTTCCATGGAATCCATATTTTCTAACCCCATATTTTTCATAATATTCATAAGGAATTGGATAAATATATCTTTCTTTTGGAATAGATTGATGGAAAGCTGTATCAAATACTCCTACCATTGGTTTATTTGGCATTACATTTTGACAAGCTTCAATTCCTAAGATACATGCTGGATTGTGTAATGGAGCTAAATCTGTACAGTCTTTTAATACCTCAATCACGTTGTCATCAATAACAACTGATTCTGCAATTTTTTCTCCTCCATGAACCAAACGATGTCCAATTGCTTCAATTTCATCTAAGCTATCAATTACCTTATATTCTGGATCAGTAAGTTGTTTTAAAGCAAATTCAATTGCTTCTGTATGATTGTAAGCTGGATTTTCAATTTGCTTTTTTTGTCCTTGTGCTTTGTGTGTAATAAAAGCTTCCTTTTCTCCTATTCTTTCATATTTTCCAGAAGCTAATACTTCTTCTGTTTCCATATCAATTAGTTGATATTTTAGTGATGAACTTCCACAGTTTAATACTAGTATTTTCATTTTTAAATCTTCCTTTCTTTTTTAGTTGCCATTTATTCCCGGAACCGTTGGCAACCATTGGTACTTAATTATTTACTAATTTCAAAGTTTCTCTTGCTATCATTAATTCTTCATTGGTTGGAACAATATAAATTTTCACTCTTGAATCAGAAGTTGATATTTCAGCTTCTTCTCCTCTTACTTGGTTCTTTTCTTCGTCTATTTTAACACCTAAAAATTCTAATTGCTCACAGATAGCTTTTCTTGACATTGGTCCTTTTTCTCCTACACCAGCTGTAAAGGTTAAAACATCAATTCCTCCCATAGCTACTGCACATCTTGCTACATAACAAGCTACTAAATAATGATACACATCCAAAGATAATTGTGCTCGTTTTCCTCCTGATAATGCTTCTGTTTCAATGTCTCTAAAGTCTACAGATACACCTGATATTCCATAAACACCTGATTCTTTATTTAGAATAAAGTTCATGTCATCTGCTGTTAGATTTTCTTTTTGCATTAAATAAGTAAGAATTGATGGGTCTAAGTCTCCACTTCTAGTTCCCATTGGAATTCCCCCTAGTGGTGTTAATCCCATACTGGTTTCTACAGATTTTCCGTCTTTAATGGCACATACACTACAACCTTGTCCTAAATGACAATTTACTATTTTTAGTTCTTTGATATCTTTTCCCATGATTTCTGCCACTCTACCAGAAACATATTGATGAGAAGTTCCATGAAATCCATATTTTCTTACAGCATATCTTTTATAATACTTATAAGGGATTGGATACATGTATTTATCTTCTGCTATGGTTTGATGAAATGCGGTATCAAATACAGCTACCATTGGCATGTTTGGTACTATTTTTTTACAAGCTTCAATTCCTAAGATACATGCTGGATTATGTAATGGTGCTAAGTCAGAACACTTTTTAATTTCTTCAATTACTTCATTTGTTATGATAACGGAGTCACTAAATTTTTCTCCCCCATGCACTACTCTATGTCCAATTCCTGCTAGTTCTTCCAAGTCTTTCAATACACCGTAATTTTCATTGGTTAATCGGTTTAACACAAAATCAATTGCTTTTTCATGGTTTTTAGCTGGGTGCTCAAATTTGTGTGCTACACCATTTACTTTATGTGTTAGAAAAGAGTTTGGTTGACCAATTCTTTCAAAATATCCCTTTGCTAACATCTCTTCTGTTTGCATATCAATCACTTGATATTTTAATGATGAACTTCCTGAGTTTAGAACTAAAATTTTCATAATCTAGTCCCTCCTTTTCATCTAAAATTATATTTATTATTTTAATAACTTAAGTAAGACGAAGTTTTTCATTTGATTATAAAATTAATCAAAATTAGTATATTGTGCATTTTCGCTCTTTATTGCAAGCTGAAGGTGTACGCTGGTACATCGAAGTTTGTAATAAAGAGCAAAAATGTACAAGATGCTGATTTTCATTGATTTTTCTGGGCTTGCACAGCAGTAATCGCTATAACCCCAGCTACATCTTTCCAGCTACAACCTCTAGACAAATCATTCACTGGTTTACCAATTCCCTGGCAAAGAGGACCATAAGCCTCTGCCTTAGCCAATCTTTGCACTAATTTATAGCCAATATTTCCCGTATTTAAATCAGGAAACACCAATACATTTGCTTCTCCTTTTAGAGGACTATTAGGAGCCTTCAATTGTGCAACTTCTGGGACAATAGCACTATCTAATTGCAACTCCCCATCTACTAAAACATTCTTGTCTTTTTGCTTCACTAAATTTGTTGCCTCTATCACTTTTTCTGTCAATTCTGATTTTGCACTTCCATAAGTTGAATAAGATAGCATAGCAACCTTTGGTTCTTTTTGTACTAATTGTCTAAAACTTTTGCTAGAAGAAATTGCTATTTCTGATAGGCTTTCTGCATCTGGATTTTCGTTTAATCCACTATCTGCAAATACAAAAGTTCCTTTTTCTCCATACTTACAATCTGGAACTACCATGACAAAAAAAGCAGAAACTAACTTTGTGTCAGGTGCTGTTTTTAATATTTGTAAAGCTGGTCTTAATGTATCTGAGGTGGAATGAATAGCTCCAGAAACCAATCCATCTGCTTTTTCATCTTTTACCATTAGCATTCCAAAGTAAACAGGATCTTTTACTAATTCTTGTGCTTTTTCTATTGTCATTCCTTTGTGTTTTCTTAATTCATACAATAAATTTGTATACTTTTTGCATTCTTCTGCTGTGGATGGGTCTATGATTTTAGCCCCTTTGATATTTAAATGATTTTCTTCTGCCTTTTTTTCTATATTTTTTTGATTTCCTACTAATACAATATTCGCATATTGTTCTTTTAGTACTTGCTCTGTTGCTTGTAAAATTCTAATATCTTCTGCTTCAGGAAGAACAATTGTCTTAATTTCTTTTTTAGCTCTTTGTTTTATTTCCTCAATAAACGACATTTTTCTTTCTCCTTCTTTTTATTTTACTTTCCTATTATATAAACAATTCAAAAAAAGTACAAGTAGTTTTGGAAAAGTTTATTCATTCAAGATATTATATTTTTTATTTCTTCCTCTTCTCGCAATCGCCAAGATAGAAAATGATAAGCTGATTTATCTTGTTTGACTGCAATTATAGCAAGTTCTTTATTGTCTCGTAGCCTATCACTTGCGTACTTAATAATGCTACCTTTATTGGCAATAGCTGCTTTAACTACTTCTTCATCGTCTCGAAGCTCTTCTACTGCATAGTATAAAGCTTGTCCATAATTTTTACAACTTTCTAATACCAATTCTTTATCAGCCCTTAATCTTTCAGAAGCATAACAAATTGTCCAAGGTGCTCCTTTTATTCCTATTGCTACTATTTCTTTGTCATCTTTTAATCTCTCACTTACGAATTCTAAAGCTTCACTGTCTTGCTCTAAAGCCATTTTTACTACTTCTTTATCATCTTTAAATGTTTCTGCCACAAAATCTAGGAACTTCCCATTTTCTTTTACTGCTTTTAATACAAATTCTCTATTGTCACGATTCTCTATAATCTCTTGTACTTCCATGTTTTATTCCTTCTTTCCCTTTTGTAATTTTGCTATACAGGCTTTAATTTTAATTCCTTGTTCTGAAAACATCTTTTCGTGTTCTGTTTCTATATTTTTCTCAAAAATTGGTTCCTCATGCAAATCATAAGTTTTTTTCACAATTTCAAATCCACTTTCTTCTAAATAAAACAAACTAGCTTCAAATAATTCATCATCATCAGTTTTAAAATAGATTTCTCCCTTTTCTTTTAGAAATTGTTTATATTTTTCTAATTGGATGGAATGAGTCAGTCTCTTCTTTCTGTGTTTTCCTCTTGGCCATGGATTACAAAAATTAATATAAATCCTTTCTACTTCATCCTTTTTTTCTAAAATAAGGAAAATTCTTTCAATGTCAAATCTTGTAATTAAAACATTTTTCGGCTCTATATTGGCTTCTTGATACGCTTGTTCAATATTTCTTTTGGCTAAGCCTAACATAGCATCTACTAGGTCTATTGCAATATAATTTGTATTTGGATTTTCTACTGCTAACTTAGCCATAAATTGTCCTTTCCCACATCCTAGTTCTAAATGCAAAGGTTGCTTAGAGTTTTCAAATTCTTCTTTCCATTTTCCTTTTAGTTTTTCTGGTTCATCTCTGTAAAATTTACTGGCTTCTAATTCTGGTCTTGCCCATTTTTTATATCGAATTCTCATTTTTTTCTTTTCCTTTCTTGGCTATAAATTTTTGCATTCTTATTATACTGAATTTTTCTATTTTTTTCAATCTTCTACAAAATTTAAATTTCGACTTTTGCCAGTAAGGGGGGAACTTATATAATTTTTTTACACTTTGTGTGTCGCAACCACCAAAATGAAATAATGGTAGGTTGCTCCAATCGCACTCGCTAAAAGCTCGTTTGGTCGCTTACGCAGTGTTTCAAAATTATATAAGTTCCTCCCTTACTAGCATTTAAACCTCCTCATAAAAAACGCCCCTAACTCATTTGAATTAGGGACGCTAAAAATGTAGTAACTATGGAATAGTTGTTGTTTGGTTTGCCGAACGTAGTGCATTTTCTGGAATTTCAATGCAATTGTAAGCATTTTTAAAGTTTATGGAATCCCAGATGCCAACTCCACCCAAATTACGATATTTTTCAATGTCTTTTCGACCTTTATACCGATATTTAGCATTATCTTCACAAATTCGACATGCTATACTACAGCTAAAGATGCTTGGACTTTCTCCCAATATTTTTTGTGTTTTATCCCCAATTTCGGATTTACTTTCAAAAAATATTTGCTTTACTACCGTTTCTTTCGGATAAGCAATATAAAGTTTGTCTTTATATTCATCTTTATCCAACTGCATAACATTGTTTTCAAAAGTAACATAGATATCGCTTCCCATATCATTAACTCCAGTCAGACGGTTCATAACATCTGCAGCCTTCGCATTTGGACTTGCTAAAAATCCATCTACCAATTCCTGTGCTTTTTGAATTTCTTCCTGGGTTGCTGGATAAGCACCATCATTTGCTGTAATTAAGAGAAAATGTTTAAACAGCTTACCTTCTACAGTGGTAGGTTCTGGATAAAAGACTTTAATTTCTTTGTCCTTTCCTCCAAACTTGCTCCACTTTTCACTTCTAAGCACTGCTTCCATTATTTTTTTGAAGTTGATTTCGACTTCATCATCTTCATCTATCTTCATTTTTCCTGACAATAGCCCTTTTTCTTTATAGCTTTTCAATATATCCTTTTTCTGTTTCATAACGACAATTAGTGGTGTTTTTCCCATCACTTCATAATCTCTTGATGATATCTCATTGATATCAGTTGTGATTATAAAGCTGTCACCAGCAGTTTTCTTATTGGAAACCTCTAAAGAGTAACCTAGCTCATGCTTATTAAAACTCTTTTCTGTTCCTTCATAGCTTTCTTTGAATTCAGAAGAAATATAAGCCGTTGTTTTCTGTATAGGCTTAGATTTGTCATTTTCTTTCATCGCAAATACTACACTTATAGCCAAAACAAGTATCCATATAAAAATCCGTTTTCCTGTTTTCATCTTCTAACCTCCTTATTGCTAGAAAGCGCTTCGTCCAATTCGATCATGTTAACATACAAACTAACATTTTCTTTTTGGCACATAGCCCGTTTTACTGTTCTGAAGTTCTCTTCCGCTGTTTTTAACAGCTTTCGAAAGATTGCTAGTTCTTTGGGTGACAAAAGTTCTTTTTCATACTCTGCTACAAACTTTTCAGAAGCCTCTAAGAGCTCTGGCAAATAAAAGTTAAATAGATTTTTTACCATTCGCTTGGAAAAGTGCTCTAATTGCAAATCATCACACACTTCTTTTAATCCTACAAGCATCTCATCATATGGCTTGTTAAATCTTTCTTTTATTACTTTTGAACTCTCCAGTTCCTTAAATCGATTGTATATGGCATGTGCATCTTCAATCTCTTTTAAACGTTGCTTTTCTCTTTCTTTTTCTTGTCTTTCCTGCTCTTCCTTCTCACTCTTCATTCTCTTTATCTTTTCAAGTGTCTGCTGATATTTTTCTCTTCGTTTATCTTCTAATGTAATGAAAATTTTTCTAATTACTTTTTCAAATGCTACAAAGAACATATCATAGAAGAATAAGATTACAAGTGAAATAAAAAGTGATAGGAAAAACTTTTCAGAGTTTAAGCTAAATACTTTCCTAACTAAAAAGAAAATAGGAATCGCTGAGACATAGTTGAGAAAGAAATTAATGGGTGCCGCTTTTTTAGGACAATCCATTAACGTATCTAGATTCTCTGCAAAATAGCCCTGATGAGAACAGGATCTAAAAATTTCACAATGTCCACAGTCCAATTTTTCTCTTAGTGTTTTCCATACTGGTTTTTTAGGAATTTTAACTTGTTCACTTTTTCCCATTTTTAAACCTCCTTGTTGTTTTTAGATTCAACATCTAAAATAGCCTGCTGAAATTTTGGTTTCATTTTGCTTCATCCTTTCTTTTTTCACAAATTTCCATTTGTTACTACTACATTTTTAATTTTCAATGTGCTTCGCCTTGCATTATAACATAAATTTACATAATTTTCAATGTTTTTATCTAATTTAAAAAATATTCTGTAAACAGCTCCATTGCTTTTCTAAACAAAACCTTGTATAATAATTAAAATTGAGCTTTTAAGGAGAACCTAAAACTATGAAAATAATTTATAAAATAGAAAAAAACAACATAGAAAAAAGCATAAATTATCTTTTAACAACTGAATTAAATATTTCCACAAGACTTTTAAACAAATTAATAAAAAATAAAAAAATTTTAGTCAATCAAAAAAATTGCAATACTAATGATACTGTGAATTTAGGAGACATCTTAGAAATCAACTTTGCTATAACAGAAGATAGCTCTAATATTATTCCTACTAAGATGAATTTAGATATTCTTTATGAAGATGAATGGTTTTTAGTTCTTAATAAACCTGCTGGTATTCCTATTCATCCTTCTCGCTTACATTATACAGATTCACTTTCTAATGGCGTCAAATTTTATTTTGATTCCATCGGTTTATCCAAAAAAATACGACCTGTTAATCGTTTAGACCTAGATACTTCTGGCATTGTCATCTTTGCTAAATGTGAATATATTCAGGAATGCTTCATTCGACAAATGGCTAATGGAACCTTTCAAAAAGAATATTTATGTTTAGTTGAACGGTTTATTAAATCCTAATGCTGGTACGATCTCTTTACCAATTGCAAGAAAAAAACGGTAGCATTATTGAAAGATGTGTAGATGAGAAAAAAGGGCAATCTTCCATCACTCATTATAAAATTATAAAAGAGTTTGAAAATTTCAGTTTCGTGGAATGCCAATTAGAAACTGGTAGAACTCATCAAATTCGTGTACATATGTCTGCTATCGGACATCCTTTGCTTCGGTGATACTTTATATGGAACACGTTCTTCTTTCATTAGTAGACAAGCCTTACATAGTTATAAAATTTCTTGTATTCATCCTATTTCTAAAAAAGCTTTAACTTTCGAATCGAATCTACCAGATGATATGAAAATAATTTTGAAGACAGCGGAATGAGACAGTTGGGCAGGTTTTTGAGACGGTTGGGAGACGGTTGGGGACAGGTC
>CAMNWO010000023.1 GCA_946565805.1 uncultured Clostridium sp.
AAGGGGGACAGGTCTTGACTGTCTCATTTTTTATATAAAATAATTATTATTAAAAATATAAAAAAATGAGACAGTCAAGACCTGTCCCTTTTGTCTCATTTGATTAGTTTTGTGCATATGGTAATAAAGCAATGTGTCTTGCTCTTTTTACTGCTGTTGTGATATCTCTTTGATGTTTAGCACAAGCACCAGTTGTTCTTCTTGGTAAGATTTTTCCTTTATCATTGATGAATTTTCTTAATTGTTCTGGATTTTTGTAATCTAATACAAAGTTTTTATCACTGCATAATACGCATACTTTTTTTCTTTGTTTTCTGAATCTTGGATTGTAATCCTCATCATAGTTTTTGTTATTTCTTTTATTTTGTTTTTTGTCTGCCATTTCTTTTTCCCCCCTCTTTTAATTTAGAATGGTAGGTCATCACTAGAAGATACTTCGAAGTCTGCTCCCATGTTTCCTGGTGCAGTATTTCCAAATGTGTTTTCAAATGAGCTTGCTCCTGCTTCTCCTTCTCTTTTACTATCTGCAAAGTAAGCTTCTTCTGCTACTACTTCTGTTACATAGTGTTTATTTCCTTGGTCATCATCCCAAGTTCTAGTTTGTATTCTTCCGATAACTCCTACTTGTTGACCTTTCTTAAAGTATTTGCTACAAAATTCACCAGTCTTGCTCCATGCAACGATGTTGATGAAGTCTGCTTGTCTTTCTTCTCCTTGTCTTGCAAATCTTCTGTTAACCGCTAGACTGAAAGATGCTACTAGTGTGTTGTTTGTTTGTGTGTATCTTACTTCTGGATCTCTGGTTAGTCTTCCCATTAATATTACTTTGTTCATTTTATATCACCTTTCTTTACTTTAAATAAAGGCCCCTTCTCTTTATTTAATTTTGTTTTTTCGCTTTTTACTTAAGCTTCTTTTCTTACTACGATAAATTTCATGATATCGTCTGTAATTCTGTAAACTCTTTCAAGTTCTTTGATTGAGTCTGGTTGTGCTTCAAAATTGAATAATAGGTATGTTCCTTCTGCGTGTTTTTTGATTTCATAAGCTAATTTCTTTTTACCCATGTTTTCAACACTTTCTACTTTTCCATTTTCATTGATTAATCCTGTAAATTTTTCTTCTAAAGCTTTTAATGCTACTTCGTCTAAATTAGGATTAACAATGATAATACTTTCGTATTTGTTCATCATTTTCACCTCCCTTTGGATTTTTAACCTACATTTCCTGTAAGTAGAGCATAGCAATTTTACCACATTTTTTTTGATTTTGCAAGTCTCTTGCATAAATTTACAGAAAATGCTATAATTAATCTATACGATGGAAAAAGGAAGTGATGTTATATGGTAATTCAAAAAGGAAATATGACAATCCAATTAGAAGAAAATATTGATAAATTAAATACAGAAATACAAGAATTATTAAAAGTAAAAAAATTATTAATTCAATCTTCTTCTTTTAAGCTTTTGTATGGAAAAACACAAGCTGGAGAAGAAAAAGAGTTCGACTCTATTCGTTCCCGACTAGAACATAGTTTAAATATTGCTAAAATTTCACAACGTATTGTTAGTGAAATTTATGATAATTGTGCTACAGAGGAACAAAAAACAACAGAAATTTTTCTTTTGAATAAGAAAAAAGAATTATTGTATGCTGAAATTACTTCTTTAGCTCATGACTTAGGTCATGCACCATTTGGACATGATGGGGAAAGAACCATCAACCACTTCATGCAAGACATTTCTGACCCAAAACAAATTAATAGTATCCTTCAAAAAAGAATTAAATGTTTCGGTATGGACTATGAATTAGAGCAAGGGCATATTGGCGACGATGTTACCCTAAGTTTCGAGCATAACGAACAAAGTGCTTTAATTTTTTATGAATTATTACGTAATGGAGAAATCGATTTAGCAAATATCAATAGTAATCGAATTATTTCTGCTATTTTATCACATAGTACTACTAGAGTTCCTGAATGTCCTAATGACTTGATTGCTCAAGTTGTTCGACATACTGATAAAATAGAATATCGAAATATGGACTTTGACGAATTAGGAAAGTTTATTAAACCTGATGTTTTTAAAAATTCAGCTTTTGCCCAAAAGCCTTCTGCTGATAGAATTTCTGAAGTAGTTAACAATCTAGTAACAGAAGCTATTAAAAAAGGAAAAATAGACGATCATATGGATTCTTTAAAAGATTTAAAGCAATTTAGAAAAAATTACGAAAATGTTATCTTCTTCTTAGATGATGGAACTAAGGGACTGTTAACATCTGAAAATATTGTGAGAAATCGATTGATTGTTCAAAAGTTACTAACTTATTATTACGAAAATCCAGAACAAATTTCTACTAAATATTATAGTAACGTAACTCCTATTAATTCTTCTGCTTCTAAGTCAATACATAGTGTTTACGATACTTTGCCAAACGAATTTACTACCAGGGCTGAAAAAGCTATTAATTTTATTTTAAGTATGGATAATGCCAAAATCAAAAGACAATATCATAAGTTAGTAAAGCAAAGAATTATAACAGGAAAAGGTATTAATCCCATCACGCAAGAAGAAGCTAAAATTATTAAAAGCTCTCAAGAAAAAGAGAGAATTGAACAATTAAGAGTACAAGAATTTGCTAATTCTTCTCAATCTCATTCTCCTAAAGAAATGCGAATTATTGTTAAAAATAGAGATAAGAAATTTGTGCGTAATATGATTACACCAGAGGGACTTATTGCTATGGAAAATACGAGAACGAAAATACAAGAGGAAGCTAAATTAGATTTAGCATTATGTGAGTTAATGGAACAAGCAGACCTTGCTAGAAAATATAAACGTAAGCAAGAAATTAATCCTGCTGTGTTAGATGGTATTATTGGAGCTACACCAAAACCATCAAAAGACGAGAAAGCACGTCAAGTAGCTAACACAATAAAAGAAAATTGGACGAAAGATGCTCATCTTCCTGTCTCTCCTGGAGAAGATGAAGATGGACATGGAGAAAGATAATAAATTGTAATAAGCCTAAGATTAATATAATCTTAGGCTTTTACTATTTTCTTAAATACTATTGTTAATACTATAAAATTAATAATAGAAAGAATTGTCAATTGAATAATCATATTAACAATTGGCATAAGTGGTGCAATGTTAAACCACCAATTAAAAACAGTTAATCCTAAAATAAATAATATCATAGTCATAATAGCCAATAAGAATCGAAAAATCGATACTGGTAATTTACTATTTTCACTTTTTCTTGATTTTGCCAAAGTAAATAATAATATAATACCACAAATTCCTGTTCCAATTACACATAAACTTGAATATTGCTCTTCTGTGATCCTATTGTTTTTGTTTAATAGGCTTAAAACAAATATATTCAAAATAACCGATAGTCCTACTGGTAGTGCCCTTTTGATAACATTTTTTAAAAAGTCACCTCGTACTTTTTCTTTATTTGGCTCTAACGCTAATAAGAAAGATGGTAATCCAATGGTAATTGTTCCAATTAAGCTCATTTGTATAGGTACAAATGGATATGCTTCTCCCATAAATAAAAACATTACTGCTAACAATCCAGAATAAATGGTTTTTACTAAAAATAGTGTTGCAGAACGCTCAATATTATTGATGGTTCTTCTTCCTTCTGCTACAACTTTTGGCATAGAAGCAAAATTAGAATCTAATAAAATTAATTGTGCTACTGCTTTTGTTGCATCACTTCCATTTGCCATAGCAATACTACAGTCTGCTGTTTTTAATGCTAACACATCATTTACGCCATCTCCTGTCATAGCTACTGTTTTACCTGTTTTTTGCATGGCTTCTACTAATTGTTTCTTTTGCATTGGTGAAACTCTTCCAAAAATCGTATATTTTTGTATTGCTTCTTCGATTTCTTCTTCTTTTTCTATCGTAGTCATATCAATGTATTTCTCATATTTTTTTACTCCTACCTGTTTGGCAATTTTGGAAACAGTAATAGGATTATCTCCTGAAATAATTTTAATGTCTACTCCTTGTTTTTCAAAATATTTTAGTGTTTGTTTGGCTTGTTTTCTAATTTTATCTAAAATTAATACATATCCTATTAATTCTACGTTTTCTGGCAATTTATCGTTTGGCATTTCTTCTTTCGTATATGCTAGTGCTAATACTCTATAATCTTTTGTATACTTATTTTCTGCATCTTTAACTATAAATTCAGGTGCCCCTATAATATAAGTTCCTTCCTCTTCGAATTGGATACCAGACCATTTTGTTTGTGAAGAAAAAGCAAATTTTTGAATTGGTTTCCATGCCTTTTCTATTTTAGTAAAATAACTTCTAATTGCTTTTATAGTTGCATTTTCATCTTCTGCGTTAATCGCTATATTAGCTAATATATTGCTCATTTCCTTTTTGTTTCGATTGACTGGTACGATATCCTTTACTTCCAAACTCCCTTCTGTTAAGGTTCCTGTTTTATCTAAGCATAAAGTGTCTACTCTAGCTAATGTTTCAATACAATATAATTCTTGTACTAATACCTTTGTTTTCGAAAGTCTAATAACACTTACTGCTAAAACAGTACTTGTTAGAAGAACCAATCCTTCTGGTATCATACCAATAATGCCTGCTACACTTTTTACAACAGCTTCCTGAAAGGTAATATTCTCTACTTGTAGCTGCGTATAAAATAATCCTATGCCTATTGGAATAATAACAAAAGTTAGAAACTTTATAATTTTATTTAGCGTCTTCATAATTTCTGAATTTACTTTTTTAACATATTTAGCTCCATTTGAAATTTGCGCTGTATAATTGTCTTCCCCAATATGTTCTACTTTCGCCATACATTTGCCACTTACTATATAACTTCCTGAAAGAATTCTCTCTCCTTCTTTTTTGTAAATGCTATCTGGTTCTCCTGTAACTAAGGCTTCATTTACTTGTACATTACCTTCTATTATAATGCTATCTGTTGCAATTTGATTCCCTATATTTAATTCTATTACATCATCTAGCACTAAATCATGAATTGAAATCTCTTGCTTATTTCCATCTCGAATGACTTTTGCTTTATGACTTGCCATGATAGAAAGCTTGTCTACTACCTTTTTAGAATGAATTTCTTGTATCGTACTTATGGCTGTATTAAGAATAATAATTCCTAAAAACAGCATATTTTTATACGAGCCTACTAAAAAAATAGTAATACCTAAGATTAGGTTAATCATATTAAATAAAGTAAAAAAATTATCATATACTATTTTCTTGATACTTTTTGTTGGTACGCTTGTATCATAATTAACTTTTCCTGCTTTTCTTCTTTCTTCTACTTCTTTAGTTGTTAATCCGTTCATTTTTCACTCCTCATTTGTCGTAATTTGGGACAGGCACAGAACTAGCCACTTTGTCGTAATCTGGGACAGGCACAGAACTAGCCATTTCTATTTATTATATTGCTTTATAATAGGTGTGTCAATTTATTATTTCTTATTTTTTTCTTAAAAAGAACAATAGTGGGCTGATTAATATTTGCTACCCTTATATAGAGAGAGTTCAGCTAATATAAAAAAGATCACTGTTTTAGCAATCTTTTTTATCGTTTATTTTATTATCTTTACATTCTTTTGTTACCTGTTTCTTCCTTCTTGAGAAATGGTAATACTATTGGTTCTTGCTTGTTGTTGTTTTTTGCTTGATTGTCCATTTTCTTGCTTTGCTTTTTCTTGTAGCATTTCTTTAAATTCTTTTTGTTTTTTTCCTTTAGAAGATGCTTTGTCATTTTTACTTTCATTTGTTTTATGAGTTCCTTTAATTGGTTGTACTTTGTTTTGGTTTTTTCCTCTTTCACCAATTACTCTTGGATCTATGTGTAACATAGATATCACTTCCTTTTTCTACGATATCTTGATTATACGCTTTTTTAAATTGAATGTCAAATTTTTGATTATAATGATTTTAGTTATTTTATTTCTTGTCATTACACTTAGACATCATTTAAATAAAGGATCGGTCTAAAGGATAGTGAATTACTTGAAGATACGGAACTATTTGGATTACCATGACGATAACTCATATAGCTATTGTTCCCGTATAGTCCCCCTCTACGTACACATGTAAGATATCCAAAACTACTATGCCACCCATAACCAGTTTCTGTTGTCCATTCCCAACAGTTACTTGACATATCATAAATATTACATCTTACATCTTTATTGATTCCATCTGTTGCTTTTCCTGTTTTGGCTATACTCCCCTGTAATGCTTTTTGATTTGCATAATTATTATCTCCAGAAAATTCTTGTATAAATACAGTTGCTGTATCCCATGCATAACTATTAGTTAAATCACTTATTACACTTGTTAAATTAGCTTTACCTGGATACATTGTTCTTGCTAATGTTCCAGCTTGTGTTTGTAAAATATAATTGTATACAAATTGATCTTCTTTACATACTATAGGAGTAGTTTTACTAGAAGAGCTTCCCCTATTACTAGTAGCTGTTACATCTCCAGCTTCATATCTTCCTATATAAAAACCGTGGTTGATAGTTGAACTAGTTTTAAATGTTTCTATATCTTTCGCTGTCATATTTCCTTTGTCTGATATGGCTAATTCTTCATAGTAGGTATCTATAACAGCTGTTCCTTGCTTTGTAGACGCTCCATTATCTGCAAAAGTATATCTGTTTAATTCTATCTTTTTAATTATTCCATTATTATCTTTTACCTCTCCCACTGGAATCCATACAAATTGATTTCCTGTACTTTTATGATTTTCATCAATCCCATCTGTAATAACTAATCCATCATTTATAGTATTAATTGTGCTCGATATTCCAACCGCAAATCCTTTTGGAATTTTAGCTGTATTTCCATTTTTGTCTGTATATTCTGTTGTTGTTTTATAAATTGCTGAAAAGATTTCTGTTGTTCCTATATTTGATATTATTATTTTAGTTGTTGTTGTTTCTCCATTACTTCCTTCTACAATTACTGTATAAATTCCATTGGTTGTAACGGAAAAATTAGTAGTATCAGTATTCACTACAGATGTTCCATCTGGCTTGGTTATCTTTGTTATTGTCTCTTCTTCTCCTATAGTTGCTGTTATCATTACCATTATTTGTGTTCCTTCAGCAACTTGTTCTTTTGTACTTAAGGTGTAATTTACTAATGGTTTTACTGTTTTTCTAATTACTTTTCCATTTTCATCAATTATAAAAGTGTATCCATCTAAATCGACTTCGATTGGGAATCCACCGTCTGTATCTCGTATATCTCCTACATTTGGTATTTTTCTTAATTCTTCTTTTACCTTATCAGCAGTTAATTTTCCTTCATCATTAAAACTTCCTGCTACTGCAATTTTCACTTGCTCTTCTGCATTTGCTTTTTTCGTTTCTGTTCTAGCAGTATTTGCTTTCGCTAAGAGGCCATTTTGTCCTGTTAAGGTAGCAATGCTTACCCCTGCTAATATTAATAAAATAATAATTGTAATTACCAATGTAATTAATGTAATTCCATGATTTTTTAACATTTTTCTTCTATCGCTTTCTCTTGTTTCTTGTAAAAATCTTATCAATAAGAGTCGAATTATGTCTATATGTTTATAGTTATAAAGTTTAATATCCCCTAAAAAAATTACCAAAAGGGATTCCCTATTGGCAATATTTTTCTTGATAAATTGTTTTTCCAAATTTTACTTCATTTAATTTCTTTTGTAATTCCATGATTGGAATTGGCAATAATGAAATGATAATTGTAATGATCCATTGTGTTTGATTTAGCGGAACTAATTTAAATATTTCTGCAAGTGCTGGTATTAATACAACTGAAGTTTGTATAATAGTTCCTAAAATAAAACTTCCTATTAAGAATTTATTTTCAAAAATTCCTATTTTAAAGATAGATTGTTCACTTTTTATATTAAAACTGTGGACAAGTTCTAATAATCCCATTGTCAAAAATGCCATCGTTCTTCCTACTTCTAATCCAAAGAATTTATTTCCTAGGCTAAAAGCTACTAGAGTCAGCATTCCAATCATAATTCCTTCTACTACAATTTTATTCCATAGCCCATCTGCAAAAATTCCTTTTCGACTTGATACTGGTTTTCTGCTCATGATTTTTTTGTCTGGTGGCTCTAATCCAATTGCAATAGCTGGTAAAGAGTCTGTTACTAAATTAATCCATAACAGTTGAATAGCAAGTAGTGGTGATTTTAATCCCAACACTAATCCCATAAATATGGTTACAATTTCTCCTATGTTAGTAGCAATTAAAAAATGTATTGCTTTTTTGATATTGTCATAGATGTTTCTTCCTTGTTTTACTGCTTCTACAATGGTTACAAAATTGTCATCTGCCAAAATCATATCAGCTGCATTTTTCGCTACATCTGTTCCATTTTTCCCCATAGCAATTCCAATATCTGCATTTTTTAATGCTGGACTATCGTTTACTCCATCTCCTGTCATAGCTACCACAGCTCCTGTTTTTTGCCAAGCTTTTACAATTCTCACTTTATGTTCTGGTGTTACTCTTGCAAATACAGAATATTCACTGATTGTTTTTTCTAATCCTTTTTGTGGTATTTTATCTAATTCTTGTCCTGTAATCGCCTTATCGTTTTCACCTAATATATGTAATTCTTTGGCTATTGCTTTTGCGGTTGCTATATGGTCTCCTGTTATCATAACAGTTTTAATTCCTGCTTTTTTACAAGTTTTAACCGCTTCTTTTACCCCTTCTCTTGGTGGATCTATCATTCCTACCAATCCGCACAAATGTTAAGTTGTTTTCTATGGTATTCGTGTCTATTTTTTGTGGTAAAAAATCTAAATCTTTATATCCAACAGCTATTACTCTTAATGCTTTTTGAGCCATTTTCTCATTTTGATTTTGAATCTTATATTTTTGAATGATATTTGTTTGTCCTATTCCTCCTGCAATTTGTCTTTGGCATTTTTCTAATAAGACATCTGGTGCTCCTTTTGTGATAATTCTATATTTATTTCCAATTTTATGAATGGTTGTCATCATCTTTCGGTTAGAGTCAAATGGTATTTCATTTACTCTAGGCATAGTTCGATATAATTCGTTTTTATCTTTGTTTCTTTCTAATCCTTGGTTAACCAATGCTACTTCAGTTGGTTCTCCTGTTACCTCTATTTTCCCATCTTGATATAAAATATCACAGTCTGTACACATACAAGCTAATTCTGTTGTAAAATTAATATCAATACTATTCACTTCTACTACTTTCATTTTGTTTTGTGTTAATGTTCCTGTTTTGTCAGAACAAATAACAGAAGAACTTCCTAATGTTTCCACTGCTGGTAGTTTTCGAATAATACTATTTTTCTTTGCCATTTTAGTGACTCCAATAGATAGCATAATAGTTACAATTGCTGGTAATCCTTCTGGTATGGCTGCTACTGCTAATCCAACTGATGTCATAAACATTTCAATTGGATCAATCTGTTTGATTAGTCCTATTACAAAAATAATAAAGCAAATAGCTAGACACACCATTCCTAATATTTTTCCTACTTGTCCTAATTTCTTTTGAATTGGTGTCTCTGGAGCTTCATCTTCAATTATCATATTAGCTATTTTTCCTACTTTTGTATTCATTCCAGTTTCTGTTACGATGGCTTTTCCATGTCCATTTACCACGATACTTGCCATAAATGCCATATTATTCATATCGCCGAATGGCAATGTTGGGTTTACAAATCTTGTCTGCATCTTTTAATACTGGTTCAGTTTCCCCTGTTAAACTAGATTCTTCTATTTTTAAATTAAAGCTTTCTGTAATTCTGCAATCAGCTGGCACATAATTTCCCGCTTCTAAAATAATGATATCACCTGGAACTAACTCTTCTGCTTTGACTTCGTTAGTTATTCCTTCTCTTGTTACTTTTGCCTTTGGTGGTGTCATTTCTTGCAATGCTTCGATGGATTTTTCTGCTTTTGCTTCTTGTACAACTCCCATAATTGCATTTAGCACAACAATGGCTATGATAATAATAGAGTCGATGTAATCATTTTCACCTTGTATACTTGAAACCAGAGCAGAAATGATAGATGCTATGATTAGAATGATAATCATAAAGTCATTAAATTGCTTGATGAATTTCACAAATAAGTTTTCTTTGGGCTTGTCTTTTAATTTGTTTTTTCCGTATTTTTGTTGCCTTTCTTTGGTTTGCTCTTGGCTTAAACCATGCTTAAAATCTGTTTTTAATTCTTTCAAAACTTCTTCTTTTCTTAATGTTTCCCACATATTTTTCTCTCCTTTGTAATTGGTTTGTTACATTTTATGTGGCTTGTACTTTTTTATGACTAAAAAATGAAAAATAAATTTAATCGCATTTTTCTTTTTTCGACATATTATACTTTAGGAGGTGTTTCTTATGTTGATTAATTCGCTAGTTTTAGCACTTTCTAGCAGTATCGATTCTTTGGGAATTGGGGTTACATATGGAATTAAAAATACAAGGATTTCCATTTTAGCTAAAGTTGTCTTATTTGTCATTTCTTTTTCGATTTCTGTTTTGTCTGTTTGGTTTGGTGATATGATTAAACATATTTTTTCTGATTTTGTTACCAAATTAATTGGAAATTTGATTTTGATTAGTATGGGATTATTTATTTGTTTTCAAGCCTTTCGTAAAAGTAATTCAAATATTGAATTAACTCCTTTACTAAATACTAAGAATTATGATGAAAAAATTTATAGCTTTTTTATTGATTTTTTAGGTATTACGATAAAAATTATTAAAAACCCCACTTCTTCTGATTTAGATGCTTCTAATTCTATTGATAGTAAAGAAGCTTTCTTCTTAGGGTTTGCTCTTTCCTTAGATTGCTTTTGTATAGGTAGCTGTGGCAGTGTTCTTGGTATTAATTCTTTCCTTTTTCCTTTGTTTATCTCTGTTTTTCAGCTTGCTTTTTTGAGTATTGGTAATTTGCTTGGAAAAAAACTACATGCTTTAAGCCATTTTCCTGATAATGTTTGGTCTATTATTTCTGGATTCTTACTTGTTTTATTGGGCTTAGTTCGTTTAATTTGGTTTTAAATACGGTTGCACATATCATTATAAATGATATATTATCACCCTTACTCTATTGTGTTTTTTTATCGAAAATTAGAAAATAACTTATAGATTAATATGATACTAGTGTATCCTAGAAAGGAGTATTTTTTATGAAAAATATACAATCATCTGAACTTTTTAAAATAATTGGAAAAAATATTAAATATTATAGAAAATTATATGATTTAGAAAAAGGAAAAATGACACAAGAAAAACTTGCTGAATTAGCTGATGTTTCTATTGCCCTTATTGGAAATTTAGAAAGTGAAAAAATTAGTCAGGGTCTTAGTGTTTTTACCCTATGGAAAATTAGTAAAGCTTTAGAAATTCCCATTGAAAAATTATTTGACGGAATTGATGATAGCAATCAATCTTTACATGCTTAGAAGTACTTTTGTTATAAATTTTGACATTTTCTTGGTTTTATGTTAATATTAATTTATATTCTTTAAGATGTCTGTTAGAGGCAGTGTATCATATTTTTATACAAATGGGTGCAAATCCCATTACATCTATTACCAGAGATTTTATCTGGTAAATAAATTTTAGGAGGTTTTTTATGCTTTCAATTATTCTTAAGGGAGATTTCTCAACTTATTCTTTTCCACATTACAATGTTCCTTTGAAAAGACGGGTAGAATTCCAGAAAAATTACCTGCCAAAGTATGTAGAAACATTGCGAGCTTGCTCTAATGCGGAGGAAGATTCTCAAGGTGACACTTTTGTATTTAACTTTAAAAGTGACGCCGAAGCAATGGAGGCTATGCACTTATGCTTAGCATCCTATCAAAAACCTTAATTCAAAAAGGACCTGTAACATTACTGTTACAGGTCCTTTTTTATAAGATGTGTCCCCAAATGCTCCAAAAGGAGCAAAAGGAAACGTCCCTAATTGCTCCCTAGTTTCATGGATAGTAATTTAGAAATACCGTTTTCTTCCATGGTTACACCATAAACGGTGTCTGCTGCTTCCATAGTTCCTTTTCTATGTGTAATGACTAAGAATTGGGTATCTTTTGAGAATTTTTTTAGGTATTCAGCAAATCGATATACATTGACATCGTCTAGTGCTGCTTCTATCTCGTCTAATACACAGAATGGCGCTGGGTTTATTTTTAATATTGCAAATAGTAGGGCTATTGCTGTAAATGCTTTTTCCCCTCCAGATAGTAACATCATATTTTGTAGTTTTTTTCCTGGTGGTTGTACATTGATATCAATGCCACATTCTAAGATGTTTTCTTCGTCTTCTAGTTTTAAGGATGCATTTCCTCCTCCAAATAATTCTTTGAATACTTCTTCGAAGTTTTGATTGATAATTGCAAATTGTTTTTTAAATTGTTCTTTCATAGTAGTTGTCATTTCTGTTATGATTTTTCTTAGTTTATTCATTGTATCTTCTAAGTCAACTCTTTGTTCACACATGAAGTCATATCTTTCTTTCATGTTTTTATATTCTTCGATTGAATCTACATTTACGCTTCCTAAGTCCCTGATTTCAGCTCTTAGATGATTTACTCTTTTTTGTGTAGATACTGCATTTTCTGGTTTTTGGTATTCACCTACGTTATTTGGTGTTAGTTCATATTCTTCCCACATCTTATTAATAATAGATTGGATGTCTTCTTCTAGTTTTGTTTTCTTAACATCTACTTTTACAATTTGTGCTTTTAAATCTTCTATTGTCTTAAACTTGTTAGTAATTTCCTCTTCTTGTTTGGATAATTTTTCGTTTTTGTCAATTCTCTCTTGTTTTAATTCTTCTATTTTGTTTCCGCTATTTTGTACTTCTTGTTTTATTTTTTCTATTTTTTCCTTAATCTCTTCTATCGATTGTTCTAATTCAAAATTATCATGAGTAATTTGCTCTACTTGATTTTTCTTATTTTCAATGCTTTTGTTAGCATTCTCGATTTCAGCTTGAATTCTTTCTTGTATTTCTTCTATTGAGCTTTCACTTTCATCAAAAGAAGATACAGAAATTTTTAAGTTTGTAATGTCGTAATTTAAATCATCCACATATTTTTGATTATCTTTGTTTAGTTCTGCAAATTCGGTAATAATTTTAGCTAATTTTTCGGTTTCTTCTGTTAGCTCTTGAATTTGTTTTTGGATGTTTTCTTTGACTTCCATAGCTTCTTGTTTTTGTTTTTCTAAGTTTTCTTGTTCTTCTTTTAGTTTCTTTAGACGTGTTTCAATTCGAGCAATATTCTCGTCAATAGCTACCACTTTTTGTTTCTCTGTTGCATAAGTAATATCAATTTCCTGTAATTCTTTTTCTAGACTAGTAGCATTTTCGAAGGTATCTTGAATTGATTCTTCATAATCTTGTTTTTCTTTTTCTAGTTTTTCAATTTTGGCTTTTAGGTTTTGGATTTCTTTTTCTAGCTTTTCAATTTCTCTTCCTCTTCCTAATATATTCACTGTTTTTTTGGCAACAGAACCTCCTGTAATGCTTCCTGATGCGTTAATAACATCTCCTTCAATTGTGATAATTCGGAAAGAATATCCATTTTGTTTGGCTACTTTAATGGCAGTATCCATATTGTCAACAATTACAGTTCTTCCTAATAAGCTAATAATAATTTGCTCATATTTTTTGTGGAATTTAATTAGGTCTGATGCAATTCCAATGAAGCCTTTTTCATTCCCTTTTATTTTGTCTATTTTTTTGCCTTTAACAGAAGCTATTGGTAGGAAAGAAGCCCTTCCTAAATTGTTTTTCCTTAAATGTTCTACTAACTTTTTGGCATCTGTCTCTGTTTCTGTTACAATATTTTGTAAGCTTGCTCCTAAGCACATTTCAATGGCTGTTTGGTATTCTTCTGGTACTTCAATGATATTGGCCAGTACTCCATGCATCCCTTTTCCTAGGTCTTTGATATTTTCACAATCTTTTAATAAAGATTTTACACTTTTAATATAACCTTCTTTTTCTTTTTCAGTTTCTATTAAGAATTTTAATTTTGAGTCCTTAATTCTCATTTCACTTTGATAAGTATTTATGTTTGTTTGGTATTGGTTTATTTTTTTGTCTGCTTCTTGCCTCATAGCACTAATTTCTTCCATTGCTTTTACGATTTTATTTCTTTTACTGTCGATTTCATAAAATGCTTTCGCAATTTCGTCTTTTTGGAGTCTTGTGCTATCTAGCTCTGAAATATAGTTTGCTATTTCTCCTTTAATTTGATTTTGCCTTTTTTCATCATTTTCATAATTGATATCTTGGGTATGAATTTCAGCCTGTAATTCATATTTTTTGTCTGTATTCTCTTCTACTTTTTGTTTATGCTCTTCTATTTCTAATTCTTTACTAGATAGTTTTTTGGTTAGCTTTTCTAATTCTTCTTCTTTTTCTGCTAATTCTTTCTCAAATTTTTCTTTGTTTTGTTTCAAGTTTATTTTCTTTTGCTCTCTTTGTTTCATTTCTTCTTGTAGCTCTTGTTTTTTTAGTTTTGTTTCTTCAACTTCTTTCTCAAATCTTTTTTTGTTTTCTTGATTGTTATGAATTCTGGTATTGGCTACATTGATGTCTGAGTTTAACATTTCTATTTCTTTTTGACTTGCAAAACCTAAATTAGACATTTCTTCTATTTGATTGGTTATTTCTTCTACTTGTGTTTTTAATTCTTCTTTTAGACTTTTAATTCTTTCTAGTTTTTCTTCCTCTTCTGCACATTGTGTTACATAGATTTCTTCATCTTTTATAATTTCTTCTAAACTTGCTTTATATTTTTCTAAGTTATGCAAAAATAGCCCTATTTCAATACTTTTTAATTCTTCTTTTAAGTTTAGATATTTTTTAGCTTTTTCCGATTGTGCTTTTAATGGCTCTATATTGCTTTCAATTTCAGCTAAAATATCATTAATACGAAGTAAGTTTAGTTTGGTGCGCTCTAATTTCTTTTCACTTTCTTCTTTTCTACTTCTAAATTTTACTATTCCTGCTGCTTCTTCAAAAATATGTCTTCTATCTTCTGATTTATTGCTTAAGATTTCATCGATTTTACCTTGTCCAATAATAGAGTATCCATCTTTTCCTATTCCTGTGTCCATAAATAGTTCTAGTACATCTTTTAAGCGACAAGGCACTTTGTTTATAAAGTATCCTGTTTCTCCACTTCTATATATTTTTCTTGTTACTGTTACTTCTGTATATTCGATTGGTAATCCTCCATCCGTGTTGTCAAACACTAAAGAAGCCTCTGCAAATCCTAGAGACTTTCTATTTTGAGTTCCTGCAAATATGATATCTAAAGATTTGGCTCCTCTTAATGATTTCATACTTTGTTCTCCTAGTACCCATCGGATACTGTCTGATATATTGCTTTTTCCAGAACCATTTGGCCCAATAACTCCAGTTATTCCTGGTCTAAATTCTAATATAGTTTTATCGGCAAATGATTTGAAACCTTGTAATTCTAATCTTTTTAAATACATTTGTTATCACCTAGCCTTAAGTTTATACTATTTTCGACTTTTTGTAAAGATAATTTCCTTTTTAATTTCTCATACAAATTCTGCATGAGCCACAATTTTCGCCATATTATAGATTAAACGTTGTTTGGCTGGACTACATCTTAATAGAATTTCATATAAATCTCGATTTAAATAGTTTTTGGATGTTGGTATGGCTCCTACAATAAAATACTCTATACTACTATTTAATGCTTCTGCAATTTGTACTAGTCTTCTTAAATTGAGTTGTGCGGATCCTCTTTCTACTCTACTAATATACACAGTTGTTACATCAATTTCTTCGGATAACTTTTCTTGTGTCCATCCCTTTAAATTTCTTGCTTCTTTTATTCTTTGTCCAATTACTTTAAAATCAATCTCCATTTTACCACTTCCTTTTCAAAAGTAAATATAACATCATGGGTTCCATTTGTCAATAGTTTTTTAGAATTTATATGTAAAATTTTATGTTTGTGTTTACTCATACATTTCTCTTTTTAGTAGGCTTTTTTACTAAGCTTATGCATTAAAAAAGCTATCTCTCAATGAAGTGAACCCAAATTGTTAGACAAATTTGTTTAATAAGGAGGGTTCATTTT
>CAMNWO010000024.1 GCA_946565805.1 uncultured Clostridium sp.
TCGGTTGCCTTGGGTGCGGGGGTTAATGGCCAAGCCCCTTACACCGCTGACATCCCCAATAAACCCCGGAACCAATGGCAACCTCTAATAGCAACCTGGGACTTTTTATAAAATTGCACCTAAGACTAAAATACCTAAATTATCTTGATAAATTTCTTCAAATTGAGAGATAGGTAAAGGATTTTCTCCAATTCCTGCTTCAATAGTGTAACCAGGTCGGTTATATTGTTGAATAAACCAATCTTTATACCCAGCGAAACTAGAATTATAAGGCGTTTCGGCTAAGTCATATCCACTTGCATCGGCAAATTGTTCTCCAATGGAACGACTATTAGGTGGATTAAAATCTTGAAATTGCCAATAAATTTCTTGCCCTTGTGTATGATAAGCAATAACAAGCCTAAAATCGTGAGATAAAGTAAAATTGTAAATAGCTAAAGCTTCTGGTTCTGTTAAAGGACCATATCCTACAAAATCACGAGGACTAGGACGAGTAAAACCTTGAGCATATTTAATTTCTTTTGCATTTTCCCAACCAGCTGGAAACTGTAAGTTCAAATCCACACCATTCAGATTTGCTTTCCAACCATCTGGAAAAGGAATACTAGAAAACTGATTGGCTATATGTAAAGCTTTTTGATAACTAGGAGAACTGACTGCCATATTTCCAGTAACTAAATCAACACCATCAGGATTTGCCATAGGCATAATATAAATAGAAGTAGAATTAAAAAGATTACGAATAGAATAGCCATAAAGGTCAGTACGTCTTACATAAGAGACACAATAATCTTCTATAAATTTCATTAGAACAGGAGTAGTAATCCATTCATTAGCGTGAATAGAAGCCGAGTAAAATACTTTCTTAGGACCACGCCCAAGTTTAATAACATAGATGGGCTTTCCTAAAACACTATTGCCAACAGTTTGCACATTTAAAAAGGGATAAGTTCGCAATAGTAAACTTAAATTTTGTCTAAGAATATCAGAAGAGTAAGAAACATTAGTAGAAACAATACTCATAAATAATCACCTAAAATAGTATATGTTTTTCGAAATAAAATGTTGATAAATTACAATAAATATAGTATAATAAATAAGTACACGGGGATGTAATGGTTTCGACATATTACCAGAAGGATAGATAGCAAGTAGTGGATTCTCGTTGGCCACTTTAAAAAACGGGAAATTTAAATATAAACGCTGATAATACAGAATTAGCATTAGCTGCCTAAATGCTGCTACGCTTTACCTAAAATTGCCCACGGTTTTTAGTAAAGTGTCATAACAAGTGGGAAACAAAGCTACTTTTGCTTTTAAAGTAGGGGGTATTTTAAAAAGCTATATTTTATTTTAACCTGTTTATCGGTGAAAATAAAATGAATAAAATAGATAAACTAAACTTGTAGAAATCTATTTGGAAAGTATTATGGACAGGAGTTCAACTCTCCTCATCTCCACCAAAATGAGACAATTGGGGACAGTACAAAACTGTCTCAAAATGATAGCCAATAATATAAAATGCGGGTGTAATTTAGTGGTAGAATGTCATGCTTCCGACCTGATAGCCCGGGTTCGATTCCCGGTACCCGCTCCAGTTTATAGCAACTTACGAACTATTAAAGGTTTGTAGGTTGTTTTCATATATTAGGAAAGTCATACAAATCAGAACAACAACTATTAACTTTGCAAACTATCTTTATATAATTTTTGTATCAAGCAAAATTATGAAAATGGACTCAGCACATCAAAATAAAGTTGCATTGTATCTTTTCAATACGAACTAACTAATGAAGAAATAAAAAACTTAATATATACAATAAGAGGCAAACAAGTTATGATAGATAGTGATATAGAATGTTATATTATTATGAAACTAAAAATGTGAATAAAGCTGTTAAAAGAAATATTAACAGCTTCCTAGAAGAATTTTGTTTTCAATTAACAGAAAATGAATTTGAAGCTTTAAGGTTCCAAATTGGAACCCAAAAACAAAATTTAAAAATAAATAATGAGCTTAGGGTGGAAGAAGATATTTACCTTATGTTTTCATAGAAATTCCCCAATTTATATCTTTTTATATCTTTGAATGGACAAGTATTCGAAAGATTAACAAATGTAGAATATCAATTACAAGAGTATAATAAAAAGTTGAATGAAGTTTTTATTATACTTCAATTAGAAGAAAATGTTAAATAGAGAATATCCTAGTCTTAAAGTTGCTAGAACAAATAAATCTATCATCTAGGTGCTTCTATAAAAGACTTAGATAAAAAATGCTTTGCAATTAACCAAATAGAAAGTATACAAATCATAGAAATATAAATAAGTTGAAGTCGCAAATTGCGACTTTAAACATATCGAATATAACATTTTTTGCTTATAAATACATTATTTATATTCAGGATTTAGCGATTTATAGTAATCTCTAGAGGCATTACATATTTTATACTTTTCGCCATTTTTTACTTGATTAATTATATCATGTGCAGGTTCTAAAGTAGCATCAATTTTATCAGCAAAATTAATAATTATTACTTCTAACATTTTTGGCAAAACAAGAGTACCATAATCGCTAAACTCATTCATATGGCTACCTATCATATGTAATGCTTGATTTTTAAATTCTTCATTAATTTTATATTCTGATAAATAATTTTCTACTATATGTGTTCCTTCATAGGAATGACCTAAAAGTTGAGAACCATTATGTTCATATTCAGATTTATCATGCCAATCGGTGTAATTTTTAGTTTTACCAATATCATGTAATAAAGCGCCAAATATGACTAAATCAGAATCTACATTTAAATTTGGATATAGTTCCATTATAGCTATAGCATTTCTTGTTACACAATATATATGATATAAAAGACCACCTTTAAAGTAATGATGAGAACTTGTTGTAGCTGGTTTGTTTATAAGTTTTTCTTTATAGTCTAATAATATGTTTTCACAACAATCTTTTAAACTTTGATTTTTTATTTTATCTTTAAATATCATGCATTCATCAAATATATTTTCTAAATCAATATTCATAAGATACCTCCAATTTTTTTTCTAGCATATGAAACGTGTTTTCTAATATCTCTGTTCTATTGAATGAAGTATCAACATACCAAATGTTCAATTTTTGGCATTCTTTTTCATATTCTTTACTTTTGGCTATCCAATATTTAGAATGCTCTAATATATGTTCATCGCTTCTATTGTATGTCCAATCTCTTTCAGTTTCGTATTTTCTAATTTCTTCAAAATGCTGTTTTATAGTTTGGTTAGGTGTTCCTAGAAAAAGTAAAATAGTATCATCTCTATGGAATAATTCATATGCTTTTTGAGGTGTCATATCACACGTTTCAACGATGTAATTAAATATCCCTTTGTTCCTTTTTATACTTTTATAAAATAAGCAAGATAAGAAATTAGGAAAGTCTTCTACCATTCCAATTCCTCCTTTACTGTTTATATTATTATTAGGTAAAATTTCTTGAAAAGCCCATCTAATATCATCTCCAATTATAATATGGTAATTAGGATATTTTTTTGAAATCATTTTTGAAAGTGTGGATTTTCCAGACCTGCAGTTTCCAAAAATAGCGATATTTTTCATAAGTATCATCTCCTCTTAATCAGAAATCTAAAATTAGCTAATAAAATTATACAATAAACATAAAAAAAATCAAATAGTTTTATTGGAATTTTGCAATAACTTATATATAATGCTTTTAGAAAGAGAAAAGAAGAAGAAATAGTAGCAATTAAGATTGAATCAACAGATAGTTGTATAGGAGATTCAACAGAAGATATCCAGATTAATATTTTGTGAAAATAAAAACTTGAATTCACAGTGATTTTATGGTAAACTATAAGTGATTTGCTTTGCAAATCAGTAGATTAGGAATTTTTAAAATAATTATTTTAAGGAGGAAACAATATGTCTAACAATGGAGAAGAAAAAAGAAGGCAGCGGATAGCAAATCTTGACAAAATGAGGAGAGAAGAATGCAAGAACAAGACTTTTAAGTTAGTAGGAGTAATAAATTATTTTGATGTTTTTCCTGCATTCGTAGTTCCAATATTTATCTGCGAGCAAAATGGTAAAAAATACATGCAAGAAGGTGAATGGGGGACTCTAACTTTAAATAATTTTTATGAGATAGAGCCATATAGAGATTTGCGGGATGGAAAAGTAGTTTTACTTGAGAATGTGAATAAGAATGATTTTACATCAGCAGAATATACAATCGATTCAAAACCTGTGTTTATATTTCAAATTTCAGCAAATGATTATTTTGTTGGAGATGCTGACAGTATGAAAGTTTTTTTGAAGGATTATACCACTGAAGATCCAATATTAAAAGAGGAAATTGCAGATTTCATGCAATGTGGCTAAATTTTAATTTCCAATTGTTATGAAAGAGCTGACGATACAATGTAAAGTCAGTTCTTTTTATATTTACTCCAATGTTATAAAAAGCGTATAAGGATATTTCTTGCACAAAAGGGAAAGTTATGTTATAATAGTGGCATAATCTAAAAACTTGCAATTAGCAAGTTCGTAGAAAGAAACTCGCAATCAAAATTGATAAGGAGGAAAATAAATGTTAAGTGAAAAAAGAAAGCAACAGAGCAAAAAATTAGGGGAAGTAGGTTGTAATGTAGTCGTTAGACATGATGGAACGTTTAAGTATGTAACCAATCAGAGAAAAGAAGAATACTGCGATAAGTGCAATGCTTTTTGTCTACTTCCAGACCCAGACCCACATGATCGGTTTAGAGATGATAAGAAGGCTGTTTGTCTTGAACTTGGAAGGGTAATTGAAGGGGGACTTGAACCAAGCGAATGGTTTAATGTTCGTAAACCACTTTATTGTCCAAAACTTGGTCGTCAATTGAACAAAGAAGAAAAGAAAGAAGCAAAAGAACGGATTGAGTAGGCTAAAAAGACAATGAAATAATTATTACTTATTAGAGGAGGTGCTATTTGATATAGCATCTCTGTTCCAACAAAAGGAGGAAAAAGATGCAAATTGGTTTTTATGCAGGAAGTTTTGATCCATTTACAAATGGACACTTACATGTAATTGAAAAGTCTGCTAAACTTTTCGATCAATTAATAGTAGGTATTGGTATTCATCCTAAAAAAGCAAGAAGATTTGATACCAAACTAATGAAAAAAACAATGGAACAAGTCTTAAAGCGAGAAGGACTAAAAAATGTAAGCGTTATTTGCTATGATAATCTCTCTGTAGATATAGCAAATAAGTATCATGCTACCTTTTTAGTTAGGGGAATTAGAAATGGAATGGACTATGAATACGAGGAGAACCTAGCATCCATCAACGAAGAAATAGCTGGAATAGATACCGTCTATATTCGTGCAGGAAAGCTAGGAAATATTAGTTCTAGCATGGTAATGGAATTATTAAATTATAACAAAGATGTTAGTAAGTATTTACCTGAAGAAGTATTAGAGCTAGTAAAAAAATAAAAAGCAAAAAGAAAAAGGCAGGAGATTAATCAAATGCCTTTTTCTACATGAAAAAAAGAGTCTAAGTAGTAATATAGAAAGGAGAGGGGGAGTTTATTATATGAAAAAAATTAGTATATTTTTTATTATAATGGTTTCAATCATGACATTTTGTTTAACTCGCTCAAAAGAAATTGATGAAGGGAGTGTTGTTACGGAAGAAGAGATAGCGCAATATAGAAATTCCCTAATAGAGACTTATGAAAAATATGGACATAAAGTAACAGATGAGGAAATAAATAAACAGATACAGGATTATAAAGAAAGGAAGATTACTATAGCCAAATCAAAAGCTAAAGGTATGGATTTTTCAACAGCTTTGAAAATATCTATAATTGTATGTTTTATAAGTTGTATAGTATTATTTATAATATTCCATTTAAAAAATGCTCAATATAATGAATTATTTGGCAGTTCATTTGGTGGTAATAATACGAATGATTCAATGAGAGGATTGAGACGTTTTTTCTTTGGAAGATGGTTTTAAATTTTTAAAAGATGAATAATAGAAAAGAAGAGTCGAAATAGAAAAACTATTTCGGCTCTTATCTGTTTTTTAGAAATGTTAAAAATCATATCCCAAAATTTTCTTTCGAACAATATTACACTTAGAATAATTTGAAAGTTCAAACTTATGAATGTAATTTGAACCATCTAAGCAGACATCGATGCTTTTAATTTGATTTGTGTCAATATCTTTGCGAATACCA
The DNA here is from genome assembly GCA_946565805.1 of uncultured Clostridium sp. Lineage (GTDB taxonomy): Bacteria > Bacillota > Clostridia > TANB77 > CAG-508 > CAG-269. The sequence goes on from CAMNWO010000024.1 coordinate 6,241, forward strand.
TCAATGATAACACTGAGTCGTTGAGACGGCTTGGGGATAATAGAAACTTTTGAGCAAATGATAGGATTTGTAGTAAACCGCTCATAAGCTGCATTTTTGTTTGGCGTAAGTAAAGTACAAACCAACTGAAAATGATTGCTAAAGTCAATCGCACCACCAGCATTCATCGAATAAGCAGTATCACCTGTATTGGTTGCAATAATAATACCATTGCCCACTACATTTTGAAGAAGTTCATCATTCACATATTGAGCAAATGAGATGTTAGAGTAATCAGTTCCTGCAACTAAAACTTCATTTAAAGAACGATAACTTACTGTTTTCCCGTTCATAAAAGTTACAGTAGCAGAAGAAACTAACATTTTTCTTGTTTTAATTTCTTCTTCATAACTAAAATATTGCATTAAAGCAAATCCTTCCTCAGGAGATAAGTTTTGAAGAAAACCCAGTGTCCCAGTATGAATACCAACATAGACTTTTGACTGACTGAAATGGGTAGAAGTAACAGCATCAATAAAGGTACCATCACCACCGATAGCAATAATTAAATCGCCATCCTCAGCTTCTATCAAAGGTTTTTGGGATCCACTGTTCAAATTCCGGATAGAATTTGCTATTTGCTGACTGCGTTTGTCTGGCCGTACAAACATGGTAAAAGTTTTAATATTGTTTTTCATAATAACATCTCCTTTTCTAGTATGAAAAATTTTAACACTAGTTACAAAACAAATTTTATGTTACTTATTGTAACATTTTTTAGATACAAATGTCAAATGTAGTAAGAGTTGAATAAAAATCTTGAAAACTATGGAAAAAAGTGCAAATATGTGTTACAATAGATAACGATTTAAGAAAAAACAATGAGGAGAAATTTAAATGGGATTTTTTGATAAGCTAAAACAAGGAATGAACAAGACAAAAAGTTCATTTGACGAAAAAATAAATAATGTATTCAAAAGCTTTAAAAAAGTAGACGAAGACTTCTTAGATGAACTAGAAGAAATATTAATTATGTCAGATATTGGAATGGATACATCCATAAAAATAATTGGAAATTTAAGAAATCGTTTGAAAAAGGAAAAAATACAAGAGGAAGAAGAAGTAAAACAAGCCTTACGAGAAGAAATGCAAAAAATATTAGATGTAACCGATATAAATTTACATCTTGAAACAAAACCAGCTGTTATTTTAGTCGTTGGGGTAAATGGAGTAGGAAAAACCACATCTATTGGGAAAATGGCAAACCGATTAGCAAAAGACGGAAAAAAGGTAGTAGTGGCCGCTGCTGATACCTTCCGTGCGGCAGCAGTAGAGCAATTAGAAATATGGGCTAAAAGAGCAGGAGCAGATATCGTAAAAAGGGAAGAAGGGGTTGACCCAGCATCAGTCGTTTATGACGCCATAAAAATAACAAAAGAAAAGCAAGCAGATATTTTAATAGTAGATACTGCAGGAAGATTACACAATAAAAAATATTTAATGGATGAGTTGAATAAAATTCAAAAAGTAATTAACAAAGAAATGCCAGAGGCAGACAAAGAAGTATTATTAGTAATTGATGGAACAACAGGACAAAATGCTATTTCACAAGTAAAAGCTTTCAAGGAAGAAGCTGATATAACTGGTTTAGTATTAACAAAATTAGATGGAACAGCCAAAGGTGGAGTAGTAATTGGAATTGTAGAAGAAAACAAAATTCCAGTGAAATTCATAGGAATAGGAGAACAAATTGATGATATGGAAATTTTCAATTCCAGTGATTTTGTGAAAGCAATTATATAATATGAGTTTAACTACCTTATAAAAAATAGTTAAACTTCCAGAAAGAAGAGGAGAAGGAGGAACGTTTTGTGGAAGAAAATAAACAAGTAGAAACGAAACAAGAAACCATAATGGACACAGCCAATACAAAAGAAACTAGAAAAAGAAACAAGAAAGAAAAAAGTAAAACAAGAATGATATTAGTTATCTTGTTTTTAATGGTATTTGCAGGGATTAGTTATATTCAGTTAAGAGGGAGCTACTTAGAATACCAAGAGTTAGGAGAGCAATACATTCATATCTTCTATACCAATATGATATACAAATATGTTATTATGGCCATCAATTTTGTAGTATTATATTTCATTATATATTTAACCAATAGAGGAATAAAAAAAGGACTAAAAGAATTTTTTGAAAAAGAAAATAAACCAATGCCAAAGTTATTAAATAAATCGTTAGCATTAGTGATATCAGCTATTGTAAGCATTATTGTATCAGCTGTATTAATGCAAAAAATCATGTTAGTTGCCAATAGTACTTCTTTTGGTATACAAGATACTATTTTTAACTTAGATATTGCGTATTACTTTTTCCAAAAACCAGTGATAGAAGCATTTGCGCTGTACTTTACAGTTTTATTTGTAGGATTATCAATTTATATGGCATTATACTATGTAATTGTATTTAACAGATTTTTTGACGGAATTGACGGGAAAATGTTAAAACAGAGTTTGTTTATGAAAAAATTAACAAGAAACATATTATTAGTTATTATTGGAATTGCGATCATGACTGTATTAAATGCACAAAATATGGTATTTGGAAAATTATTAACAGTAAATGACGATATTGATATTGTAGGAGCAGGAATGACAGAAACTACGATAAAATTATGGGGGTATGCTATATTTGCTGTTATTATTGTAGTATTTGCCTACCGAGCACTAAAATACTTCAAAGAGGGAAATACAAATCGAGTATTAAAGAACTTAGCTGTTATTCCTGGGTATTTAGTATTGCTATTTGTGGTTATGATGGTATTTGACTTAGTATTTGTTAGTTCAAATGAATTGGACAAAGAAAAAGAATATATAGCAGAGAATATTAAGAATACTAAAAATGCCTATAACATTAACATAGAAGAAAGCAATGTGCAAAATACTGGAACAATAACAAGTGAAGAAGTAGAAAAAAATAGGAATGTAATTAATAATATACCAATTATAAGTCAAGAAGCAGTATTGAAAACATTAGAAGATAGCCAAACAGAAACAGGATATTTTTCTTACCGAAATGCTAATTTAGCAAAATATCAAATAAATGGGAAAGACCAGGTAGTATATGTAGCACCAAGAGAAATCAAAAACTCAGGAAGAACCTATAACAATAAAACTTACGAGTATACCCACGGAATGGGAGAAATTATAGCATCTGCGACTGAAAGCACAGTGGCAGGAAATGTACAATACATTCAAAAAGAAGTATCTGGAAAAGATGAAAAAGTACAAATTAAACAACCACGTATGTATTTTGGATTAGAGACGAAAGAAACAATTGCAACCAATGCCAAAAACAAACAAGAATATGATTATACAGATGAGAATGGAACAGACTATACTTCAGCTTATGCAGGAAAAGCAGGACTACAATTAAGCTTTTTAGATAGACTTATTTTGGGTATAACAAAAGGAGATTTAAACTTAGCATTTTCAGGAGAGATGACAGATGATAGCAAAATATTAATTAATAGAGACATTATAACAAGAGCGAAAAAAGCAATGCCATACTTAATTTACGATGAAAATCCTTATACTGTAGTAACAGAAGAAGGAAAAATTGTATGGGTAATTGATGCTTATACAGTATCTAGTAGTTATCCTTATGCACAATATACATCAATTGAACATGATGGCATCAAAGAAAATATTAACTATATTAGAAATTCAGTTAAAGTAATTGTGGACAGTTATGATGGAACTATGTCATATTATATAACAGATAGAACTGACCCAATCGCTATGGCATATAGGAATATATATGATAAGTTATTTGTGGACTTAGATGAAGAAATTCCAACTGATATAGCAAATCATTTGGTATATCCTAAATTCTTATATAATGTACAAGCAGAAATTTTAAAAGTATATCATAATGTAAAACCAGATGTGCTATATCGTGCAGATGATTTATGGGATATTGCAAAATATAATAGTATTAAATCAACCAAAGCAACAGGAACCTATATGCAACCATATTACACAATGGTAAAAACAGCAGATGGAGAACGATTTGGATTAGTACAAATCTATACACCAGATGAAAAACAAAATCTTATTTCTTATTTAGTAGGAAGTGCTGAGAATGGAAACAATCAATTAAAATTGTATAAATTATCAGCAGATAGCAATATTGTAGGACCAATGCAACTAGATAAACAAATCGAAGAAGATGAAGTAATTGCAAGTGAACTAGAAGCTTTAAATACAACAGGAACTAGATTGACCAAAGAAATGATAGTAGTACCAATCAACAACACTTTATTGTATGTAGAACCAATTTATCAAACGATGTTAAACGAATCTGAAGTGCCAATTCTAAAAAAAGTAATTGTTGCTTCTGGTAACAAAGTAGCAATTGGAGATACGTTAACAATCGCATTAGAAAAATTACTTTCTACCAACGCTGTTGATATTGAAATAGAAAATACGGATGACATCGAAGGATTAATTGAAGCAATTATTAAAGCCAACAACAATTTAACACAATCAAACAATAATAATGATTGGGAAATGATGGGAAAAGACTTAAATAGATTACAAGAATTAATTACTTCATTAGAAGCGGTGAAAGAAGAAGAGGAAAAGAAAAAAGAAGAATTAGATAAAACAACCAGCCAAACAAATACAAACAACAATATAAATGTAAATTCTAACACTTGGATTTCTAACACAAATGTTGTAAATGAATAAAATAAAACAAAAAAATCCACCCTATAAAAAAAGGTGGATTTTTTATGTGGTTAGGAAATAGAAAAATAAAGATATTAGAAAAAGCAATTGAAAATTTAAGTAACATGTTACAAGAAGGAAATTATTTAGAATGGGCTTATTTGCTTGGGAATAAAAAAGAAATTATTAAAAGAAATTTACTAGCAGGAATTGCTAGAGGAGTAGGAATTGGAATAGGCGTTACAATTATCACAGCTATGTTAGTTATTCTGCTTCAAAAGATAGTAACGTTAAACATTCCAGTGATTGGGGAATATATTGCTGACATTGTAGAAATAGTAGAAAAAAGCAGGTGAGACAAAGGGGGACAGGTCTTGACTGTCTCATTTTACTTAAATAAAATAATCTTTATTAAAATATAAAAAATGAGACAGTCAAGACCTGTCCCTCTTTGTCTCATTTTTCCAATTTATAAAATACTTTCTTTCCTTTTTTCAAAATAGCATAGCCATCAGCAAAATCTTTATCAGAAAGAATGTAATTTACATCTGTAATTTTCTCATCATTTAAAGAAATACCACCTTGATTAACTAAGGTTCTAGCTTGACCTTTTGATGGGGCAATATTTGTTAAAATAATAGCATCTAAAATAGAAATATCAGTATTTTCTACTTTTACGGTTGGCATATTATCTAAGTTACCTTGTCCACTAAATAGGGCATTGGAGGCTTCTTCTGCTTTTTTAGCCTCTTCTTCACCATGAACTAATTTGGTAATTTCATAAGCTAAAACTTTTTTTGCTTCGTTAATTCTTTGGTCTTGGTAAGAAGATAACTCTTTTATTTGTTCAATTGGTAAGAAAGTAAGCATTTTAAATACATTTTCAACACTTCCATCTTCTACGTTTCTCCAATATTGATAAAATTCATAAGGAGATGTTTTTTCTGAGTCTAACCATAAAGCACCTTTTTCGGTTTTACCCATTTTTTTACCTTCTTTGGTAGTTAATAGTTTAAAGGTTAACCCAAAGGAATCGTCTTTTCCAATTTTTCGAATTAAATCAACACCACCTATGATGTTAGACCATTGGTCGTTTCCACCCATTTGAAGTTTGCATCCATATTTATTATATAGATATAAAAAGTCATAAGATTGCATTAGCATATAGCTCATTTCGAAAAAGGTTAATCCAGTTTCCATTCTTTGTTTGTAACATTCGGCAGAAAGCATTCGATTAACAGAGAATAAACTACCGATTTCACGAACAAAATCAACAAATTTTAGGTCTAGTAACCAGTCTGCATTGTTAACGATAATAGCTCCATTTTCTCCTTCAAAACTAATGAATTTTTCAATTTGTTTTTTAATACATTCTACATTGTGGTCTAATTCTTCACGAGAAAGCATTTTCCTCATATCCGTTTTTCCAGAAGGGTCACCAATTGTTGCGGTACCACCACCAACAAGGATGATTGGTTTATGACCACATTTTTGCATGTGACTGGCAACCATTAAAGAAACAAAATGGCCAACGTGTAAGCTGTTAGCTGTTGGATCAATTCCAATGTAAAAAGGAACATACTCTTTGCCAAATAGTTCTTTAATTTCTTGAGGGTGAGTCATTTGTTCAATGTAACCTCTTTCTTCTAATATCGTAAAAACATTTTCCATATTTATCAAACCTTTCTGCTTTTATAAATAAATTTAAGATTATAGAAAAAGGTTATCTATTTTTTATGAAGTAACAATTCGGGGGGACCAGTAAGAATACAGTCTGTTATGTAAGTACAGATTGTTCGAAACTGGGAGTTACGAAGAAAAAATAAGTAACCTTTTTTAGAAAAAATAACTAAATTAATTGTTACCAAGTTCTCCAATTGCATTTTTTAATTCTTCAATACTGTTTAATTCTTTTTGGTAATTTTGGAATTCTGGATAGCCAACAAAACGGTTTAAGTTTTTAACAGAAATTCCAGTATCGTTTGAAATAGTATTTAAAGAACTTTCAAAACCATTTTCTTGTACATAAGATTTAAAAGTTGAAAATTCAAATCCATCTTTGTTACTGCATTTTGGACAAACATTTCCTTCCGCTACATAAAAATTTCCACATCTACTACATCTATTTAATTCCATAAAATTTCCTTCCTTTCATCTTTTGACAAATCTTTTTAAAACTTTCTAAATTGTATCATAAAAATACAAAAAATAAAAGGTATTTTTTAAGATTTATGATTTTTTTGTGAAAAGGATTGACAAAATTTGAAAAATTTATATAATCAATAGAGATAATTTAAGGAGGTAAAAAGATGAAAGCATATGTATGTAAAGTATGTGGTTATATCCACTTTGGAGAAGAAGCACCTGAAAGATGTCCACAATGTGGAGTAGGAAAAGAAATGTTTGAAGAAAAAGCACAAGAACAAGGTGCTAATGAATATGTTGATGAACACGTAATCGGAGTAGCAAAAGGATTAGATGAAGAAGTAGTAAAAGGATTAAAAGACAATTTCATGGGAGAATGTACAGAAGTAGGAATGTATTTAGCCATGAGTCGTCAAGCAGATAGAGAAGGATATCCAGAAGTAGCAGAAGCATTCAAAAGATATGCTTGGGAAGAAGCAGAACATGCAGCTAAATTTGCAGAATTATTGGGAGAAATTGTGTACCCAGATACAAAGAAAAATGTATCTTTAAGAGCAGAAGCAGAATGTGGAGCTTGTAAAGGAAAAAAAGAATTAGCAACAAGAGCAAAAGAATTAGGGTATGATGCTATCCATGACACTGTTCATGAAATGTGTAAAGATGAAGCAAGACATGGAAGAGGATTTGAAGGATTATTAAAAAGATATTTTTAAATAGTAAAATTGCCAAAAGGGACAGTCCTTTTTGGCAATTTTGTGTTTTTCTATGCTTTTAATTTCCTGAAATTTTCGTAAAAATCAGGAAGTTGTTTTTGTAAACGAATTGGTTTTAGATTCATATCAGTAAAACAATGCTTTGTTTCACCAGTTAAAACTAAGTCTCCAGTTTTTTTATTGGTTATTTCGTATCCCATTGTTAAACGAACGCCATTAAAATCCTTTACAAAAGGCTTAATTACAATAATATCATCAAAAGTAACATGACATTTATAATGACAATTAACACCGAGAACTGGTATCATAACACCTAGTTCTTCAAAAGAGGAATAAGGCATGCCATTAGCATCTAACATTTGACATCTTGCCTCTTCTAAAAAGCGGATATAATTAGAGTGATGAACCACTCCCATTCGATCTGTTTCATAATAATTAATTCTTCTTTCAAAAGTAAATTCCATGCAATCGCTTCCTTTCAAAAAAATATTATAGCGAAAAGAAAAGGCGTTGTCAAATTTTACTAAAAAATGTTGAAAAAAAGAACATAATATGCTATAATAATAATATCAAAAATTTTGGGGATGCTTCTGAATATAGAGGCTAATGGAGGTAGAATATGTTAGAATTAAACAAAGAGCTCAAATGGGCTATTTCTGCCCAAATAGTAGTCGAAGGAAAGGCAAAGATTAGGTACAAACGGGGTGAATTAGAAAATTTCATTAACAAAATGGAGAACTTTGCTGATCCAAAACTAAAGGGAGAGGCAATGTTGGTACTAAATTACATTTTGACAGAAAGGAAAGTAAAGGTGCAAGATGGAGAAATTTTACTCTTTTCTGAGAAAATTCCTAAGGGAAAAGTAGGACCAACTTGGAAGATTGTCCAAAACCCGAAATTATGCAATTTATTAGCAGAATTAGTTTAACTCAAAACCAAGAAAGTCATTCAATCGTAATGAAGTGAACCCAAATTGTTAGACAAATTTGTTTAATAAGGAGGGTTCATTTT
>CAMNWO010000025.1 GCA_946565805.1 uncultured Clostridium sp.
ATCCAGCTTTTACAAGTGATGCCTCTACTGGTGGTGGATTTGGAGAATTAGAAGGTTTATGGGTAGGAAAGTTTGAAACAACTGTCCCAGTGGGAACTTCAAGTTCGCAGATTAATTCGACGGAAGAAGTATTAGCCGTATTGCCTGGTATACGTAAAGCTTATGGAAACCTAAATACTATGTATCGATTAGCTAAAAAAAGTAAATTTGGAGAAGAAACAGAGTTAAATTCTCATATGGTAAAAAACAGTGAGTGGGGAGCAATTGCTTATTTAGGACATAGTAAATACGGAATAAATGGACTTCAAGTAGAAATAGGAACGTCAGGGATAAATGATGCAGGCGGTAGTGGGATAGTTAAGAATATCTATACTACCAATAAAAAGCAGAGTACCACATTTAACGCCTATGGTGTTTTTGGGATGAATGATAAGAAGCCTGAAGCTGTAGCAGGTTACACAATTTCTGCGGAAAATGCGGGACGGGTCATACCCATTAAATTATATGGGAATGTCAAAAGGGGACTTTTATGGTGCAGATGAAACAGAAAGAAGTACTTCAACAGCCTATAAGACAGTTTATAAATCAACATTGGGATCTATTGTTCCTTTAGAGTTCCAAGGATGTGCAATTTGTGAAACTTCAAGTTTTAACAATGATAGAGGAACAGGATGGTTCAATGGCACGGGTGGTTGGCCATATTGGCGTTGTCCAGTATTTATAAGGTCATCCTTGTTTGGGTGGCAGGATATATTTAATTATGGTACAGGTGCTTATCATCCAGATTACGGAAGTACGTTTATTCGTATGGCTTTAGCAATTCTATAAGTGGAAGAGAAACTTTATTAGTTGAACATAAATAGTTGGAGGTAGAAAATTTAGAAAGTTTTCTGCCTTCTTTTTTGTTTTAAAATCAAAATATATTAACATTTCCATTGATAACTCTTAAAAAATGATGTATAATAGAAAAAGATTAAAAAACAAATAAAAAGTTGCCAAACAAACCCGGGACCAATGGCAAATGGCAACTAAAAATAGAGGAGAGATTAAATTGGGTGAAAAAACAAAAGAAATATTAGAATGGATATATTGTATCATTATTGCTTTAGTATTAGCAATGTTATTTCGTTTCTTTATTGGAACACCAACAATTGTAAAACAAGTATCAATGTATCCAACCTTAATACAAGACGAAAGACTATGGCTAAACCGTTGGGGAAGAACTACCAAAACATTGCCACAAAGAGGTCAAATTATCACGTTCGAAGAACCAGCTAAAATAACTTATTCAGCATCTGAAATAAACCAAAGTAATCCAGTAGCAAAATATAATGAAAAAAATGCAATGCAATGGTTTGTGAATGACTTCTTAGAAATTGGAAAAAGAAGTTATATAAAAAGAGTAATTGCTTTACCAGGTGAACATGTTGAAATAAAAGAAGGAAAAGTATTTATTAATGGAAAAGTATTAGAGGAACCATATCTACAAGAAGGAATTGTAACAGATGTAGTAGGAGAAGGCTTTGATAACTTTACTGTGCCAGAAAATCATGTATTTGCTATGGGTGATAACAGAAACCATAGCACAGACTGTCGAGCATTTGGTTGTATTCCATTAGAAGAAATTGAAAGTACAGTAGCTATTAGAATATGGCCATTGAACAAATGGGGGAAAGTAGAATAAGTTTAGCTAAAAACAAAGAGGTAAAAGGATGTTTGAAAAAATAATTGGAAATAAAGCAATCAAAGAAATGCTGGCTAAATCAATTGAAAATAATACAGCATCGCATAGCTATTTGTTTGTAGGAATACAAGGAATTGGCAAGAAAATGATAGCAATCGAATTTGCTAAAAATATATTAGGTATAGAAGCTGTTACAGAGTTTGAAAGCAATAATCATCCAGATTTTATGTGTGTAGAACCAGAGGGGAATCGTATCAAGATTGAACAAATTCGTTTTTTACAAAAAAAGATAACTGAAAAACCAATCTTATCCAATAAAAAAGTATATCTTATTAATGAAGCAGATACAATGACAACAGAAGCACAAAACTGCTTACTAAAAACATTAGAAGAACCACCAGAATTTGCAACCATTATCCTAATAGGGAATCAAGAAAATGCTTTTTTAACCACTATAAAATCAAGATGTATGATACTTCATTTTCAACCAATTGAAGAGGAAGAAATAAAACGATACTTAGAAAACAATTATAACATGATTAATTTGACGCATAGTCATTTAGCCATGTTTCAAGGAAGTATTGGAAAAGCTATTTTATTAAAAGACAAACAAGAAGAATATCAAAAAATAGAAAATATGATAGAAGAAATAGGAAAAAAAGACCTAATAGATGTAATTCAATTAGCAGAACCATTGTATAAAGCCAAAGATGAAATTTTTGAATTGTTGGAATATATCAATATATTATTGTTAAAAAAGGCAAAAACGAATTATTTGTACACAAATTGTATAAAAATTGTGGAAAACACGAAAAAAAGGTTGAAACAAAACGGAAATTATGATATGTGTATAGATAATTTAGTATTCAATATATGGGAGGAACTAATGACTTGATAAAGTCATAGAAAGGAATGAAAATTAATTGAAAAATATAATAGGAGTAAGATTTAAGAAATTAGGAAAGATCTATTTCTTCAATCCAAAAAATCTAAGAATAAGAAAAGGTGACAAAGTTATCGTTGAAACAGCACAAGGAGAAGAATATGGAGAAGTTATGATACCAAACCGTTGGGTAGAAGATGATAAAATCGTAACGCCTTTAAAAAAAGTAATAAGAATTGCAAATTATAAAGACCATAAACATTATGAAGAATGTAGAAAAAAAGAAAAAGAAGCATTTGAGGTTTGCTTAAAAAAAATAAAAGAGCACAAATTAGACATGACATTAACAGATGTAGAATATAAATTTGATAATAGTAAAATTTTATTTTACTTCACAGCAGATGGAAGGATTGACTTTAGAGAACTAGTAAAAGATTTGGCATCCATTTATAAAACTCGTATTGAACTAAGACAAATAGGAGTAAGAGACGAAGTAAAGAGAATTGGTGGAAATGGAGTATGTGGAAGAGAACTTTGTTGTTGTTCTTTCTTAAGTGACTTTGAGACAGTATCTATTAAGATGGCAAAAGAACAAAACATGTCATTAAATCCTTCTAAAATATCAGGAAATTGTGGTAGACTAATGTGTTGTCTAAAATATGAAAGCGATGTTTATGAAGAAAAACTACAAAGAATTCCTAGCATAGGAGCCATTGTAAAAACGGAAGATGGCGAGGGAGAAGTAGAAGCCATTGAAACATTAAAAGAAAGAATAAGAGTTAAAATCAAAGACAACGAAGGAGATGGCTATTTTTATAAAAGATATGATGCCAAAGACGTAAAAGTAATTAAAGAAGCAGTAGAAGAAAAAATAGACAAAGAAGAGATAGAACACAAAAAAGAATTAGAAGAACTAGAAAAGAGGGATTAATGAGACAGTGGGGACAGTGCTTAACTGTATCATAATTCTGGTTTTCTATGAATTGTAGGAGGTGAAAAAAATGGCATATAAAATTACTGATAAATGTATTTCTTGTGGAGCGTGTGCAGCAGATTGTCCAGTAGGATGCATCTCTCAAGGAGACGAAAGATTTGTAATCGATCAATCAGCATGCATTAGCTGTGGTACTTGTGCAGGAGTTTGTCCAGTCGAAGCACCAGTTGAAGAGTAAAATAGGATAAAAATAGAAAAAGTAAATTGATACTTTTTCTATTTTTTTTAATAAAATCTTAAAAAGAGAGAATTTGACAAATTATCTTTAATTTTTATGTTATAATAAAAAAGTAAGGAGTTATCAAAATGTTAGAGAATTTTAAAGAAGAGCAAGAAACAAAAAGGGAGATAGAAGAACTACAACAAGAAGTAAAGCCAGCAAATAAAAAGGTGATAGCCTTTAATTTTATTCTAATCTTAATGATATTTATAGGACTATTCATTTATATGGTAAAAGTAGATGGAATGGATAATATCAAAGAATTATTATATCAAGTAGATTATAAATGGGTTATACTGGGTCTTGTTTGTCTAATTATACATTGGATTTGTGAAGCCAGTAATTTACATACACCAATCAAGAAAATGTATCCGACGCAACGATTTACTAATTCGTTTAAGGTGTCTATGTTAGGACAGTTATTTAATAACATTACACCATTTTCTACTGGTGGACAGCCAATGCAAGCTTATGAATTAACGAAAACAGGAAAGAGAGTAAGCGATTCTTTATCCGCAATGGCGATGAAATTTATTATTACACAGACAGCGTTGGTAGTATCAACTATCCTAGTAGTTTTATTCGAATTTTCATTTTTTGCTAATTTGATGCAAAATTATGTATGGATTGCAATTGTGGGATTTGCTGTTAATATTTTAGCAATTATACTTGTTATTTTAGCGGGAATAAAAAAGAAAATGATAACTTTTTTTACAACACCAATTATCAAATTATTGGGAAAAATTCATATATTAAAACATCCAGAAGATAGCATAGAAAAATTAGACAAAAGTATTGATAATTTTAGAGAACAATTTTTATTTATGAAGTCAGAAAAAAAGATGGTAGCAAAAATGTTTATAACAGCAGTCATTCAAAGTTTTGCTTACTATTCTATTACTTATATGGTATATCGTGCTTTTGGAAACAGTGGGATAACCTTTTGGCAAATCATACCAACACAAGCCTTTTTATTATTAATCATGACATTTGTTCCCACACCAGGTTCTGGGTTAGGAGCAGAAGGGGGATTTTATTTATTATTTAATTCCATCTTCCAACAAGGAACCATTAATATGTCAATTTTATTCTGGAGAATTTATACATTTTATTTACCAATTATAGTAGGAGCCTTGTTCTTAATTCCAACAAGAAAGAGTAATTAGAGCATAGTTCTTATTAAAAAGATTGACTTTTTTAATAAAATGATATATAATGTTAACATAAAAAAGTAAAAAGGAAGGAGAAACAGGATGATGAAAATATTAGAAAAAATATTGGGACAACGGAAGGAAAAAGAAGAATTTACTCCTTCGGAGAAGCGAATTAGTGATGGTATATCCCATGGAGGATATTACACAGAAAGAGGAGAGTGGAAAATAACAGAAAAATGTACAAAAGAATATGATATGGGAAGAGATGACTTTGTACCAGGGTGTGGACATAAACATGAAGTATCAGAGAATGATTTAGATAACTGGCTGAATATATATACATGGAAATGTGGAATCTGTGGTATGCATCATGCTGTTTATGAAGGTAGAATTCCTTGTTTAGTACAGAGAAGAATTAAAGAAAGACAAAAGGCAATTCAAAATGGAAAGATTATCAAATTTGAGGACTACAAAAAAAAGAAAGTAAGGTGAAAACCTTGCTTTCTTAATTGCCAATAGTTCCAGGGTTGCCAATAGTTCCGGGGTTAAATGGCAAGTTTTAAAATTTACCATTTAACCCCGAAACCATTCAAAATGAGACATTGAAGGACTGTCCCCAATGTCTCATTTTTTTAGTTTCTGTTTGTAATTTCTTCTAAATCTAAAAGTTCTTGCCATCTTGCATCTACTTCTTTTTGGAATTCTTCAATCATCCATTCATTACCAGGTTTAAACATATGTTTAAACCTTTTTTGTGGTTTTAAGAATTCTTCAATTGGTAATTTTTTAGCAGGTTTGTATGTAATTTTGTATTTTCCATCAATTACTTCGTATAATGGCCAGTAACAAGTTTCAACTGCTAATTTGTTAATTTGCATTAATTGGTCAGTTGGATATCCCCAACCTCTAGGACAAGGAGCCATTACGTTTAGGAAGGCAGGTCCTTCAGTATAAATTGCTTTTTCTGCCTTTTCATATAAATCTTTAAAGTTCATATATCCTAATGTTTGTGCAACATATGGAATATGGTGTCCTACCATGATTTTGGCTAAATCTTTTCTAGATTGCATTTTACCTGGAATAACTTTTCCAGCAGGTGACGTTGTGGTATCTGCAAATTTTGGAGTAGCAGATGAACGTTGAATACCAGTATTCATGTAAGCGCCATTGTCATAGCACACATATACCATGTCATGACCACGTTCCATTGCTCCAGATAAACTTTGAAGACCAATATCATAAGTTCCACCATCTCCACCAAAAGCGATGAATTTGGTTTCACCTTCAGCTGGTAATTTTCCTTGTTTTTTCATAGATTGATAAGCTGCTTCAGCTCCTGATAAGGTTGCGCCAGCACATTCAAATGCTGTATGAATAAAAGAATCTGTCCATGCAGTGTAAGGATAAATAAAGGTAGAAACTTCCATACAACCAGTAGCTCCAGCTACAACAGCGTGGTCTTCTGGTTTTAGGGCTCTCATTATATGTCTCGCAATTGGTGGTGCTCCACAACCAGCACACATTCTGTGACCAGCAGTAAATCTAGAAGGTTTGTTAGCAACTACTTCTTTTAAATTGTAAGCCATTATTTTGCCTCCTTTCTTAATCCTAAGTAACGATAAGGATTGGTAATTTTATCAGTTTTAACAATTTCTAATAAATCAGTGTAAACAGATTCAATATCATCTGCTTTAGTATCTCTACCACCAATACCATAAATATAGTTTACAGCGGGTACATGTTTGTTTTCTACGTACATAGCAGATGTGACATCTTCGAATAAAGCACCACCTGCGGCATTTAAAGAATCTGCTTTATCTAAAATAGCAAGTGCTTTTACATGAGCTAATGCTTTAGCAATTTCTTCTGCAGGAAATGGTCTATAAACACGGATTTTTAGAAGTCCAGCTTTAATGCCTTTTGCTCTTAAATTGTCAACAACAAATTTAGTGGTTCCTGCAGTTGAATTCATACAAACGATAGCAACTTCTGCATCTTCTAATTGATATTCTTCAAATAAACCATAACTTCTTCCTGTCATTTTTTCAAAGTCTTTAGAAACATCTAAAATAACTTGTTTTGCGTTTTTCATAGCTTCTGCTTGTTGTGCTTTATGTTCAAATAGATAAGCTTGTAAGTCTAGTGGACCAACAGCAATTGGTTCTTCTTTGTTTAATAAATAATGTTCTGGTTTATATTCTCCTACAAATTTTTTTACTTTATCATCTTCTACTAATTCAATATTCTCAATTGCATGAGAAGTAATAAATCCATCTTGACATACCATTAAAGGTAATAAAACATCTTTATGTTCTGCAATTCTGTGAGCCATTAGGGTATTGTCATAAGCTTCTTGGTTGTTTTCTGAAAATAGCATAATCCAACCGCTATCACGTACTCCCATAGCATCTGAATGATCACAATGAATGTTTAATGGGCCAGATACAGCTCTGTTTACCAAAGATAGAACGATTGGTAATCGTAAACTAGAAGCAATGTAAATCATTTCCCACATTAAAGATAAACCATTAGCTGAAGTAGCTGTCATAGCTCTTGCTCCTGTAGATTCTGCACCAATACAGGCAGACATAGCACTGTGTTCACTTTCAACAGCAACGAATTCAGTATCAACTGTTCCATTTGCTACAAAAGTTGAAAAATATTGAGGGATTTCTGTAGAAGGGGTAATAGGGAAAGCGGCTACAACATCTGGATTGATTTGTTTCATGGCTGTTGCGGCTGCTTCATTACCACTTAATCTTTCTCTTATACTCATTTTTATTCCTCCTTCATTTCAATAGCACCGAATGGGCACACTTTAGCACAAACGCCACACCCTTTGCAATAATCATAATTGAAATTTTCTCTTAGCATTTCTTTGTTTACTGGAATAGCATCTTCTGGGCAAACAGGGAAACAAAGACCACATTGTTTACATTTATCACTTAAAAAAACGGGGCGAATGCTTCTCCAGTCTCCTGTTTTAAATTCTTTTGCATTTCCAGAAGTATAAATGTTACCACCGATTGTTAGTTTTTCCATCGGGGTTTGATTATTAATATCTGTCATATTTTTTTAACCTCCTTTAGGGCTAATTCTAAAGCTTTCATGTTTCCGTCGATTACTTCTGGTTTCTTAGCGAATTTGTGCTTAAAAGAACCTTCCATATCTTTCAATAAAGCTTCATCTGTCATAATACCACTTACTTTAACGATAGCAGCAAGCATTGGTGTATTTGGAAAATATCTTCCTAATGCTTCTTCTGATATCTTTCTAGCATCAATGGTATAAATAGCACCTTTGTATCCTTTTAAAGCTGTTTTTAAATAATCAGCTGATTTTGTTGTATTGATGACAATAGCACCATTTTCTTTTAAGCCAGCTGTAACATCAACACATTCTAGCAAAGTATCATCAACAACTACTACATAGTCAGGTTCATAAATATTACTATGGATGGTAATAGGACTACTGCTGATACGATTGTATGCTGTAATAGGTGCTCCCATTCTCTCTGGTCCATATTCAGGAAAACCTTGGATGTATTTTCCAGTATTAAAAGCAGCGTCAGCTAGTAATAAGGATGCTGTTTTAGCACCTTGACCACCTCTACCATGCCATCTAATTTCTATTAAATTATCCATGCTCGATAGCCTCCTTTTTCTATTCAAAATTTTATGATTTTAGTATATGCCTAAACGAAAGCAATGTCAAGAGAAAAAAGTCGATTTAGAATGAGTGTTCAAGGAAGTGAGACGATTAACTGAGACGGTTGGGGACAGGTCTTAACTGTCTCAGTTTTATTAATGGAATAATTTTTATTAAAAATATAAAAAGTGAGACAGTTAAGACCTGTCCCCAACCGTCTCACTTTACAAATTAAATTTTTCTGTTATAATAGAAAAAGAAAAAAATAAAAGGGGGAATTTATTATGAAAAAAGAAGCTAAAATAGCAATCATAGTAGGAGCAATTGTATTAGCACTCATTTTAGTAGGAGGATATTTGTTTTTTAAGGACAATAAGGAGAAAATAAAAATAGTAGAAGAATTTCAAAAAATTGAAACATTAACAAACCAAGAAAATTTTAAGAAAGAAGAATTAGATGAAATAACAAATCGTACACTAGCAACAGGAAAATATGCAAGTGTGGAAAAAGCTGGTAAAAAATATGCTAATGATATTTTTAGTACAGCTTATGAACTAAAAACATTATTAGAAGATGAAAAAATGTCACAAGTATTAACAGCAAGCAATTACCAAGAAGATGGACCAGAGTTTGTAGAAACCAAAAAATATTTAAGTGAAACCAAACAAAAGTTAGAGGCTGGAAAAGCACAAATGTTAGCTTGTGTAGAAGAAGATAAAATTAATTCTTATATAACAAATGAAACAACAGATGAGGCATGTATTGCATTATATAAACAATTATTATCAGAAGATATTAATATGTCAGAAGCAGAAAAAAATGAATTAGCAACTTCTATTGATAAAGTAGTATCTATGCTTGATATTGAAATGGAAGTAATAGACTTTCTAATAGCGAATAAAGGAAAATGGCAAATAGAAGGAGAACAAGTATCATTTTATTCAAATAGTTTAGTACAACAATATAATGGTTTTTTGACAAGATTAAGAATATTATAGGAAAAAATTAGGCATAATTTATAGCAGGAAGGAGCACATAAATGAAAGAGATTGAAATAACAGATACGATAAAATATATAGGAGCAGATGATAAAGACATTCGACTATTTGAGGGGCAATATGAAGTACCAAATGGGATGGCATACAATTCCTACTTAATTAAAGACGAAAAAAATGTAGTATTAGATACAATTGACAAGAAAGTTACCAATGTTTGGTTAGAAAATTTAGAAAAAGAATTAAATGGAGAAAAAATAGATTACCTAATTGTTTCTCATCTAGAACCAGATCATGCCTATAATATTGGATTATTAGCTGAAAAATATCCAGAAATGAAAATTATAGGAAACAATATGACATTTACGATGTTACCAAACTTCTTTGCTATTGACTTAACAGAACGAAAAATAGTAGTAAAAGAAGGCGATACTTTAAATATTGGAAAACATACATTGCAATTTTTTATGGCCCCAATGGTACATTGGCCAGAAGTCATGGTGACCTACGAACAAACTGAAAAAGTATTATTTACAGCTGATGGGTTTGGAAAATTTGGAACATTAGATACAGAAGAAGATTGGGACTGTGAAGCTCGTAGATATTATTTTGGGATTGTTGGAAAATATGGCGCACAAGTACAAGCTTTATTAAAAAAAGCAGCAACTTTAGATATTAAAATGATTTGTCCATTACATGGACCTATTTTAAAAGAAAATTTAAGTCATTATATTGAAAAATATAATATTTGGAGTAGCTACCAACCAGAAAGTGATGGTGTATTCATAGCGTGTAGTTCTATTTATGGAAATACCTTACAAACAGCTAAAAAACTAAAGGAAATACTAGAAGAAAAAGGTGCTAAAAAAGTTGTTTTAACAGATTTAGTAACAGAAGATATGGCAGAAGCAGTAGAAGATGCTTTTCGTTATGACAAAATAGTATTAGCAGCATCTAGTTATAATGCTGGTGTATTTGTGCCAATGGAACAATTTTTGCACAAGCTAAAAGAACGAAATTATCAAAATCGCAAAATTGGTATCATAGAAAATGGTTCTTGGGCTCCGTCTGCTGGAAAAACCATGAAAGCTATTTTACAAGAAATGAAAGATATTACGTTAGTAGAACCAATGGTTACAATCAAATCGACCATGAAGCAAGAAAACATAGAACAAATTGAAAAGTTAGCTACTAATATGTTGGGAGGTGAGTACAATGAAATATAAATGTACAGTATGTGGTTATATTTATGATGATGAAAAAGAAAGTGTGAAATTTGAAGAATTACCAGATGATTGGACTTGTCCTTTATGTGGTGTTAGCAAAGACTTATTTGAAAAAGTAGAAGAATAAAAAACAGAGGAAGCTTTTTAAGCTTCCTCATTTTTGTCTTTATTAGTATTTTTATTTTTTGAAACTTTTTTTGTTTCTTTTGGAATTACAATATCAGTAGGTTTTTCTTTGCTAGATTTTGGTTTTGCAACATTTAAGTGGTCATATACTGGTGAGATATCTAAATCAGAACCATCTCCAGAAACTACTTTTAAATTCTTTTTTTCTTCCATAACTAAAATCCTCCGTTTTTGGTATTAAAATAATATTATCATATTCAATTTAAAAGTGCAAGCAATAAAAAATATTGACAGATTAATGATTTTCTGGCATAATATAGTAAGTGGAAAAAATTCGTAAGAAGGGAAATAAATGGAAAGCAATAAATTAAAAGCAATCATAGAAGCTATTCTTTTTTCGGCAGGAAGACCTGTATCACAAAAAGAATTAATATTAAGTCTAGAAATTTCAAAAGAAGATATTGAAAATATTATTACCAATATGCAAGAAGAATATGGAGAACAAGCAAGAGGAATTGAAATCATAAAAATAGAAAATAACTATCAATTATGTACCAAAAAAGACTTACATGATTATATTTATCCTATATTAGATAAAAGAAATAAACCTAATTTATCAAATGCTGCATTAGAAACATTAGCAATTATTGCTTATAATCCAAAGATAACGAGAGCAGAAATAGAAGCAATTCGTGGTGTATCTGCAGATGGATGTGTCTATAAATTACTAGAGTATGGGTTGATTGAAGAAGCTGGTAAGACAGATTTACCAGGAAAACCAATGTCTTATCAAACAACAAGTGAATTTTTAAGAATGTTTGGTTATACTTCTTTAGAAGATTTACCAGAATTACCAAGATATAAATTAGATGAAAACAAACAAATCGTAATTGATGAATTAATTGACCAACAGGAAGAAAATAAAGTAGAAGAAATACAAGAGGATAACGCAAAAGATGCAAAAGGAAAAACGGAGGCTCCAATGCCCGAAAGGGAAGGCGAAGAAGAAAATTAAAATAACAAAATGTTAAAATAAAAAATTAGGAGGAACAAAAAATGAGTAATAACAAAGAATTTGTAAAAGACATTACAAATATCGACGAGGATTTTGCACAATGGTATACAGACATCGTATTAAAAGCAGAATTAGCTGATTATACAGCAATTAAAGGATTTATATCCATCAGACCATATGGATATGCTATTTGGGAGAACATCCAAAACTATGCAGATATGAGATTTAAAGAGCATGGCGTAAAAAATGTATCAATGCCAGTTTTAATTCCAGAAAGTTTATTAAATAAAGAAGAAGAACACGTAGAAGGATTTGCACCAGAAGTAGCATGGGTTACAATTGGTGGAGGAGAAAAATTAGAAGAAAGACTATGTGTAAGACCAACTTCTGAAACTATATTTTCAACTATGTATTCAAAATGGTTAAATTCTTGGAGAGACCTACCATTTCTATATAATCAATGGTGTAGTGTTTTAAGATGGGAAAAAGAAACAAGACCATTCTTACGTTCCAGAGAATTCTTATGGCAAGAAGGTCATACCATTCATGAAACAGCAAAAGAAGCAAAACAATTTACATTAGATATGTTAGAAGTATATGCAGATGTAATTGAAAACTTATTAGCTATTCCAGTATTAAAAGGACAAAAAACAAGAAAAGAGCAATTTGCAGGAGCAGAAGAAACTTATACAGTTGAAACATTAATGCATGATGGAAGGGCATTACAAGGAGGAACATCACATTATTTCGGACAAAACTTTACGAAACCATTTGATGTAAAATTCCAAAATAAAAATGGAGAACAAGAATATGCTTATCAAACATCTTGGGGAATTAGTACAAGACTAATTGGAGCTGTTATCATGGCACATGGCGATAATAGAGGATTAAAATTACCACCATATGCAGCACCAGTTCAAGTTGTTATTGTTCCAATTGCACAAGAAAAAGGAAATGTATTAGAAGAAGCAGAAAAAATAGAAAAAACTTTAAAAGAAAAATTCAGAGTAGAATTAGACAATAGAGATAACTATACAGTAGGATATAAATTCAATAATTGGGAAATGAAAGGTGTACCAGTAAGAATTGAAATTGGTCCAAAAGAAATTGAAAGAGGAGAAGTTATCGTAACAAGACGTGATACTTTAGAAAAAATGCCAGTAAAAATAGAAGAACTAGAGGAAGTTGTTGAAAAATTATTACAAGATATTCATCAAAATATGTACAACACTTGTAAAAAGAGAATGGAAGAAAAAACAACAGTAGCACATAACATGGAAGAATTAGAAAAAAATATGAATGAAAACCAAGGATTTGTAAAAACAATGTGGTGTGGTTCACAAGACTGCGAAGATAAAGTAAAAGAAGTAACGGGAGCACCATCAAGATGTATACCATTTGAACAAGAACACTTAGGAGACACCTGTGTATGTTGTGGTAAAAAAGCAGATAAAATGGTTGTATGGGGAAGACAATATTAGTCTTCTCTTTTTTTATTGCTGAGGTTGCCAAGGTTTCCGGGGTTGCCAATGGTTCCGGGGTTAAATGGCAAGTTTTAAACTTGCCATTTAAC
>CAMNWO010000026.1 GCA_946565805.1 uncultured Clostridium sp.
TAAAAATGAACCCTCCTTATTAAACAAATTTGTCTAACAATTTGGGTTCACTTCACTTTAAGACTTCTTTTGATATTTAATTCCTATTACTGATTTCAGCATATTTTTTTAATTTCTCATAAACAAGACGATTAATAGTACCTGCAGAGAAATGTCCATCTTTATCTTTTTTACCAGCAGGAACACCAGTTAAAACTTCAATTCCTTCTTCAATCGTAGATACTGCATAAATATGGAACTGTTTTTCTTTGACAGCCTCGATAATTTCATCTGAGAGTTGTAAATTGTCGACATTTTGTACTGGTATCATAACACCATGAGATCCATCTAATCCTCTCATTTTACAGATTTGGAAAAATCCCTCAATTTTTTCATTTACACCACCAATTGGTTGGATTTGACCTTTTTGATTAACAGAACCAGTAACAGCAATAGATTGATTAATTGGTATACCAGATAAACTAGATAGCAAACCATATAATTCTGTACTAGAAGCACTATCGCCATCAACACCATTGTATAATTGCTCAAAACAGATACTTGCCGTTAGGCATAATGGAATATCTTGAGCAAACATTTCTCCTAAGTAACCAGTTAAAATTAGGACACCTTTTGAATGAGAAGGCCCAGAGATTTCAACTTCTCTTTCAATATTGATAATACCGTTTTTACCAGTGTAAGTATTAACTGTGATTTTAGCAGGTTTTCCAAAAGTATAGTCACCAATAGTCATTACAGTTAGACCATTTAATTCTCCTACTTCAAAACCAGAAGAATTAATTAAAAGAGCATTGTCTTTTATCATTTCTAAGTATTTAGTATCATATTTTTTGACTCTTTCCATTCGCTCTTCTAAAGCTTTATCAATAAATTTAGCAGTTACTACTTTCGATTTTGAAAGTTTAGCCCAAGTGGCAGCTTCTCCCACAACTTGTGTTAAATTATCAAATCGAGTGGATACTTTGCTATGACTTCCAGCCAACTTAGAAGCATATTCTACTAAACGAGCCATACCAGATTTATCAAGGTGTGGTAATCCTTCATGCTCACAAAATCCATGTACAATTTGTGCTAATTTTTGTAAGTTTTCACTGTTAATTAAAGCATCATCTTCAAATTCTACTTTGATTTTAAATAATTTTTTAAAATCAGAATCCATTGCTAAAAGTGTTTGATAAATATTAGCGCTTCCAATTAGAATTACTTTTAAATCTAAAGGAATTGGTTCTGGTTTTAAAGAAACCAATACCATAGAAGAACGTTGGTCAGTAGCATTTTCAATACTTAATTCTTTCACACGTAAAGCTTTTTTCAAAGCTTCATAACACATACCATTTGCTAATAAATCTTTTGCTTGAAAAATTATATAACCTCCATTGGCCCTTTGCATAAGTCCTGGTTTTAACATGGTATGATCTGTTTTTAAAGAACCATAATAATTTTCATATTCTAAAGAACCAAAAATGTTGTGGTAAGAATAATTAGAGTCCATAATAACAGGAGCGCCTTCTTTGTTTGAATTATCGATAAACAAATTAACACGATAGTTTAAACATGGATCTGTTTTTTTTGCATTTGGCCCTTGAGGAGGCTGTTGTTGCTTATTTGTATCTTCTTCTAAAAAGAAAGGAATATTTTTTAAAATATCTTGTTTTACATCTGCTAAAAATTTATTGATTTTTTTGTTTCTTTTATATTTTGACTTCAAATAATTGATGTGGACATTAACTGTTAATAAAGCTACATTAGATTGCCATTCGGAAATTTTCTTATCTGATTGACGTTCAATTTCTTTGATTTGACCAATGGCTTCCATGATTTGTTCTTGTACAAAAGCAGAATTTTGTTCATAAACTTGTTTAACAGTGGCATCTAATTTTTCAAATTCTTCTTCTTCAATGGCTTTTCCGTCTACAACTGGCATCATATAAATGCCATTTTGAGCAGCTTTTACTTGAAAATTATATTTAGAAGCATCTTGATTTAGTTTTTCTAATAATGCAGAACGTTTTACTTCAAATTCTTGCTTGATTAAAGCTTTTTCTTTTTCAAAATCATCATTATTAAAAGTTTTTTTAATATCTTTTCGAATTTCTTTAATAAATCCATCCATTGCTTCTTTAAACTCTTTACCTTGCCCAGCAGACAATTCAACAGCAATTGGTTCATTAGGATTTTCAAAATTATAGATATAACACCAATCAGAAGGCGTTTTCTTTTTAGGGGCAATTTTTTCTAAGTAGTTTTTCGTATACATTGTTTTTCCAACTCCACTAGGTCCTTCTAAATATAGGTTATATCCTTTTACATCTACTTGTAATCCGAATTCTAAGGCTTTAATACCACGGTCTTGACCAATTCCAGATTGAATGGGTTCTAATTCTTCGGTTGTTTCAAACTTAAATAAATTGGTATTACAAGTCATTTTTAATTTGTTATAACTTAATTCATTTTTGTTTTTCATTTGTTTCCTCCAAAATTTTTTCTTAGTATATCCAGTTTAAAGTTATTTTATATTAGTTAGTGAAAAAAGTAAAGGAAAAATTATAAAAAACATAAATTTTAGTAGAAGGATGAAAAAGGAATCTAAAAAAGTAGAAAAAGGTCAAAAAATGCGATGAAAAGTATAATAACATAGGAAATTTCTATTGATAAAATATAGAAATTATGTTAGGATAGAAATACGATTTTTATCAATTAAATTAAAAAGCGCTTTAAAAATTAATTTAAATTTCTAAATAATTAATTCTAATTATTATATCGAAAAAATCAAACTAAAATTCAATTATAAAATTTTACCCATAAGGGTTGATTTTGTCATGCCTTTTTGGTAAAATTGAAAAGAGATTATAAAAATAAAATATTAACGGAAAAGATCGAAATGCATTTTATTCAAATACCAAAGTTCGAAAAGGAAAAAAGAGGAGTAGAGACAAAGCTAGACCAGTGGATGCAATTTATTAGTCAAACGAATCAAAAGGAGGTAGAATTAGCCATGGAAAGAAATAAAGAAGTTAAAGAGGCAAATGAAGAATATGAATACTTAACAGGAGATGAAGAAGAAAGAAGAATTGCCTTTTTAAGAGACAAAGCGATAAGAGATGAAGCAAGTTTAAGAGCAAGTGGACAGGCAGAAGGGAGAAAAGAAAAGCAATTAGAAATTGCGAAAAAGATGAAAAATAAAAAGATACCAGTAGAAGAAATTATAGAGATAACAGAATTAACAAAAGAAGAAATAGAAAAACTATAAGCAAGGAGCCACAAAAAATGTGGCTTTTAAAATACAAAAATAAGGAAACTGAACAATCAGTCCAAAAACTAAAAAAACTATTGCAAAAAAAGGGAATAGAATATATAATGAAAGCGATTATAAAAAAGAATCCAAAGTAGGAAGGATGTTAAAAATATGAATAAAACCAAAAGAAAAATATTTGAAACATCAATGAAACTATTTGCAGAAAAAGGGTATGATGCCACTAGCATAGAAGAAATAACAGCAACGGTAGGAGTAGCGAAAGGGACATTATACTATCATTTTTCGAGCAAAGAAGAAATTTTTAATTTTTTAGTAGAAGAAGGAATTAAACTTTTGCAAAATAGTGTTGACATTAAAACAGCCAAATTTTCTAACTATATTGATAAAATAAAAGCAATTGTATTAATTCAAATAAAAATTGTAATTAAATATGAAAACTTAATTACGATTTTATTAAGCCAATTTTGGGGACATGAAGCAAGAAATCAAAAATGTCAAAAACACATTTTAGAATATATTAGTCAAATTGAAAATATAGTAAAAGAAGGAATGAAAGCAGGACAAATTAAACAAGGAAATCCACAAGCAATTAGTTCAGAAATTTATGCCCTAATTTGTTCATGCTTAGTATATAAGACAAGAAGTCAAGAACAGCTAAACATTATGAAACTATTTAAAGAATTTGAAAATACAGTAATAGAAGGGTTGAAAGTGAAATGAGAAAACCAGTCCATAAGGTAGAAAAATATGAAAATTTAAAAGAAATGCTTCAAAAATCAGGAGAAAAATATGGGAATAGACCTGCTTATATTTTTAAAACGGAAGAGTCAGGAAAATTTAGAGAAGTAACCCATAAACAATATAGGGAGGAAATTAATAGCTTAGGGACAGCGTTAATTAACATGGGATTAAAAGACAAAAGAGTTGCTGTTATAGCAGAGAACCGATATGAATGGGGACTAGCATATTTTGCTATTGTTACAGGAACTGGAGTAGTAGTTCCACTTGACAAAGCATTGCCAGATAATGAAATAGAAAATTTAATATTACGTTCAGAAGTAGAGGCAATTTTCTATTCAAGTAAATATGATAAAGTTATGAATGAAATAAAAGAAAAGAAAAATAGCCATATAAAATATTTCATATCTATGGATTTAGAAAAAGAAACCGATGGAGTTTATTCACAAAAAGAATTAATTAAAAAAGGTAAAAAACAAATAGAAGAAGGAAATACAGAATTTTTAGAAGCAAAAATTGATAACGAAAAAATGGGAATAATGTTATTTACATCAGGAACAACAGCTATGTCAAAAGCTGTTATGTTGTCTCATAAAAATATTTGTAGCAATCTATTTGATATAGCTTCTACGATTAAAGTAGATGAAAATGATGTGTTCCTATCATTTTTACCATTACATCACACATTTGAATGTACAACAGGTTTTATTTATCCAGCTTCAACAGGTTCAGCTATTGCTTTTTGTGAAGGAATTAGACATATTGCAGATAATATCAAAGAATATAGAGCAACGGTTATGGTTTCTGTACCAATTCTTTTTGAAAGTATGTACAAAAAAGTAATGAAAAACATTGAAAAAAAAGGAAAATTAGAAACCGTAAAAAAAGGAATAAAAATTAGCCAATTTCTATTGAAATTTGGAATTGATATTAGGAGAAAATTATTCAAAGAAATCCATGATAATTTAGGTGGAAGATTAAGACTATTTGTAGCAGGTGGAGCAGCATTAGATCCAGAAGCAGAAAAAGGATTTAATGAATTAGGGGTTGCTATGTATCAAGGGTATGGGCTAACAGAAAGTTCACCAGTTATTGCAGCAGAAGATGACAAATATAGAAGACTTGGATCTATAGGAAAAGCTTTTCCAAGTTTAGACGTAAAAATAGAAGAGCCAAATGAAGAGGGAATAGGAGAACTATTGGCAAAAGGTCCATCTATTATGTTAGGATATTACAATAACGAAGAAGCAACCAAAGAAACCATTGATGAAGAAGGATGGCTACATACAGGAGATTTAGCTAAAATTGATAAAGATGGTTATATCTTTATTTCTGGAAGAAAGAAGTTTGTTATTGTCTTAAAAAACGGAAAAAATATTTATCCTGAAGAATTAGAGACATTAATTAATAAAATCGAAGGAATTAAAGAAAGTTTTGTTTATGGGAAACCACAAGATGATGGTGATTATAAAATATGTGCTAAGATTGTTTATGATAAAGAACTTGTTCAAGAAATTTTTGGAACTTCAGAAGAAGAAAAACTAAAAGAAATTATTTGGCAAGAAGTGAAAAAAGTAAATAAAACAATGCCAGCTTATAAATATATAAGAGAAATTTCAATAACAGATAAAGAATTAATTAAAACAACGACACAAAAAATAAAAAGATTTGAAGAAATAAAAACAATTTTAAATTAATAATTAGAGAGAACCCAGGATTTTATTAAAATTTGTATAGAATAGAAAATCTCAGGTTCTCTTTTTTGTAGTAAACATGTATGACAGAAAAAACAAGTAAAAACAGCAGTCTACGGAAATAGAACTTTGCCTTGTAATAAAATTGTAATATTTTTGTAACGAAAATGTAAAATAAAATCAAACTAAATTACTTGTAGTTTTTTGTTAGTTAATGTATAATAATAATAGAAAAGGTAAAAAGCAAGCATGCGTAAGATAAAAGGAGGTACATTACAATGTCAAGATCAGGCATAGTAAATGTGAGAATGGTTATCACAGAAGAAAAAATATTATCCAATATAGATAAAATTCAAAAATTAATTAATCCAAAAAGTAAAAAACAAATTGTACAATTAGAAGATGACTCATACTTTAAAGATTTAATTGAATCAATCAAAACATACTTGATTGAATATCCAAAAAAGAAAAACTTTCCAGCAAGTGTATACAAAGCAGCTTATGGGCTAGTTGAATTTGCTACCAACCAATTTGAAGAAAATACGAAAAAAATAGAAGAATTAATTAGACAAAGAGAACAAAATATAGCATCCGCAGGAGAATTAAGAGAATTATTAGGAACTGTAGAAGTTGAAACAAGAGAAAAAGATTGGAAAGATCAAATAAAAAAAGCAGAAGAATCTTTTTCAGAAGACATTATTGAAACTTTAACAATAGTAGGAAAAGCAAAAGGAACAGAAGTAGAAAATTACCAAGATGCTTTAAAATTGTTAAATGCTAGAATCAATAATTTAGAAACAAACCTACATATTGAAATTGATATGGAAAGAATTGAAGATAGATCTAAAGCCCTAAGTTATATTGGAATTGAAATAGCAGATGCTTTAAAATCTATTCCAACACCAGTGGAAGAGCCAGAAACAATTGTGGCTACGGAAGAAGTACAACAAGCAGAAGTACAACCAGTAGCAGAACAACAATATATCCAAGAAACAACATTTGAAGCAAAACCAAGCTTATGGCAAAGATTTAAAAATAGTAAGTTTGTAAGAGCTGTTAAAGCAATTAGTAGAATTAGAATTGTATTAGATTACTCAGATGCACTTCCAGAAGGAAGAGGAGAAAATAATTAAATAATCGGTTTCCAGGTTGCCAAGGGTTCCGGGGATAAATGGCAAGAGAAATTTTTATAAAATTCTTCTTGCCATTTATCCCCGGAACCCTTGGCAACTTCAGCAACTGTTTAGATTTGACTTTTTTGGAAAAATATAGTATAATAACAAACAATGATTAGTAAGAGATTTTATTATTAAGTAAAAAATGAATGAGAAGAGAAAATAAGGTAAATAATAATATGGATCGGATTTTTTAAAGTTTATGCTATGTCCTAGAAAAAGAGAGAAAAAAGACAGACATAGAGCAATAAACTTTATTTCATGTTACATACAAAAATGATATTAATAAAATCAAATAAAAGAAAAAAGAGAGGAGAATTTATGGCAGAAGAAAAATTAGAAAATAAACCAAAAAGAAATTATGAGAAAGGAGAAAAAACAACCAAAACAGGTAGAAAACCATATCAAAGAAAAAATAATACAAAAAGTGGTAAAGTATCCACAAGCAAAGAAGAAAAAGTGGAAAAAACAACCAAAACTACGGCACAAGGAAAAAGAAGAACAATGAAAACTTCCTCAATGGTTTCAAACTTAAATAAAGACACAGTGGAAAGAAAAAGAAAGACAAAGAAAAGTGGAGATGCCATTTTTAAAGCATCTAAATTAAAAATTATTCCATTAGGAGGATTACACGAAGTAGGAAAAAATATCACAGTTTTTGAATATGAAAACGAAATCATTGTAGTAGATTGTGGTTTATCTTTCCCAGAAGACGATATGTTAGGAATAGACTTAGTTATTCCAGACATTAGTTATTTAGAAAAAAATGTAGATAAAATCAAAGGACTAATCATAACTCATGGACACGAAGACCATATAGGAAGTGTGCCATATTTATTAAAGAAAATTAATATTCCAATTTATGCGCCACGTTTAGCTTGTGGATTAATCAGGAACAAATTAGAAGAACACAAACTATTAAGAAGTACAAAATTAACAGAAGTAATGCAAGGACAAACAATAACCTTAGGAAAAAAATTCAAAGTAGAATTCATTAGAAGTTCCCACAGTATTCCAGACTCAGTTATGTTAGCTATTACAACACCAGCAGGAACTATCTTACACACAGGAGACTTTAAAGTAGATTACACACCGATTGATGGAAAATTAATGGATTTAGGAAGAATTGCAGAAATTGGAAACCAAGGAATATTAGCGTTGATGTCAGATAGTACGAATGCAGAACGAAAAGGATTTACCATGTCGGAAAGTTCGATAGGAGAAGTATTTGACAAATTATTCCTACATTGTACCAAAAGAATTGTAGTAGCAACGTTTGCTTCTAACGTGCACAGAGTGCAACAAATTGTCAATTCGGCAATAAAATATAATAGAAAAATTGCAGTATGTGGTAGAAGTATGATTAATATGATACAAACAGCTAGAGATTTAGGTTATATAGAATGTCCAGAGAATATCTTTATTGATATTGATATGATAAAAAACTATACAGATGACCAATTAGTAATTATTACAACAGGAAGTCAAGGCGAGCCAATGTCTGCATTAACAAGAATGGCAGCAGGAGACCATAGGAAAGTAAAGATAACACCAAATGACTTAGTTATCATTTCAGCAACACCAATACCAGGAAACGAAAAATTTGTATCTAAAGTAATTGATGATTTAATGCAAATTGGAGCAGAAGTTGTATATAGTTCATTAGAAACTATACATGTATCAGGACATGCTTGTCAAGAAGAACAAAAGCTAATTTTAGCTTTAACAAAGCCAAAATACTTTATACCAGTGCATGGAGAATATAGACAATTAATTGCTCATAGTGAAACTGCTCAAAGCATGGGAATTGATAAAGATAATATCATTATGATGTCGAATGGTAGAATTTTAGAGATTAGTGAAGAAGGCGCAGGTTTAACAGGTTCTGTTCAGAGCGGTAGAGTATTAGTTGACGGACTAGGAGTTGGCGATGTAGGTAGCATTGTTTTAAGAGATAGACAACATTTATCACAAGATGGATTAATTGTTATTGTATTAACAATGGACTCTTCAACAGGAGAGGTAGTTGCTGGTCCAGATGTTATTTCAAGAGGATTTGTATATGTAAGAGAATCTGAGAATTTGATGGATGAGGTAAAATCAGTAGTAAGACATGAAATTAAAAAATGTGAAGAAAGAGGAATTACCGATTGGGCAACTATTAAATCAACGACAAGAGAAAACTTAAGAGATTATATTTTCATGAAAACCAAAAGAAATCCAATGATTATACCAATAATCATGGAAGTATAACCTTCTACTAAGAAAGGACTTATTGAAAAATAGGTTCTTTTCTTTTTTAGAAATAAAGTGTATATCTTAAGAAAAACTTGTAAATAAAAGAAAAATCTGGTATAATGAGCCAATAAGAAAAAAGAAAAAGGAGAGAAAAAATGGATTATAAAGACTTAGCCAATTTAATATTTCCAGAAGCAAAGGAAATAGCTTATTATGAAGAAAAATATCCAGAAAGAAATTTAGAAAGTGGAGCAATTGTAACAAGATTTGCACCTAGTCCAACTGGATTTGTACATATTGGAGGATTATACCAATCTTTAATCGCAAGAAAATTAACAGAGCAAACAAAAGGTGTATTTTTCTTAAGAATAGAAGATACAGACCAAAAAAGAGAAGTGGAAAATGGAATTACAGGAATTGTAAATGCTTTAAAAGATTTTGTTATTGTACCAGATGAAGGAATGGTTTCAGAGACAGAAGAAAAAGGAAATTATGGACCATACAAACAATCTTTAAGAAAAGAAATTTACCAAGCTTATGCTAAATACTTAATTGGACAAGGAAAAGCCTATCCATGTTTCTGTACTCCAGAAGAAGTAGAAGAAATAAGAAATAAACAAGAAAATGCTAAAATTAGACCAGGATATTATGGAGTATGGGCAAAATGTAGAAATCATACAGTAGAAGAAATGGCCAAAAAGATTGAAAATGGAGATAGCTATATTATCCGTTTCAAATCACCAGGAAGAGAAGATAGAAAAATCAAACATCATGATGTAATCAAAGGAAATGTAGATTTTCCAGAAAATGATCAAGATATTGTAATTATTAAAGCAGATGGATTACCAACCTATCATTTTGCACATGCTATTGATGATCATTTAATGAGAACTACTCATGTTATTCGTGGTGATGAATGGTTGTCATCTGTTCCTCTACATTTGCAATTATTCCATGAATTAGGATTTAAAGCACCTAAATATGCACATATTGCACCAATCATGAAAAATGATAATGGTAATAAAAGAAAACTAAGTAAAAGAAAAGATGCAGAGGCAGCTGTTAGCTATTATGAAGAAGAAGGAATTCCAGAAGAAGCTGTAAAAGAATATTTATTAAATATTGCTAATTCTAATTTTGAAAATTGGAGAAGAGCCAATCCAGATAAAACAATGGATGAATTTGAACTTCAAATCAATAAAATGAGTGTAAGTGGAGCATTATTTGACATGGTGAAATTACTGGATGTAGGAAAAACAGTTATTTCAAGAATGACAGCAGAAAAAGTATACGAAGAAGCCTTTCATTGGGCTCAAAAGCATGACGAAGAATTAACAAAGATGTTAGAAGATAAAGAATATGCTTTGAAAGTGTTTGGAATTGAAAGAGGAAATAAAAA
Organism: uncultured Clostridium sp.; assembly: GCA_946565805.1. Taxonomy (GTDB): domain Bacteria; phylum Bacillota; class Clostridia; order TANB77; family CAG-508; genus CAG-269. The sequence continues at coordinate 10,501 of CAMNWO010000026.1, forward strand.
GCCAAGAAAAGATATTGCAAAATGGTCAGATGTAAAAGAAAATATTGGATATATGTATGACGAAAAATTTTATGAAGAATCACAAGAATATCCATATCAAGTTATTCAAGAAAAAGAAGAAATCAAAAAGATATTAACTTTATATCTTGAAAAATATTATGAGGAAGCAAATGATAAACAAACATGGTTTGATAACATCAAAGAATTAGCAGGCGAAATGGGATATGCCAAAGAAGTAAAAGAATTTAAAGCAAATTCAGACCAATATAAAGCTCATGTTGGTGATGTAAGTACTGTTTTAAGAGTGGCATTAACAGCTAGAACCAATACTCCTGATATGTATGAGATTATGCAAATTTTAGGAAAAGATAGAATAGCGAAAAGATTTGAAAAAGCCATTGAGGAAATGGAGAGTTAAAATGGATTATAACATAGGAGATATTGTAAGAACCAAAAAACAGCATCCATGTGGAAGTAAGCTATGGGAAATCACCAGAGTAGGTGTTGATTTTAAGCTGAAATGTCAAGGATGTGGACATGTAGTAATGATATCAAGAGAAAAGGCTTTAAAAGCGATTACGAAAAAAATGGAAAATTAAAATGCTAAAGAGGAAAGAAACCATAAATCAATTAGATTTATGGTTTCTTTTTTTAGAACTTTTTATAGGCTACGAAGCAAGTCTTCCTTTAAAGTTAGATAAGGAAACTTTATCCCGGAAGCCAACGGTCACATGCAAAGTGTTTTCTTCTCTATGAAGACCGAGAACTTCACCGTCATAGCTTGCTACTTTTTCAAGCTGCTGGATTGCTTTTTCGCAGGTATTTGCCAGATCTTTCAACCTTTTCTTTCTACTGTCATCTACTGAAGCTCTTAAACATTCCTCTTCTGTATATGCTATCCAGCTCCTGAAGGTAGAAATAATATGCTGTACATGTCTTCCGTAAGTTCTCTTTGGAATTTCGGGGAAGACAAGGGAAAGCGTTGTCTGGTGCCTGAATTTTGCACTGTTATATGCACTTGAAAGTTTCTTATTGATAGCGGAAACTTCCTCATCAAAAGCTTTATCGGAAAGCCGGTTTGACTTGGCACAAACGATAGACAAAGTCTTAAGGTTCTTTTTGGCTACCTTACTTTTATGGCGACGCCGATGATTGGCAGCAGATCTGTCCTTAATAGAAAAATTATCCTCCTCTTCAGGAAAAGAAATGTCTATATCATCATACACTGACAAACCTTTAGCTTCCTGCTCAAGTTCGATGATTTCTTCTTTTCTCTTACAGTTGCATTCCGGCCGATAGCCATCTTTTACTCCTGCAAAAAAACATCCTGTGCAATTAAATTTCGTCATATAAAGTCCTCCTAAAAATGTGTGCTACTTAAGAAAAAACTTAAGTAGACTTATTGGTTAACGTAACTAACAATATTATACAGCAAAATAATTGAAATGTCAATAAAAAATGATTTTAAATGTATTTAATATATGATAAAATCACCTTAAAAGTTTGTAAACGAATATTTCAC
>CAMNWO010000027.1 GCA_946565805.1 uncultured Clostridium sp.
GGAAATTCGAAAATGGATATTATAAAATCTATTGAACATGAACAATTAAAAAATAGAATACCAGAATTAAAAGTTGGTAACACTGTTAAAGTACACGTAAGAATCAAAGAAGGAAACAAAGAAAGAATCCAAGTATTTGAAGGAATTATTATCAAAGTACAAGGTGGAGGAGTTAACAAAACATTTACAGTTAGAAAGATTTCTTACGGTGTAGGTGTTGAAAAAACATTCTTAGTACACTCACCATTAGTTGAAAAAGTAGAATTAGTAAGAGTAGGTAAAGCAAGAAGAGCTAGATTATTCTACTTAAGAGATAGAGTTGGTAAAGCTGCTAAGACAAAAGAAAAAATAGGAGCTAGAATTGAAAACAGAGAAATCATTATCAAAGAAGACTTAGTAGAAGAACCAGTAGCTGAAGAAGTAGCAGTAGAATCTGCTCCAGAAGAAGCACCAGCAGTTGAAACACAAGAAGTTGCAGTTCAAGAAACAGTAGATACAGTAAAAGAAGAAGCTGTTGAAACTGTAAAAGAAGAACCAAAAGCTGAATAAGATTTTAATCAAAATTGCCAGAAGGGACTGAAGTGAACCCTCTTTATTAGACAAAAATGTTTAATAAAGAGGGTTCATTTTCTATGTCAAAATATTCCAATGAATTTAAGTTAGAAAAGTTTGATTTGGTCGTTTACACAGTATTGAAAAAATTATATAGAATTTCCTAGGTTAACAGAATTGATTGAAAAAAGTACAAACACACATATAATGATAGAAACTTATTGACAACACATAAAAAATTATGTATCATATACTTGATATACATATGCACAAGGTGTATAAAAATATATACAAAGGATAAAATATGTGAAAAACGAGGAGGAAAAAATGAAGAGAGAAAAAGGAATTACATTAATTACATTGGTAATTACAATTATTATCTTATTAATATTAGCAGGGGTAAGCATTGCTACCTTAACAGGACAAAATGGCCTCTTAGCGAAAGCAAATACTGCTAGAACAGAAACGAAAAAAGCAAATGCAGAAGAGCAAGTGAAAATTGCAGTAGCAGGAAGTTTTAATGATGAAGGAAAATTAACTGCTGATAAGGTAAAAGAAGAATTAAGAAAAATACCAAATGTAGGAGATATACGAGATACAGACGGTGGATTCCCAATCGAAGTCGATTTAGATGGATACACTTTTATAATTGATGAAAATGGAAAAGTAATTAGAAAAACAGTAAAACCATTAGTAAATTACACCTTAAGTACAAAAGAACAAGTTGCTGAAGGAACACAAATAATGGTAATGATAACAGCAACTATAGGAGAAGAAGAGACAATAACAAAGATAACCAAGCCAGATGGAACATCTGTAGTGAATACTGATACTACTAATTTTTCCGTTACAACCAATGGAATTTATACAGTAATTGTAGAAGGAAGTAATGGAGAAACAACAACTAAAAAGATAACAATAACCAATATTGGAACAACAGAAATCTTCTCAGATATTTATACGTCAACACAAACCTATACAGATAGCAATAATAGAGTAGCAAAAATACCAGAAGGATTTGCAGTAGGAATATCAAATACGATTAATAAAATAGAAAATGGATTGGTTATAACCGATGCGATTGATGAAAATCATAGAAGCACAGGGAATGAATTTGTATGGATACCAGTAGAAAATTCGACTAATTTCAAGAGGAGATTAGGATACGAAGATGGGAGTTTGCAGTCTGAAAAGAAATTTTCTGATATGTCAGAACCTTATAAAAACGGATTGAAAGATGAAAAAGATTTATATACAGCTATGTATAATAGTGTAGTAAACACGGATAATAAGGGATTTTACTTCCGGTCGATATGAAGCTGGAAAAGAAAATAATAAAGTAGTAGTAAAAAAGAATAAACCAGTTTATAATAGTGTAAAGTGGGGAAATTCCATGACAGATTTAACAGGGGGAGCAGTAGAATTAGCTAAAAATTTTATAAACGATAAAAGCTATAAAGAAAAAGTGACTAGTACTTTAGTATATGGAATACAATGGGATACAACATTACAGTTTTTTAATAATCAAGATTATCTTAAAAATAGTCAAGGGAAAGGATGGTATAATACAACGCTTCATAATACAGGAATAGATATGGATGCAAATGCTAGTAATAAAGTAAAAAATATATATGACATGGCAGGAAATATTAGAGAATGGACAATGGAAGCACATGTGACAGATCGAAGAGTTCAAAGAGGAGGCGATTATCATTTTACAGGAAGTGGACAGCCAGTTTCTACCCGATTTGATACAAATGCTATTACAACCTCTAGTAACTATTCTGGTTTTCGTATTACATTATTTTTGAATTTAAAATAATCACCAAAAAATACCAAGAATAAACTTGGTATTTTTTAGTGATTTGTATTATATTAAAAAATGCAACAATTCATTTTTTAATATTTTTTCCTTATCCTTATTTAATTCAGTCAAAGGTAATCTAGGTACTCCAAAATTATAACATAAGAGATTTAAAGCAGATTTTATAGGAATCGGATTTACTTCACTAAATAACGCTTTTATGAGAGGGATAGCATCTAGTTGCATTTTAGTTGCCATACTAATGTTGCCATCTAAAAAGTTTTGAACCATGTTGTGAGTATATTCTGGCATAATATTGGACAAGACAGAAATAACGCCAATTCCACCCAAAGAAAGAACTGGTAAAATTTGATCATCATTTCCAGAATAGATAGATAGGTTATTGCCACATAAATGAGCAATTTCTGCTACCTGTGACAAATTACCACTTGCTTCTTTAATTGCTACAATATTTTCAATTTTGGAAAGTTCAAAGCAGGTTTTGGGTTCTATATTGACACCAGTCCTACTAGGTACATTATAGAGAATAATTGGCAAAGATACATTTTCAGCAATTTCTTGATAATGCTTAATTAATCCATTTTGTGTACACTTGTTATAATAAGGAGTAACAATTAAAAGTGCATCAATACCTAAATTTTCTAGTCTTTTAGAATACTCAACAACCTGTTTGGTATTATTTCCGCCAGAGCCTGCGATAATAGGAACTCTACCTTGAGAGGTTTTTATTGCACATTCAATGGTTGCTATCTTTTCTTCTGTTGTCATAGTAGAAGCTTCTCCTGTTGTTCCACAAACAATAATAGCATCTACTTTATTTTGAATTTGATTTTCTACTAATTTTTCAAACTCTTTAAAATTGACACCATTTTTATCGAATGGTGTACTAATAGCTGTTCCACAGCCCTGAAATAAAATCTTTTTCATAACCAAATCACTCCTGTGAAAAATATGTAATAATAAATTTTGTATATAACTATGAATAGTAACAATATATTAAAAAAAATAAAAAAAATTCAAAAAAGTATTGACAAAAAATAAAATAAAAGATAAAATGAGAACAACAAAAGCGAACAACAATTCGAAGAACGGAAATTTGATAAAATAAAACAAGGAGTGATAGGAAATGAATTTAGTAAAAAACAGAACAAAGGTAAAAATGGCTATAAATAGCACAATAGAAAGACATCCTGTACCAGTTTTAGGAATTGACTATAAAGTGAAAATTGTTTACAAAAATACTAAAATTACCGAACTAGATGTGGAAAACAAAACCATAAAAATATCACTTCCAAATCGTTATAAAAAAATGAATAACAAAGAAATATTAGACTTGGCGATTGATAAAATGTACGAACAAATTGCTAAAGTAGAAATTGAAAGGGCAATGGAAAAGACAAGAATCATGTTAGGATTTGCTCCAGAAGAATATGAAATAAAGAAAATGAAAACACTAGGAAAATGCGAAGGCAAAAAGATAACAATCCATCCAGAAGTCGTTAAATATAATCGTAAAGTAATCGACTACATTATATTACATCAATATTGCCATCTAAAACATAAAAACCATACCAAAGCATTTTTAAACATGCTAGAAAAATATTTACCAGATTATAAAAAATGTGAAGAAATACTATTAAACCTATAAAATAAGGAATAAGAAATTTTCAAGTTTTATCAAAAACTGAAAATTTTTTGTTTTTCCTAAAAAACTCGACAAAGAACAAAAAAAGTGATATACTAATGCTATATTGGGGTATCGCCAAGCGGTAAGGCATCGGACTCTGACTCCGACATTCCTAGGTTCGAATCCTAGTACCCCAGCCAACCTTAAAAACAAGGAGGGAACAAATGAAAAAGCAAAAAGGAATTACACTTATATCTTTAGTAGTTACAATCATTATATTATCCATATTAGCGTCAATAGCAACTTATAGTGGTGTTAGTGTTATTAAATCATCCAAATTAACAATCTTTACAACAGAACTTAAAATAATGCAAGCACAAGTAAATGAAATTTATCAAGATAGAGACCCAAGCAAAGTATATGGAGAAGAAATTACAGGAGAGATTAAGGCTCGAGCAGATAGTATATTTACAGCTAGTGAGTCAGGAGTTACGTCACAAGAAGGATATCGATACTGGAGTAGGGGAACCATTAAAAGTTTAGGAATAGAAGGAGTAGAGCAAGATTTCTTTGTTAATCTTGAAAAAAGAAGTGTTGTAAGCTATGAAGGACTTAGTTATGAGGGAAACACATATTATACTTTGCAACAAGTACCAGGTGGTATGTACAATGTAGAGTATGAAGAACCATCAGCACCACCACCAACTTTTGATGTAAATGTTGAAAAAACAGGAAGTAGCCAATGGAAAATTACAATTTCTAATATTCAGTATGAAGGTAATATTAGTAAATGGCAAATTCAATATCAGCTAGAAGGAAATGATACTTGGAATACAACACAAGATTTAAGTTTTGTAGTAACTGAAGTAGGAAATTATCACATACAAATTATGAATGGTTCAGTTGTTTCACAAGAACAAGTTATTCCAGTGGAAACATAATGCTTTTAATACAAAAACCTTTACTTTTAAAGGTTTTTATTGTATAATAACCATATTAAAAAATAAAAAGAGGAGAGATTTTTAATGCAAGAAAACAAAAATCAAAACAATGAAGTAGAAGAGTTAGACATCAACCATTTGATGCAAATTAGAAGAGATAAATTAGCAGAATTACAACAAGAAGGAAAAGACCCATATGAAATCACAAAATTTAATAGAACTAATACAGCAGGAGAAATCAAAGCCAATTATGAAGAATTTGAACAAAAAGATGTAACAGTAGCAGGAAGAATCATCGCGAAAAGAATTATGGGAAAAGCATCATTTTGTACCATTCAAGATAGTGATGAAAAAATTCAAAGCTATGTGAGCATCAATGACTTAGGAGAAGAAAGTTACAAAGCATTTAAAACATGGGATATTGGAGATATCATTGGAATTACAGGATTTGTATTTAAAACAAGAACCGAAGAAATCTCAATCCATGCAAAAGAAGTGACATTATTATCAAAATCGTTAAGACCATTGCCAGAAAAATTCCATGGATTAAAAGATGTTGATTTACGTTACCGTCAAAGATATGTAGATTTAATTATGAATCCAGAAGTAAAGAAAACATTTGAAATGAGAAGCAAAATTATTACAGAAATCAGAAGAATATTAGACGAAAAAGGATACTTAGAAGTAGACACACCAATGTTAAATACGATATCAGGAGGAGCTACTGCTAAACCATTTATTACGCATCATAATGCATTAAACATTGATATGTATTTAAGAATTGCTACAGAATTAAACTTAAAAAGATTAATTGTTGGTGGTTATGACAAAGTATATGAAATGGGAAGAATTTTTAGAAACGAAGGAATGGATATTCGTCACAATCCAGAATTTACTACTATCGAACTATATGAAGCATATGCAGATTATCATGATATGATGGATATGGTAGAAGAATTATTCTCAAAATGTGCTATGAAAGTGAATGGAACAACAAAAGTAAACTATCAAGGGCAAGAAATTGATTTAACACCTGGATGGAAAAGAATTAGTATGATTGATGCTATTAAAGAGGTTTGTGGAGTGGACTTCAATCAAGTTCAAACAGACGAAGAAGCAGTAGCATTGGCAAAAGAAAGAAACATAGAGATACCAGACAAAACGAAAGAAACAAGAGGCGATGTCATCAGTTTATTCTTTGATGAATATGTAGAAAAAACATTAGTACAACCAACTTTTATTTATGACTATCCAATTGAAATATCACCATTAGCAAAGAAAAAGAAAGAAGACCAACGTTTAACAGAAAGATTTGAAGTATTTATAGGTGGGCGTGAATATGGAAATGCTTTCTCAGAATTAAATGACCCAATTGATCAATATGAGAGATTTAAAAAACAAGTGGAAGCAAGAGAAGCTGGAGACGAAGAAGCAGGTATGATGGATGAAGATTTCATTCAAGCATTAGAAATTGGAATGCCTCCAACAGGTGGATTAGGAATTGGAATTGATAGATTAGTTATGCTATTAACAGACAGTGCGTCAATTCGTGATGTATTATTATTCCCAACGATGAAGCCTATTAATAATGTTTAATGTATTTAATCGAGTAAGGTTAAAATAGTGATTGTAGGAGGAAGAAATATGTATGAAGATGCAATAAAAAAGATGGATGAGTATATAGAAAATCTGAAAGAAATACGAGCAACAACCCCTGAATTAGCAAAGAAAATAGCTAGAGAGGGATTGCAAAGAGCTGGAATTATTACAAAAGAAGGAAAGTTGGCTCCTCCATACAATAAAGAAAAAGTACACGAAGAAGACTTTACAAGAGGTCCAAGAGAGTGTGAATATGAAGAGAACGAAAGATAGCATATATGATAAAACATAAAGAATCCCCAGTTACAAAATCATGTAACTGGGGAAAGTCATTTTTGAAGAAAGTGAATTAACAATTACTTTCTTCAAATCAATCATTATTTGAGAGTTTCCAAGTCATCTAAGGCTATCTGATACTTATTTGATGTTAGTCGACTTTCGACCTCAAACACCTGATTCCCCTGATAAGAATTACCAATGATAATTACATAGGGAATACCAAAAAGTTTAGCATCTTTTAGTTTCGCTCCAAAAGAAAGCTTTGGACGGTCATCAATGACCACTTTAACTCCTTTGGAAAGTAACTGTGAATAAAGGTTATTGGCCACTTCGTATTGTTTGTCTGTATAAACAATGTAAGTTGTATAAGGCGTAACGCATATAGGCCATATAAGTCCATTTTCGTCACAGTTCAATTCGCAAATAGTAGCTAAAAGGCGACTGACTCCAATTCCATAGCATCCCATAAAATAAGGGATACTCTCTCCCTTTCGGTTAGCAAAAAGACCATTCATAGACTTAGAATATCTTTGGCCAAGTTGGAAGATATGTCCAAGTTCAATACACCGCTCTAAATGAAATTCATCTAAATTGGCATCAATGCCATAAGTATCCTTAAGGTATTGCTTAGAATTTTTCATTTGCAATAACTCTGTGTTAAAAGCTAGTGTAAAGTCATCATTTACCAAAATGGTGTCTTCACCGGAACTAGCAATGCACATGAACTCTTCAGAATAATTTCCGCCCATATCACCATTCAATGCTTTAACAGGTAGAACTGGTAACTTAAGACGTGCAAAGATTTCCAAGTAGGCAGAACGCATTCTTTCGTATTCTTCTTGTAAACTTTCTTGAGAAGTATGGAAAGAATAAGCATCCATCATGGTAAACTCTTTGCTTCGTAGAAAGCCTCCTCTGGAGCGTAATTCATTTCGAAACTTATCTCCAATTTGATACAGGTTAATTGGCAAATCCTTATAGGATTTTACTTTATCCCGAACAAATTCAAGAACAGCTTCTTCTGCGGTAGGAGCCATGCAAAAAGTACCATTTGGCATATCACAGCAAAACATTTGACCAGAACGATTATAACTATCGTACCTGCCAGAAGCTTCCCAAATAGATTTGGGTTGAAGAAGCGGAAAAGAAACTTCTATACAATCATACTTTTCCAAGACTTCTCGGATGATACTCTCGATGTTAGCCTGAGCTTTCACAAAAAAATTATTTTTGGCATAAATTCCGCTAGAGTACCGTTTTACTTGACCACTTTGTTGCAAAACTTGTTGAGAAAGTGTTTCATAAGAACACCTTTCCCGTGTTGTTGAAAAACATCCTCTTGACAATCTCATAATGATTTGTCCTCCTTATAAAAATATTTGTAAACATCCATATTTTACCATATTATCAACATAAAAACAAGACATAAACGAATAAAATTTTCAATATAAAACTTTACTTTTACCAGTTTTTACTATATAATAAACAAAAAAGTTATGGTCAAAGTGGAACAGACACAACTTAACCATTAAAGAGGAGAAGAAATATGTTTAATTTTTCATTTGATAAAAGAATTATTTATATTATAATAGCGATTATGGTATTATCAACAATAGTAGAATATGTTGCAAATCCAGGAGCTTTGTTTAGCTTATTAGTGAGTGTACCAGGAGTATTAATTGCTATAACATTTCATGAATTTGCACATGGATACACAGCTTATAAACTAGGAGACAATACAGCAAAAAATGAAGGAAGATTAAGTTTAAATCCATTAGATCATTTAGATCCAATTGGAACATTAATGCTATTATTTGCAGGATTTGGATGGGGAAAACCAGTTCATGTTAATCCAACACAATACACTAGAAAAATTTCAATGGAAAAAGGAGAAGCCATTGTATCAGTAGCTGGTCCATTAACGAATATCATTTTAGCTTTTGTATTAGCATTAATCTATGGAGCATTAGCTAAATTTGCAGGAGTACAATTTCTAACTTCCACAGTAGGAAATGTAACGCAATTAGTATTAGGTTCAGCAATAGCAATTAACATTGGACTAGGAGTATTTAACTTAATCCCATTACCACCATTAGACGGATCTAAAATCATCATGCCATTCTTACCATATAATGCAAAACAATGGTTTAGAAATAACGAATCCATATTTTATATTGTATTTGTAGTAATATGGATAACAGGAATAGCAAGTTTAATCATAGCACCACCAATTAGCTGGATAACAACTGGAATTATGAAATTAACCCAAATCATTTTTGGATTTTAATGAGACTGTTGGGGACAGTCCTCAAGTGTCTCATTTGAAGACAGATTTACTAATTAAAAAGGAGCAAATATGGAAAAAGATATACTAACCATGCGGAATTGAATCAAGTTGTGACGAAACCTCTGTAGCCATAGTAAAAAATGGTAGAGAGGTTCTTTCCAACATCATAGACACCCAAATACCAATCCATGAAAAATATGGAGGTGTTGTGCCAGAAATAGCTTCGAGAAATCATATAGAAGCGATTTCGAGAGTTACAAAAAAAGCATTAGAAGAAGCAAATGTAACATGGGAAGATATTACAGCCATTACACCAACTTATGGACCAGGATTAGTAGGAGCTTTATTAGTAGGACTTTCTTATGCCAAGGCACTGGCCTATGCCAAAGGAATTCCATTAGTAGGTGTCAATCATATACAAGGGCATATTGCAGCGAACTATCTTACTTACAAAGAGTTAAAACCCCCATTTTTATGTATTATGATGTCAGGCGGTAACACACAAATCATTCATGTGAAAGGTTATACTGAATTTGAAGTATTAGGAAAAACGAGAGACGATGCTATTGGAGAAGCATTTGATAAAGTAGCTAGAGTAGTAGGACTTGGTTATCCAGGAGGACCAAAAGTGGATAAACTTGCCAAAGAAGGAGAGCCTAACATCGAATTGCCAAAGACACACTTTGATGATGATACCTTAGATTTTAGTTTTAGTGGCATAAAAACAGCAGTGATTAACTTACACCATAAAACACCAGATATCAATAAGGCAGATTTATGTGCTAGTTTCCAAAAAACAGTGACAGAAACATTAATGGAAAATGTAGAAAAAGCCATCCAAAGAACGGGAGTGCAAACAATAGCGTTGGCAGGAGGAGTGTCTAGTAATTCTTATATGAGAAAAGAATTCTCAGAACTTGAACAAAAAGGAATTAAGGTTTATATGCCAGATTTAAAGTTATGTACTGATAATGCAGCTATGATAGCATCTGCTGGGTATTATAATTATGTAACAGGAAAGAGAGATACATTGGACTTAAATGCAGTACCAAATTTAAAATTATAAAAATAGGGAGAAAATAGATGTCAATTTATACCATAGGAGACCTTCATCTATCCTTTCATGAAAACAAGCCAATGGGAATATTTGGGGAGAATTGGAAAGGACATGAAGAAAAAATAAAAAAAGATTGGAATGAAAAAGTAAAAGAAAATGACCTAGTAGTAATACCAGGTGATTTTTCATGGTCAACCTATTTAAAAGACACCTATGAGGATTTTTCTTATTTAAATGATTTACCAGGAAAAAAGTTACTTTTGAAAGGAAACCATGACTATTGGTGGACAACTTTAACCAGCATGAGGAATTATCTAGAAGAAAACAATTTTGAAAACATAGACTTTATTTACAATACTGCTTATGAATTTGAAAATTATATCATAGCAGGAACTAGAGGGTGGGGACAAAATGAAGAAGGCGAAGATAAAAAATTATTAAAAAGAGAAGTAGCAAGATTAGAATTATCTTTGCAAGAGGCAGTAAAATTAAAGGAAAATCAAGAAAAAGAAATTATTGTATTTCTACATTATCCACCCATCATCAAAAGCAACTTAATCAATAATGAAATGAGTGACTTCGTAAAAATGATGAAAAAATATGAGATAAAAAGATGTTATTATGCGCATTTGCATAGCACCTCTATTCGAGAAGCTGTCGAAGGAGAACATTATGGAATTGACTTTAAACTAGTTAGTGCAGACGGATTAGATTTCAAGTTACTAGAAATTTAAGAAAGCTCGCCAAGGTTGCCAATAGTTCCGGGGTTGCCAATGGTTCCGGGGTTAAAT
>CAMNWO010000028.1 GCA_946565805.1 uncultured Clostridium sp.
GACCTGTCCCCAACCGTCTCCCAACCGTCTCAAAAACCTGCCCAACTGTCTCATTTTCTCATTAAATTGCTTCCATTATTTCACTTTTACTTCTCACACCAACAAAAGTTTTTTCTACTTTTTCATTTTTGATAATTACAATAGTTGGTATACTCATTACTCCATATTTCATAGCTAATTCTTGATTTTCATCCACATTAACTTTTCCTACTTTTATCATTTCAGCTTTCTCTTCTGCTATTTCATCTATGATAGGTGACATCATCCTACATGGTCCACACCAATCAGCATAGAAGTCTATTACGACTGGTTTGTCTGACTTCAAAACCTCTTCTTCAAAATTTTCCTTACTTATTTTTAATACACTCATTTTTTATTCCTCCTTCTTTTTTTAAGGGCTATCCCTTTCATCTCTAAATCTTTCTTATGTATTTTATTGCTTCCATTCCAGCTTTTGTTCCTTCATACACGGCTTTTGAAATTTGTAGTAAACCTCCTGTACAATCCCCACAAGCATAAATTCCCTTTATGTTGGTTTCCATATTTTCATTTACTAGAATTTTGTTTTTCCCGTGTTATAATTCCTAGTTTTTTAGCAAATTCCATAGTTCCTGCTACTCCAGTAGCCACAAATATTCCTTCTGTCTTTAATGTAGTTCCATCTCTGAATCTTATTTCTTCAACTTTTTCATTTCCTATGATATTTTCTATTTCTTTTGTGTTAACATTTATCCCTTCATGAGTATCTGCTCTTAGTTCTGGTTCTTTTTCACCATTGGTTAAAATTGTTATTTTATCTGTTGAATTTATCAATTCATTTAGCTCTGAAATGGCATAATTTCCGCTTCCTACAACAGATATATTCTTATTTCGATAAAAGAATCCATCACATATAGCACAATAACTAACTCCTTTTCCTTCAAACTCCTCTATATTTTTTATCTTTGGTATATTTCTCTTATTCCCAGTAGCTAAAATAATAGTTTTAGTTCTATATATGTCTTTTGCTGTTTTTACTTCAAACCCTTTTTCTAACATCTGCATTCCTGTAACTTCTTCTTTTTGAATTTCAACACCTATGCTTTTAGCTTGATTGATTCCAGCTTGATACAATTCTTCTCCACCAATTCCATTTGTGAATCCATAATAGTTTTCTATTTTTTCTGTTTTCTGTAAGGCTCCTTCTCCTTCATATAAGATAAGTGTCTTCAAATTAGCTCTTCCGAGTATATAAACTAGCTGATATTCCTGCTGGTCCTGCTCCTATAATAATAACATCGTACATTTCTTCCTCCTTGGCGTAATCGATTTTAAACAACAAGGCTGTCCATACCTTTTTCATAAATTTGTACCTTTAGGATTTAAAGGTACTGTAAACTTCTTTTACTTTCTTTTTTAGTATTTATATTTTTTATGTATTTCATACTTTGCATTATAACATTTTTTATTTTCTTTTGCAATTAATAATATGAATATCTGTTATTATTTGGCATAGAGCCATAAATCCCAGTAGTTGAAATCGTTATAAACTTGATAGAATAAATATCACAATAAACTAAACTATCATTTTCAAATGATCGTAACAAGATATAACTCGCTCCTACATCTTGTAAAATTCCTATTCGGTCTACTAAATTATTTGTGCCAATTAGAAATTCTATTCTCATTAGCTTTCCTATTTGTTCTCTTAAAAAAGCTGGGGTATAAATTGGATTTGTTAAAATTTCTGGTGAATTTTGATTAACCTCCACTTGTCTATTTTCTCTTTTCTCTAATCTTTCTTCTTGATTTGCCATCATTAATCTCCTTTCTTGATTTTTATTTTCTTCTTATGTCTGTGAATATTTACTTGTTGGACGATAAAAGCAATGTTCTCCTAGCCTAGTATGGAACGTTCCAGAACCATTACTTGGGAAAGTAGAACTACAATTAGGTCTAAAAGGGTTCAAATACCATAAACAATTTCCAATTTCGTTTAATCGATTTCCCGCTAAAGCCCAATCAGCAATATAATAATGCTCTTCTGTTGGTGTCATATTGTAAATATTTTGAGGATTGTATTGATTTCTTATTGTTTCTCTCGCACAATCAAATTGTCCTTGTTGAAAAATAATGTTTCTAATATTTCCACCTTGTGAAACTCTAGCATATTCTCCTTCTACGCTATTTACTCGGTTCATCGTTACTGAAGCAACTGCTTTCATGCCATTATCTCCCTCTCCACCAGCTTCACATTGTACAATTCTTGCTAATAATTCTCGATCTGAATATGCCATAAAAAATCACTCCTACTATTCTTTAGTATATGCACCTTTTACCCTTTTTGTTCCAATTTTATAAATATACAAAAAAATAATGGACCGATTAATCCTCTATGATTCCTATTGTATCACTTCATAATTATATACTACCTTTTTTACAAATTTTGTTGTTTATGTTATAATGATCTTAGGTGATGAATTTGGAAATATTATTTGAAAATACAACGAAATATACAAAATCTATCTATGATAAATTCCTTAATTTTCATAGAAAAAAATATCATTTTTCTTATATGGCATATAGCATTTTGGCAATTGCTTTTATTTTGCTTTGTATTGTCATACAAGTAAAAGCTCACAACCTTACTTTTGCTATTCTTGTATGCTTTGGCTTGGTTGCTTTTGTTTTCTGGAGATTCTTTCGCCCTATTTCACAAGTTTCTAAAGAATATAAAAGTGATAAAATAAAAGGACAAAAACCATTCACTTTTAAATTTTATGATAAATTTTTTACTATTCAAGATGATAAACAATTTTCTAAAATAAAATATTATCAATTATATAGGGTTTTTGAAACAACTGATTTTTTCTACCTTTATATTGATAAAACACATTCTTTTTTAGTGGATAAGTCTTGTTTTAAAGAAGATAATTGGGAGAATTTTTCTTTGTTTATTAAGAAAAAATGTTGGTGGATTTATAGATTTGTAAAAACTCACAAAAATTAATTTGTTTTGTGAGTTCTATTTTTTTAAAATCATCCAAACAAACATTTGACTTTTTATTTTTTTGTGATATAATAAGTACAAATGTTTGGATAAAGGTAATTAAAAATGGAAATATTTGATAAATTAAAAATTTTAGCAGACTCTGCTAAATACGATGCTTCCTGCAGTTCCAGTGGTAGCAATCGTAAAAATAAAAACAATGGAATTGGTAATGGGAGTTTATCTGGTATCTGTCATAGTTGGGGTGCAGATGGAAGATGTATTTCATTATTAAAAATACTATTTAGTAATAGTTGTATCTATGATTGTAAATATTGTATTAATCGTTGTACTAATTCTGTCAAAAGAGCTACTTTCACGCCACAAGAAGTAGCTGATTTAACCATTCATTTCTATAAAAGAAATTACATTGAAGGGCTTTTCTTAAGTTCTGCCGTTGTAAAATCTCCTGATTATACAATGGAACTGCTTATAAAAACCGTATCTATTCTTCGAAATGTTTATAACTTCAATGGCTACATCCATTGTAAAAGCATTCCTGGTTGTAGCAAAGAATTAATTGATAAACTAGGAATTTTAGTAGACAGACTTAGCATTAATATAGAACTTCCTTCTAATGATAGTTTAAAATTATTAGCTCCTCAAAAAGAAAAAGACGGTATCCTGACACCTATGACTTATGTTTCTAATGGAATTAAACAAAATAAATTAGAAAAAAGCAGGTTTAAGCCTAGCTTTGTTCCCGCTGGGCAAACTACCCAATTAATTGTAGGAGCTACACCTGAAAGTGATTTAAAAATTTTAAAATTGTCACAAGGTCTTTATCAAAAGTTAGGTTTGAAAAGAGTTTATTATTCAGCTTATATCAGTGTAAATAACGATAAAAATTTACCAACTCTTGTCTCTCCTCCTCTTCTTCGTGAAAATAGATTATATCAAGCAGATTGGCTTCTTCGTTTTTATGGATTTCAAGCAAATGAATTATTAGATGAAACCCATCCTAATTTTAATCATATTTTAGACCCAAAATGTGATTGGGCTTTGCGAAATATTGATAAATTTCCAATAGAAATTAACACAGCAGATTATTTTACTTTACTTAGAATTCCACGGTATTGGTGTTATTTCTGCAAAAAAAATCATTCGAGCAAGGCGTGAATTTGGGCTAGATTTTGAAGCTTTGCAAAAATTGGGAGTTACTTTAAAAAGAGCCAAATACTTTATTACTTGCAAAGGAAAATATTATGATAAAGTTTATAAATTTAATCAAAACTTTATTGAAACCAATTTGATTTACCAAGAAAGAAATGGATTACCATTACCAGAATTTCAACAACTATCTATTTTTGATGATTTAAAACCCACAAAGGAGGATACTATAAAATGTCTAACTGGAAGCTTGTAAATAAAACTTATCTTTATGATGGAACTTTAAATGGTTTTCTAACCATTGTTTTTGATTGCTTTTCAACCAAAACTTTGCCACAGAAAATTTTTTCTAAATTAGAATATACTCCTAATTTTTTAGACACACCTATTTTGATAGAAACCAATTTTGAAAAGGCTGATCGAGTTTTTAATGGAATTGAAAAAAATATTGGCTATACCACTCTTTATAACACTTATTATGCTTTCCTTTCTAATGAAAACGAAAAGGAAATGTATTTATTAAAATACTTATGTGATGGTTTTGAATTTGGACCTAAAATCAATAATAGACTTACTGTTTCTTATGTTTTTAAAGTAATGAATATGAAAAAAAGAAGTTTTGGAGAATGTCACCGACTAAAGGGATTGCTTCGTTTTCAGGAAGTAGGAAATAATTTGTATTATGCTTCTATTCATCCTGATAACAATATTCTTGAACCTTTGGGTCATCACTTTATCAATCGTCTACCAACTCAAAATTTTATCATTCATGATAAGATAAGAAATATTTGTTTATTATATAATGGAAAAGAATATAAAATAGTAGATGCTATCCATCTAAAAGTCCCCAATATCTCTAAAGAAGAACAGAAATACCAGGAACTATGGAAATTATTTTTTCAGACAATTGCCATTTCTGAGAGGAAAAATCGTAGATGTCAAATGCAATATATGCCTAAAAAGTATTGGAAAGATTTGATAGAAAATCCTTAACATTCTAAAAAGAGAGTATTTTGATACATACTCTCTAAACTTTCCAACTAAAGTTACTTTTCTATAAAGCTAACCGTTGTTTGTCCAACACCTGCATTTACTTTAACTTCACTAGTTCCCGTTCCTATCACTTGATTATCAAAAACTTTTTGGCCATCTACTTTAAACTCACCTAATCCTGTATGTGCCTTTATTTGATAATTAGTTGGAAGGCCTACTAAGTTAAGTTCTATTCTTCCCATACCACAGCTAATATCTGCTTTTGTTGCAATTCTACTAGTTACTTTTAATTCTCCTACGCCACCATCTAATTTTAGTTCCTCTATGTCACTATTGTTAATGGTAGCTTCTCCTGCACCAGCTTGAATTTTAGCATAATCTGCTATTAAGTTATCAATTTGATATTTTCCAACGCCCATTTCTATTTTAACTTTACTAGCTTTTAGATAATCAATTTTTGTTTCATTGATTCCAGTTTCTATCGTTACCTCTTCTAACTTAATATCTTCTGGCAAATAAAGAATTACTTCTGGTGTAACTTCTGATACTCCCCAAAAATTTCGATTTAAGTTTTCATCTTCTATTTTTAATTCATTTCCTTCTGTTCTACAAACAAATTGCTCTGTAATTTCAGAAGCTTCTACTTTTAATGTTTCACCTTTTTGAACCATTAATTTACAAATACTTAAATCAATATCAATACAATCGATATTAGAATATTCTTGCTCCCATTTTGTTGTTACTATTTTTTCTTTATTCTCATGAAATATTCCCATACCTGTTGTAATGCCAAAAATAGCAGTAAATCCAAAAATAATCATGCTAATAATGATAAAACATAAATAAAGCGCAAATCCAATCGCTCCATATTTAATTATTTTTTGAAAAGATGTCATTTTATTTCAACACCTCCAAACATCGCTGTTCCATTAATATAGATTGTTGGTAAGCTTTCATTATATTCTGTTTTTACCTTGTTATCTACTCCTCCAAAAATTGGTGTCGCTTTTACTTTAATATTAACTCCTGTTGGTACTCTTATTTCAATGCCTCCAAAAATGGCATTAGCATTAATCACTTGGTCGTGCTTAATCATTGCCTTTGATAAATCTAATTCAACACTACCAAAAACAGCATCTAAATTTGCTCCTTTAAATTCTTGACCAGACAAATCTACTTTTTGTCCTCCAAAAGTAGCACAATATTCTTCAAAATTTCCTTTGTTATTATTTAATGTTTTTATTTTATCTGCTATTTTTTTGTGAAAAGCATCTCTAAATATCATATGAATTCCTATCATAACTAAGATAAATGGAAAAATTAATTTTCCTATTAAACTAAAAGATAAGATACCTTGTGCACATAATAAAAGCACAATTCCAATTACAAACCAAATAAGACTCCATATTTTATTTTCACTTTTTATTAATTCAATAAAACTTGGTATAATGATGAATAATGTCCACCATCCTCTAAAAAATAAATTGATATGGGTTAGCCCTACTGCATTTAACCCAATGATAATCCCAAGTGTAATTAATACTATTCCCCATAGTACATTTCCAAATTTTTTCATTTCAAAATCTCTCCTTTTCTTTCTTTCATTATTTTTTCTACTTCTTGGAAAGTAGCTTCTTCTTCTGTTAGGACAACATCATAATTTTGCTGATAGAATTTCAAGTTTTCTTCTATTTTGTTATTTAAAAAACCAATTGTTATTGTATTTTGTAGGTTTTCTTTTGGTGCCATTTGAATATCTTCTACAATGTCACCACAAAGAATGGTATATTGTTTTTGCTGAACCATATCTTGTATCTTTTTTGGCAAACGTCCTTTTAATGCTTTATTCATAGAATGAATCATCATTCCTGTGAACTTTTGCATTTTATCTTCTTTAAATTCTATAAAATTGCTAATAATATAAACATTATCATTATAACATTCTTCTTTTTTTAGAAATTCTTCT
This sequence comes from uncultured Clostridium sp., assembly GCA_946565805.1. Taxonomy (GTDB): domain Bacteria; phylum Bacillota; class Clostridia; order TANB77; family CAG-508; genus CAG-269. The sequence goes on from CAMNWO010000028.1 coordinate 7,098, forward strand.
ATGACATTTCCAATTCCTGCTGATAAAATAATAACTGGTATGTTTTTTTCTTTTAGTTCTTTAAAAAATTCCTTTGCACCTTTTCTAAATTCTATTTTATTCTTTTGTAACGCTTTTTTCAAGTTTAAATATGTTAATTTATGATGATATAATAAATCCATACTTTTTTGATACCATTCTACCATATACTTCTCTTTTTCTTTTTCTTCTAATGTATAATCTAATTCAATTGGTGCATACTGATTATTTAGCTCTTCTATTTCTTTTTTGCATTTTTCTCCATAAATGTCAAAGTCTATTACTGCCATCCATGAATCGATGCTGTTTTTGCTGGTTATTGTTTTGTCAAAATCTAATATAACATAATAATTGTTGTCTGTTAGTTTTATTTTTTCTACTTTTTCTGTGTTACTGTATTTCATATTTCACCTACCTTCTGTTTCATTTTACTACAGTTTATTATGAATTACAAGTAATTCAGTTTACATCTTTTATTGAATTGTGATATAATGTTGCCAAACTTATACCTAAGGAGGAACAAAAAATCTTATGAAAAACTTTTTTATTATATTAGCCATGAAAATTCTACATTTAGGATTAAAACTATTTAGAAAAAATGGTGGAAATCTTTTAGGAAAAATAGCTTACGATTGGAACCCTGATATTTTTCAATATTTTAAGATTAATAGTCCTATTATCGCTGTCACTGCTACCAATGGAAAAACGATGACTAATAATGCAATTGGACATGTTTTGAAAACAGCTGGTAAAAAAATTATCAGTAATCAAGAAGGAAACAACATGGAAACTGGTATTTTATCAACACTGTTAAAAAATTGTTCTTTAACAGGTAAAATAAAAGCAGATTATCTAGTGTTTGAAGTAGATGAAGGTTATGTTCCTGTTATTTTTAAAGACTTAAAACTCGATACCTTAGTTATACTAGACTTTTTCCGTGACCAATTAGACAGAAATGGCGAAGTAGAATCTTTAATTTTGAGAATTGATGAGTTTTTAAAAAACTATACAGGAAATTTAATTTTAAACAATGATGACCCAAATGTGGCAAGACTTGGACAAGCCAATCCAAACAATCATAATGTATATTATTTTAGTGTCGCTAAATATGCCTATGCTACTGAAGAAATGAAAGAAGCTGGTGAAGGAAAGTTCTGTCCTTTCTGTAATACTCGTATCGAATATGAATATTATCAATATTCTCACATTGGAAAATTCAAATGTCCAAATTGTAATTATGGAGAAAATGAAATTTATCAATTAGCATCTCATGTAGATTTAAAAAATAGAAGCTTTATTATTGATGACATAACCTATCAAACAAAATTCAATAGCATCTATAATATCTATAACTTTGTAGCTGTAGTAGCTTGCTCACGTTTATATCATATTGATACAGAAATCATTCAAAAAGCTCTTTCTACTTTTGTTTTAAATAATGGTAGATTAGAAGAAATTGAAATAAATGATATTCCTACTATTATCAATTTGGCCAAAAATCCGACTGGCTGTAATGTTAGTTTACGAATTTTAAATGAAAATGATGAAGAAAAAGAATTGTTATTTGTATTAAATGATAACTTAGCCGATGGACGAGATGTGTCTTGGATTTGGGACATCAATTTCGACACCCTAAATCATGTATCTAGAATTGTTACCGCAGGTACTCGTGCTTATGATATTGCAATTCGTATAAAAACAGCTGGTTATCCTGCTGAAAATATCGAGCCTTATCTAGATTTACACGAAGCTGTTCAAAATTTCTATCGTACCAATGTAAAAAAATATGTGATTGCAAACTATACTTCTTTGCAACCAACCAGAAACGAAATCTTAAAGTTAAACAAGGATTAGAGGGACGCCCTATAATTTCTCTCTAATTAATGAAAAAGGATGATGTTAAAAATGAAAGAATTAAAAATATTATATTTATATCCAGATATTTTAGAATTGTATGGAGATTACGGAAATATTCAAGTATTACGCTATCGTTTAGAGCAACGTGGCTTTAAAGCCATTGTTGAACCTTATTCAATTGGTGATACTCCTCCTGATTTTAAAAGTTATGATTTGGTTTTTGCAGGTGGCGGTGCTGACCAAGAACAAGGAATTTTAGCACAAGATTTAATAAAATACAAATCTTCTATTAAAGAGGCTATTGAGAATGGCACCTTCTTCTTATTGATTTGCGGTGCTTATCAATTATTTGGCAAATATTATAAAGGTGTTGAAGGCGATATCATTCCTGGTTTAGAAATTTTTGATTATTATACAGAAGCCATTCACGATAGAAAACAAAGATGTATTGGCAATATCGTTATCGAAGCAGAATTGAATGGTAAAAAGACAAAAATAATTGGATTTGAAAATCATGGTGGTCAAACTTTTGACGTTGTTAATCCTTTTGGAAATGTATTATTTGGAAATGGTAACAAGTTTGGCGATACACAAGAGGGATTTTTTATGGACAATGTTATTGCTACTTATTTGCATGGTCCTTTACTTTCCAAAAATCCTGAACTTGCAGATTTTATTATTAAGTGTTGCCTGAATCGAAAATATGATGAGGATATTGTTTTAGAGCCTTTGAATGATGAGTTTGAAAATAAGTGTCGCGAACAATTATTAGATAAATTTTTAAAAGCCATGTAATGTACTGAACCCAAAAAGTTGGACAGTATAAATTAGGCTACTAACATGGAATGT
>CAMNWO010000029.1 GCA_946565805.1 uncultured Clostridium sp.
CCAGAAGAATATTCAGGATTTGCCTTTGGATTTGGAGTAGAAAGAATTGCTATGGCAAAATTCGGAATTGAAGACATGAGACTATTATTTGAAAATGATGCTAGATTCTTAAAACAATTCTAATCATGATGTTTTTTGGGACGGGGTCAAAAAACATCGCAATTAAAAATTAAATGATAATAAAAGTTAATTAAAAATTTAGTTAATTAAGGAGTGTTGAAATAAATGGGGCTATTTAGAAGAGGAAAAACAATAAAAATGGATAAAATTTATACAATGACAGAAGCTTTAAAAATATTAAGTCAAAGAGGATATGAAGATTATACAACAACAGAAGAAGGTAGCGGTTACAGAATTATTAGAATAAATGAAAGCAAGATATTAGAAAGCCAAATAAGAGAAAAACGAGAATTCCATAATCGAATGAATGGAAATGGAGCTTATAGGAATATAACAGTAGAGCCTCAACAATACAATAACTGGCAAACAGAAGCAAATATAGAATATACAAGATAGGAGAAAAAAATTATGAAAGCAAGTATAGAATGGTTAAAAGAATACAGTGACATTGATATTGATGCTGTTAAATTAGGGGATATTTTAACAATGACAGGGTCTAAGGTAGAAACGGTAGACCAATTAGGAAATGATATTAAAAAGGTAGTAGTGGGAAAGATTTTAGAAATCGAAAAACACCCAGATGCCGATAAATTAGTAGTTACTAAAGTTGATGTGGGAAATGAAATCATACAAATTGTAACTGGTGCCAATAATATTAAAGTAGGAGATATTGTGCCAATTGCAAAAGATGGTTCTGAATTACCTGGTGGTATAAAAATAAAAAAAGGAATGCTAAGAGGGATAGAGTCTTGTGGAATGATGTGCTCTGTAGGAGAACTAAATCTTACACTTGCCGATTATCCAGGACAAATTGAACATGGCATTATGATACTAAATCCAGAAACCGAAAAAGATTTAGGAAAAGATATTGTTGAAGTTTTAAATTTAAAAGAAGATATCATTGACTTTGAAATTACTTCTAATCGACCAGATTGCTTTTCAATTGAAGGATTAGGAAGAGAAACAGCAGCATCTCTAGACAAACCATTTAAAAATCCAAGAAAAAATATTGATGAAATGCAAGTGGAGACAAAAAAAGAATTAGAAGGATTAAAAGTTGATATTGAAGCATCTGATTTATGCTATCGTTATGTAGCAAGAATGGTTAAAAATGTAAAAATTGGACCATCACCAGATTGGATGGTAAGAAGATTAAAAGCCTGTGGTATTAGAAGTATCAACAACATTGTGGACATTACAAACTATGTTATGTTAGAAATGGGTCAACCAATGCATGCTTTTGATATTAATTCAATTGAAGGAAAACATATTACCGTAAGACGTGCTAAAAATGGAGAAAAAATTACAACATTAGATGAACAAGAAAGAGAATTAAATGAAAATAATTTAGTAATTGCAGATGAGAAAAAGGCAGTAGCCATAGCTGGTGTTATGGGAGGATTAAACTCAGAAATTGAAGAAAACACAGAAACGGTTGTATTTGAATCAGCTGTATTCTATGGAGGAAGTGTTAGGAAAACAGCTAAAAAAGTAGGATTAAGAACAGAAAGTTCTTCTCGATTTGAAAAAGGATTATCTGCTGAAAATGCTTTAAGAGCAGCCAATCGTGCGGTTGAATTAGTAGAATTATTAGGAGCAGGAGAAGCGGTAGAAGGAAAAATAGATGTTTATCCAACGAAGCAAAAAATACATCAAATTCCATTTGAAGTAGAAAAAATAAATAATCTACTAGGAACGAACTTGTCAAGACAAGAAATGATAGATATTTTAACAAAATTAGAAATAAAAGTAGAAAATGACAAAGCAATTAGTCCATATTTTAGAATGGATTTGGAATTTTTAGCAGATATCGCAGAAGAAATTGGACGTTTTTATGGATATGACAAATTAGATACCACCTTAATTAAAGCTGATACTACATTAGGCGTTAGAAACAAAGAACAAAACATCCAAAAAAAGGTAAAAGAAGTATTAGTAAATAGTGGTTTTTCAGAAATTTATACCTATGGATTTGTAAGCCAAAAAGATTTAGAAATGTCAAACATAAGTGAAGAAGTAAAAAAATATGCGATTACTATACAAAATCCATTAAGCGATGAGTATAAATTAATGAGACCAACTACTGTGCCAAGTATGATGCAAATATTAGCTACTAACAACAATAAGAAAAATAAACAAGTAAAATTATTTGATTTATCTAGAAATTATAAAAATATGAAGCAAGAAGTAGAACAAGGAGAAGTACCTTTACAAGAAGAAATTTTAACAATTGGTATGTATGGAGACGATGTTGACTTCTATGTTTTAAAAGGCATATTAGAAAATATATTAGAAGCAACTAATGTTGCCCGTTACGACATAGAAAAAGAAACCCAAAATGCTTCTTATCATCCAGGAAGATGTGCTAATCTAAAAGTAGGAATGGATGTAATTGCAACATTAGGAGAAGTACATCCAGAAGTATTAGACAACTATGCTATCTCTAAAAGAGCGTATTTGGCAGAAGTGAATGTAACAAAACTAGTAAAATATGCAAAGGCAAACAAGAAATATACAGAAGTACCAAAATTCCCAGCTGTGGAAAGAGATATCGCTATGATTGTAGACGAGAAAATAGAAGTGGGACAAATTGAAAAAGTGATTACAAAAAAAGCAAAAAAATTATTAGAAAGTATGCAATTATTTGACATCTATAGAAATGAGAAATTGGGAGAAAATAAAAAAAGTGTTGCTTATGCTCTAGTATTTAGAGATAAGAATAAAACCTTAGATGATCAAGAAATTAATACGATTATGGAAGCAATTGTACAAGAGCTAGAAAAACAATTGGGAGCAGAATTAAGAAAATAAAAAAGAAGGAGATTTAAGTTTCAATCTCCTTCTTTTGCCGTATCCAAGTGTTTTTCGAGCTATTGCCTTTTTGGTTTAGCCTAGAGTACTAAGAAATCAAGCATCCTGCCATTTAAGCATGGCCTGGTATTGTGCCTGTTGCTCAGCTCTAGCAAGAAGAGCTTGTTCATAGCCGGCATGATAACCACTTCGATAGGCTTTGAAAATTTCTGCGCTACAATCTTTTTCGGAAAGATGCTTTAGGCTATCTTCATAGCCGTCGTCATATCCCCGTTTCCATTCAACCTCATCTATTTTTAAATAGAAGGTTGGAATTCCGATGTACTCTTTCTTCATGGTAGCACCTCCTATGCTTATGATATCTTTATTTTATCATAATTTACATAAAAAAGCAACAGAAATGTAATTATATGACAAATATATTAAATTTTTATGACATCGAACACAAGAAAAAAATTGTATGTTAAAATAAAAATATAAGAATATCAAGGAGGAATTAAAAATGGAAAATGAAGTAAAAGAAATAAAAAAGAGTAGATTATCACCAGAGGCAACTACATTATTAACAATTGGAGCATCTGCACTTGCAATAGTGGTATATAGAGTAATCTATTTTATTATTACAGGCGCATAAGAAATAAAATGTAGAATAGGAAGGGAAGTTAAATGAAAATAAGAAGAAAAAAGTTACTAATAACTGGTCTTTTATTAGTAATGGTAGGGTTAAACTGTCAAGACGTAATGGCTAGCAATTTAATCGACAATCTTTCACAAGCAGAATATACAGAAGAATTCAAAAAATATATGCAACTTTCTGCAGAAGAACAAAGCAAAAGAATACAACCTAAAATGTTTGAGACAGGAAAAGAAAGTAGTACAACTAAAAATCCATTAAAAATTGTAAGAAAAGCAAGAAGCAATACAAAAACAAGATTTTCGTTAAGAGATGTAATCCCAAATAACGTGATTGTAAGGAATCAAAAAGCAACCAATACTTGCTGGGCTTTTGCTTCTATAGCATCTCTAGAAACAAATTTAGCATTAATTAATAAAGATGCTAAAACATATGACTTTTCAGAAAGACATATGGACTATTCAATGGTAAAAGAATTTTTAAATGGTGCTACCAATCCTAATAAGATTAATAGAAGGCAAGGAAGTGGTGGTAACTATCAAACAGCAAGTGCCTATTTAACAAATGGAAGTGGAGCAATACCAGAAAGCGAAATGCCATTTGAAAATAATGAAAAGATGATTGCAATTAGTGAAATTCAAAATAAAACAGTTAGTAGTCAAATATATGATACAGTTGAATTTCCTTCTGTTAAAGTAACAGATGATACTACGCAAATAAAAGAACAATTGAAACAACATATAGAAAATTATGGTTCTGTAAATGCTTCCATATATGGGGCAGATGTTACAACAGAATATGCTAATAATGAAACAGGAGCTATTTATTGTGATGATGCGGAAAAATGTCCAATTAATCATGCTGTTGCTATTATAGGTTGGGATGATAACTATGATAAAATGAATTTTAATGAGGCTCATAGACCACAAAACAACGGAGCATGGATTATTAAAAATTCTTGGGGAGAAAAAGATGAATACACATTAGAAGAAATGAAACAAACTGTTTTTGACAATGCTCCAGAGGAGATAAAAATAGCAAATGGATGGAAAAGTGCTTCTGATGTAAAAGACGAAGAGGCAATTGCTATATTTAAAGAAATTGGATATACTGTTGAAAACAATACAGCTACTCTAAAAATTGGCGATAATGGAATTATGTATGTTTCTTATGAAGACGTGAATATCTATAAGACAACTTGGGGGATTGAGAAAGCTGCTGATAAAAAAGATTATGAAAATATTTACCAATATGATGAATTAGGTTCTTTGTGTGCGGTTAAATCTCAAGGAAGTAATACAGCGTATATAGGTAATAAATTCAAAAAGAAAACAACAGGGAAAGAATACCTAACACAAGTAGCTATTTACGCACCAGAAACTTATACTTGTAAGGTATATGTAAATCCAAAAGGAGATAGTATGGCAGTAAAGGATTTACAACCAGTTATGTTAAAAGCAGGAGAAACAGAAACCTTTAATGCAGGATACCATACTTTAGAATTTGCGCAACCAATAGAAATATCACAAGACTTTGCTGTTGTAGTACAAGTACAAGGAAATCAAGGAAATACAATAACAATTGCAGGAGAAGCTCAAATACCAAAAACTGTTATAGCATCATCTGTTTATGATTTAGTACAAATTGAAAATGGAAAATGTTTCTATACAATAGGCGAAGAATTCGAAAAAAATAATTGGCAAGATTTATCACAATTATCAGCAATGACAAGTGGAAGTGTTTATAATATGGATAGTAATATAAAAGCTTTTACAACTTCTAAAGTAGAAGGCGTACAACCACCAGATGATGATAAAAAAGATGAAGAAGTTCAAAATTCTAATTTAGAAAATGCCAAATGTGATGTGAAAAGTGTAAAAGCATACTTCTTTACTGATAAAAACAAAAAAGAATATGGTACAATTGACATAGAAGTAAATAATATTACAAGAGATTTAAATAATGATAGTTATGAATATTATTATTATTTGTCACCAAACCAAACAGAAGAAAATATCAAAAATTGGATAAAAATAAACGAAGCACAAACGGATAAGAGTAAATTAAGTTTTGTAATTAATACAAATGATATAGAAAATTATGAAGAACTTAGTAAATCAAATACTATGTATTTATATGTAAAAGAAGTAGCTAAAAAAGGAGAGAAACAATCTACAGTAGTTTCTAAATCTATGTTAGTGGAAAAAGAAACGAATATTGAGATTTATATGGATAATGCTAAAATAGATAATGTGAATGTTAATAAAGGCGAAACAGGAGGAAATGTAACCACAGGAAAAGATGGTACCGTAGCTAATAAGATATTACCCAAAACGGGAGTAAAAACCATTGTGATTTTAATAGCAATCATTGTTGCAGTAGGAGTTATTATCTTTATCCGCTACCAATATTTAAATAAATATGTAAAATAAAAAATACAAATATCCTAGCTGATAATAGAAAAGTTAGGATATTTTTTATGAAAAAATACTTGAATAGTACTCTTTTTTTGCGAAACCCCTTGACAAAATCACAAAAAAGGTGTAAAGTATATTAGCATTACAAAAAGAAGAGAGGTAGTAGCCATGGAAAAAAACGTAAAAATCAGTATGCTAAATGAAATTTACGGAAAATTGTTAACACAAAAACAATTTGAAATGATAAACGACTACTACAATCAAGACTTGTCATTATCAGAAATTGCAGAAAATAATAAAATAACCAGACAAGCTGTTCGAGACATATTGAAGAAAGGGGAGAAAAAACTTTTCGAGTACGAAGAAAAGTTACTGTTTATGAAAAGGACGTTAAACCAAGAAAAAAGGATTGAAAAAGTTTTAGCTGAATTAACAAAAATTCAGAAAAACGATTCAGACAAACAAATTGCTGACGTTTTGGAAAACATCAAAAGAGAATTAAATTGTTTAGTTTAAAGGAGTGAAATACATGGCTTTTGAAGGACTATCTTCTAGATTACAAGAAATAACAAGGAAAATCAGAGGAAAAGCAAGAATAACAGAATCAGACTTAAAAGAAATGATGAGAGAGGTAAAGCTTGCCCTTCTAGAAGCTGACGTTAACTATAAAATCGTAAAAGACTTTGTTGCAACCATTGGGGAAAAAGCTTTAGGGCAAGATGTTTTAAAATCATTAACCCCAGGTCAACAAGTTATTAAAATTGTAAAAGATGAAATGGTTGAATTATTAGGAGGAACGGAAAGTAGAATTAACTTTACACCAAATCCGCCAACTGTAATCATGATGGTAGGTTTACAAGGTTCTGGTAAAACAACAACATCAGGAAAATTAGCGAACTTATTAAGAAAACAAGGTAAAAAACCATTATTAGTAGCTTGTGACGTATATAGACCAGCAGCTATCAAACAATTACAGGTCGTAGGAAAACAACTAAACATTCCAGTATTTGCTAACGAAACATCAAAAGATGTTGTACATATAGCTAAACAGGCTATGTCAACAGCAATTTCTAAATTAAATGATGTTATCATATTAGATACAGCAGGGCGATTACATATTGATGAAGCTTTAATGGAAGAATTAAAAAACTTAAAGGTAAATATCAAACCACATGAAATACTATTAGTAGTAGACAGTATGACAGGTCAAGATGCAGTAAATGTAGCAGAAAAATTTAATGATACACTAGGAATTGATGGAGTAGTACTAACAAAATTAGATGGAGATACCAGAGGTGGAGCTGCATTATCTGTTAAAAAAGTAACAGGAAAGCCAATTAAATTTGGTGCTACTGGAGAAAAGCTAAGTGACATTGAAGTATTTCATCCAGAAAGAATGGCTGGTAGAATTTTAGGAATGGGAGATATCCTATCCGTTATTGAAAAAGCAGAAGAAGCCTTTGACTTAGAAGAAGCAGAAAAATTAGAAAAACAATTAAAGAAAAAAGAATTAGACTTAGATGATTATTTAGCACAATTAAGGCAAGTTAAAAAAATGGGTTCTTTTTCATCCCTTTTAAAAATGATACCAGGAATGAACCAAATTAAAGACTTAAAAGTAGATGACAAAGAATTTGAAAAAATAGAAGCCATCATTTGTTCTATGACCAAAAAAGAAAAGAGAGACACTAGAATTTTGAATGCTAGTCGTAGACAACGTATTGCAAGAGGAAGTGGAACAACAGTACAAGACATCAATAAATTTATTAAGTCATTTGAAATGACACAAAAAATGATGAAACAAATGAAAAACAATAAAGGTGGTATGAAAAAATTACTAAATGGAATTGACGAAAATACCTTAAGGAACTTCAAATTTTAATTAATTATGTTATTAAATTTTTAAGTTAGCTGTTAGCGAGGAACAAACGTTACAGATAACTTATGCAAAATCATGAAATGATTTTGTATTCATTATTATAGATATCAAAATTTTATGGAGGTGAAAAAAATGGTAAAAATCAGATTACAAAGACAAGGAAAGAAAAGAGCTCCATTTTATCATATTGTAGTGGCAGATTCAAGATGCCCAAGAGATGGTAAAATAATCGAGCAATTAGGAACTTATGATCCAATGACAGAACCAGCAACAATCTGTTTAGACAAAGAAAAAGTTGAAAAATGGATTAGAAATGGTGCAAAACCAACTGACACAGTTAAAGCTTTAATCGAAAAAGCATAAGCTTTTGATTTGTTTTAGAAAAGAGGAATACAATCATGAAAGATATCTTAGAAACGATTATTTTAAACTTAGTAGATAACAAAGAAGCTGTCGAAATCAAAGAACTTGATGGAGAAAAATCAATTGTTTTTGAAGTAAAAGTTGCTGATGGAGATATGGGAAAAATAATAGGAAGACAAGGAAGACTTGCAAAATCTATTAGAACAGTAATGAAATCAGTAGCTGGAAAAGAACAAAAAAGAGTTTCTGTTGAATTTATTGGATAATTGGAGTTTATAAAATATGACAAAATATCTTGAAATTGGTCAAATTGTAAATACCTTTGGAATTAAAGGAATGGTAAAAATCAAACCTTTTACAGATGATATTAATCGATTTGACAAATTAAAAACCATATATATCGAAAGCAAAAAAGTAAGAAAAGAATATGAAATCGAAGAAGTAAAATATCATAAAAATATGGTATTAATGAAACTAGAAGGTATCAATACACCAGAAGAAGCTGACCAATTACGTCAAAGCTATTTATTGGTGGATAGAAGCAAAGAAGAACCACTAGAAGAAGGAGTTTACTATATTGTAGATTTATTAGGTTTAGAAGCATATACCGATGAGGGACAATTACTAGGAAAAGTAGATGATATCTTTAATACTGGAAGCAATGATATCTATGTGATAAAAAATGAATTAGGAAAGCAAATTCTTTTACCAGGATTACCAGAAGTTTTAAAACAAGTAGACTTGGAAAAAGGAAGAATAACTTTTCATCTGATACCAGGTTTAATGGAATAATGTATGGAGGAAAAAATGAAATTTGATGTTTTAACTCTTTTTCCTGAAATGTTTGAACCATTAAAAACAAGCATAATTGGAAAAGCGGTAGAAAAAAAGCTAATTGATATCAATATCACTAATATTAGAGATTTTTCAGAAGACAAACATAAAAAAGTAGATGATACTCCATATGGTGGTGGAGCAGGAATGATAATGAAACCAGATGTGGTTTATCGAGCTTATCAATCAGTTAAAGAGAATAAGGCAAAAGTCATTTATCTATCACCACAAGGAAAAACCTTAAATCAACAAAAGGTAGAGGATTTAAGCAAAGAAAGCCATTTAATATTACTTTGTGGACATTATGAGGGAATTGACCAAAGAGTATTAGATAAAATTGTGGATGAAGAAATATCGATTGGAGATTATGTATTAACAGGGGGAGAAATTCCTGCTATGGTGTTAATAGATAGTGTAAGTCGATATGTGGAAGGTGTTTTAAAACAAGATTCTATCCAAGAAGAAAGTTTTTCTAACGGACTTTTAGAATATCCACAATATACAAGACCAGAAATATTTGAAGGAGAAGCAGTTCCTGAAATATTATTATCAGGTCATCATCAAAACATAGAAAAATGGCGAAAAGAAAAATCGGTCGAAATCACCAAAAAGAAAAGACCTGATTTAATAAAAAATAATGAGTAAACGAAGTGCTAGTAAGGAAGCACCGCTCGCGAATGGAAAGAAGGAGGAAATTCGAAAATGGATATTATAAAATCTATTGAACATGAACAATTAAAAAATA
>CAMNWO010000030.1 GCA_946565805.1 uncultured Clostridium sp.
ACGTGACCAATTGTACCAATGTTAACATGTGGTTTTGTTCTTTCAAATTTTGCTTTTGCCATTTGAAAATTCCTCCTTTATTTGTTTGTTTTAAGTTAGCTGTTGAGGCTTGTCGATTACAGATAACTTATGCAAAATGGCTTAGCATTTTGTAATCCATAATCGTAAGTCTCTTTAGCCTATATGTTTAAATTTAATAACTTAAATTTCATTGCACTTGCATTTTATAACATTTCCGTTAAAAAATCAAGTGTTTTACTCTCTTTTTATTTATTGTGTCCAAATTCAGTATAAATTTAGTATATTGTGCATTTTTGATATTGATTGTAAGCTGAAGGCGTACGTTGGTACGTCGAAGTTTACAATCAATAACGAAAATGTGCAAGATGCTGAATTTAGACTGAATTTTAGTCTTTCTTTGCTCTTGAAGCAACAATACTCTCAAAAACTGATTTTGGAACTTCTTCGTAGTGTGAAGGTTCCATTGTATAAGTTCCTCTACCTTGTGTTTTAGAACGTAAGTCTGTTGCATAACCAAACATTTCTGAAAGTGGTACAAATGAGTGGATTTCTTGCATTCCATCATTACTATCCATACCTTCCATTCTTCCACGTCTAGAGTTTACATCTCCAATAACATCTCCCATGTATTCTTCTGGAACTGTTATTTCAACTTTCATAATAGGCTCTAAAATAACAGCTTTTGCTTGTTTACAACCTTCTTTGAAAGCCATAGATGCTGCAATTTTAAATGCCATTTCTGAAGAGTCAACTTCATGGTAAGAACCATCAACTAAAGTAGCTTTGAAGTCAATAACTGGGTAACCAGCTAAGATTCCGCTTTCAGCTGCTTCTCTCATACCTTGTTCAATTGGTTTAATATATTCTTTTGGAACAGCTCCACCAACGATTTTACTTTCAAATTGGATTCCTGTACCTGGCTCTAATGGTTCCATTTCAAACCAAACATCACCGTATTGTCCTTTACCACCAGATTGACGAATGAATTTACCTTGTACTTTAACTTTGTTACGAATGGTTTCTTTGTAAGAAACTTGTGGTTTACCTACATTACATTCTACTTTAAATTCTCTTTTTAATCTATCTACGATAATATCTAAGTGTAATTCACCCATACCTGCGATAATGGTTTGTCCTGTTTCTTGGTTTGTGTATGCTTTAAAAGTTGGATCTTCTTCTGCTAGTTTTCCTAAAGCAATTCCCATTTTTTCTTGAGCAGCTTTATCTTTTGGCTCAATTGCAATATCGATAACTGGCTCTGGGAATTCCATAGATTCTAGAATGATTGGATGATCTGGATCACATAGTGTGTTTCCTGTTGTAACATCCTTCATTCCTACTGCTGCAGCAATGTCTCCTGCATAAACTTTATCAATATCTTCTCTATGATTTGAATGCATTTGAAGAATTCTTCCGATTCTTTCTTTTTTATCTTTGCTAGAGTTTAATACTGTTGAACCTGATTCTAATGTTCCTGAATAAACTCTAAAGAAACATAATTTTCCAACAAATGGGTCTGTTGCAATTTTAAATGCTAATGCAGCAAATGGTTCATTATCAGAAGTTTTTGCTTCTGTTGCTTCTCCATTTGGTGTTTCTCCTTTGATATGTGCAATATCTGTTGGAGCTGGCATATAGTCTATAATAGCATCTAATAGCTCTTGAACACCTTTGTTTTTATAAGAAGAACCACAAGTTACTGGAACAATTGTATTATTAATAGTTCCTACACGTAATCCTTTTTTGATTTCTTCTGTAGAAAGTTCTTCACCTTCTAAATATTTCATCATTAATTCTTCGTCTTGTTCTGCAACAGCTTCTATCATTTTATTATGATATTCTTCTGCTAATTCTTTCATATCATCAGGAATGTCTGCTTCTTCAATTTCTTTTCCTAAATCATCTTTATGTAGGAAAGCTCTCATTTTGATTAAGTCTATAATTCCTTTGAAGTTATCTTCTGCTCCAATTGGTAATTGAATTGGAACTGCATTTGCTTTTAATCTGTTTTTTAATTGATCAACGCAAAGCATGAAGTTAGCTCCTGTGATATCCATTTTATTAACATATACCATTCTTGGTACACTATATTTGTCAGCTTGTCTCCAAACTGTTTCTGTTTGTGGTTGAACTCCACCTTTTGCTGCTAAAACAGTTACTGCTCCGTCAAGAACTTTTAAAGATCTTTGTACTTCTACTGTAAAGTCAACGTGCCCTGGGGTATCGATAATGTTTATTCTATTATCGTTCCAGAAACAAGTTGTACAAGCAGATGTAATAGTAATACCTCTTTCTTGTTCTTGTGCCATCCAGTCCATGGTAGCTGCACCTTCGTGAGTCTCCCCTATTTTATGAACTTTACCTGTATAAAATAAAATTCTTTCTGTTGTTGTTGTTTTTCCGGCATCAATGTGTGCCATAATTCCTATATTTCTAGTTTTTTCTAATGGGTATGCTCTTCCTGCCATTGTCTATATTTCCCCCTCTCAATCAAAATTTTACCACTTATAATGTGCAAAAGCTTTGTTAGCTTCAGCCATTCTATGTGTATCTTCTTTTTTCTTGAATGCTCCACCATTTCCAGCTACTGCATCCATTAACTCTCCAGCTAATTTTTCAGCCATTGTTTTTTCATGTCTGTTTCTAGCATAAGAAACAATCCATCTTAAACCTAGAGTTTGTCTTCTTTCTGGTCTAATTTCTAATGGAACTTGGTAAGTTGCTCCACCAACTCTTCTTGCTTTTACTTCAAGAACTGGCATAACATTTTCTAAGGCTGCTTCAAAAACTTCTAAAGGATTTTTTCCTTCCTTTTCTTTAATAATGTCAAATGCATCATATACTATTTTTTGAGCAACTGATTTTTTACCATCTAACATGATGTTGTTTACTAATTTTGTAACAACTTTGCTGTTATAAATTGGATCTGGTAATACTTCTCTTTTTGCTACATATCCTTTTCTTGGCACTATTCTTCCCTCCTTATAAAATTTGTAAGACTTTTTGTCTTTTTGATACTTTATTTTTGAAAGTATCTTCGGTACTCTCAAGAAATTTCTTTCTTGCGCATAATGCTTATTTATCTATTTTAAATTTAAGTACCTTAAATTTTCGATAAAATAACAAGCACTCGCTTTTAAATTCGCTAAACTCCATTTGTTCAAAACGAATTCAAAGTAGTAAGTTGTGCATTTTTGAAATTTATTACAAACTGAAGGCGTACTCTTGTACGTCGAAGTTTGGAATAAATGTTAAAAATGTGCAAGTTGCTGCTTTCAATTTGTTTTGTTTATTTTTTAGGGCGCTTAGCTCCATACTTAGAACGCGCTTGCATTCTATCCTTAACACCTGCTGTATCTAATGTTCCTCTGATGATGTGGTATCTAACACCTGGAAGGTCTTTTACCCTACCACCTCTAATTAACACAACACTGTGTTCTTGTAAGTTATGTCCTATACCTGGGATATAAGATGTAACTTCATAACCATTAGAAAGTCTAACTCTGGCAACTTTTCTCAAAGCTGAGTTTGGCTTTTTAGGTGTAACTGTTTTAACAACTGTACAAACACCTCTTTTTTGTGGAGCTCTGTTATTTGTTAATTTTTTGTTTTTTGAGTTCCATCCATGTTGAAGAGCTGGCGCTGTTGATTTTGTCACTCCTGTTTTTCTTCCTTTTCTTACTAATTGATTAATTGTTGGCACTTAAATTTCACCTCCTGTTTTTACTTTTTCTTATTACGGAACTGCACATTTCGTGCAATTTATAATAACGTATATTATTGTATCATGTAATACCCAATTAGTCAATAAAAAACTTGGAATTTTTTTCATTTCCAAGTTTCTTTTATTTCTTATCTACTTTTTCCAAAATCTGCTACCACATTACCATTTCGATCCTCAACTGAATCTGGCATAAATTTCTCAACTTCTTTGGCTCTTTTTTCTTCTTGTTCTTTTAAAATTTTCTCTGTTGCATTCTTTTCAATATGATTGTCTTTATTATCTACATAATAATCAGCAATCGGTCTGTTTTTATCTCGTTCTACTTGTTTATACATTTCAAACGGTTTATCAACTTCTTGTGCTTTGGTTCTATTTTTTGGTGCTTCAATTGTTTTGTTCTTGTTCCATCTTCTTTCTGAAAGTATAACCTTCGTTCCAGGAAGTTTATCCTCGGCTCTTGCATGTACCCACATTTTTATTCGGTTCATAATACTTAAACTAGAATCTCTCAAATCATGAACTAATTCAAATGGTAATTCCTCTTTTTCTTTTAAACATGTAATATAGTTTTCAATTTGTTTTGGTTCTTTTCTTAATGCATATACAATAGCTGGATTTACTTTGGTTCCTAATAATAACCCTTTTATTCTACCTCCTGCTATCTCTTTGCACATTTCATTTATTTTTAAAATTGCACTTAAACTTTTTTTATGATACATAGTTTCTGCTAGGGCTATTCCTTCGGCTTTTCCACTCTCTGTCTTGGTATAAATAATTCCAGATCGTTCATTAATTCGAATACTTACAATTTTGTCATTTTCTTTTGGCACTTTTATTTGGCTTTTATGAATTTTAGGATCTGCGTTTAGATTAATATTTCTATAATCTCTATTGTTTTTTTCTGTTTGTTTTTTGATTTGTTCTAGCTTTTTCCTTATTTCTTCATCTGGTTCTTTTGTTGGTTCTTCTGTCTTTTTTGGCTCTTTTCCAAGATCTACTTTTTCTGGTCCTTTTACAGGTTCTTCTGTCTTTTTTGGCTCTTTT
>CAMNWO010000031.1 GCA_946565805.1 uncultured Clostridium sp.
AATGAGACAGTCAAGACCTGTCCCCCTTTGTCTCAAATCTAGGACTGTCCCCCTTTATCTCAAAATCCCCATTGTCTCAGCTCTAGAGCTGTTGTTTTTGTATTTTTTGTCGAAATGTGCGATGAAAAAAATTGTAAAACTTATTGGAATATGTTATAATAAAAAATCATATAGCTATAAATCATATAATATGCTAAAAAATATTGAAAGGAGAAAATAATAATTGCCAAGAAAAAACAGAAAAATACTAGATAAAATATTGTGTCATCATATGGTACAAGGAATTAATAAAGAATACATATTTGAAACAAACCAAGAAAAGGATAAATATTTACAATTATTAAAAAAATACTATAAGCAATTTGATATAGACATTATTGCATATTGCATTATGAATAATCATGTGCATATGATCTTATATTCAGCAGAAATTCAAAACATTAGTAATTTTATGAAACAAGTGAATTCAATCTATGCGATGTATTATAACAAAAAGAAAGACAGGGTAGGATATGTATACCGAAATCGTTTTAAATCTGCTCCTATTATGACAAGAGAACAAATGCATACCTGTATAAAATATATTCATATGAATCCAGTAAAAGCAGGGCTGGTGGGAAAAGAGGAACAATATAAATATTCATCCTACAATGATTATTTAAATCAAACAGGATTTGTTAGTAAAGAAATTTTACAATTTGTTTTTAGTTCATCGGAAAATTATATCAAAACATTTAAATCTATAGAATATAAAAATTTAAATACACACAATAGGAAGCCTAACATAGAAGAAATATTGAATGATTTTTTATTTCACGAGAAAACCAATTTAGCAGAAATAAGAAAAGATAACGAGTTAATTCAAAAGTTTATGATTCATTTAAGTTCTAATCAGTATAAATTTTCAAAATTAGAAGTTGCACAAACATTAAAAATAAGTAAAGCTACCCTTTATAGGAGGCTATATGAAAAAAAATTTTGAAAAAATGAGACAGTTTAGATCTGTCCCCATTGTCTCAAATCTAATTTATCCACCAGTATGCGGAATATGTGGAAAAATCAACAACAATTACCTATGTAACAAATGTGAAATACTATTAAGGAAACAAGCAAAGTTCCAAATTGAAAAAAAGCAAAATATCGACTATTATTTTCAAGAACATTTATATATTTTTGAATATCAGGGAATGATAAGAAAGATTATTATAAATTATAAATTTAATGATAGTTCTTATTTATACAAAACAATCGTGAATTTTTTGTTAAAAAATGAAAAATTCTTTCAAAATTTAAAATCTTATGATACAATAATACCAGTTCCCATTAGTCGTAAAAGAAGAAAAGAAAGAGGCTATAATCAAAGTGACTTAATTGCTAAAGAAATAGCAAAAAGAACACAAATAAATTATCAAAACCAATGCCTTATCAAAACAAAAAATATAATGGAACAAAGCAAACTAAATAAAGAGGAACGACAAAAAAACATACAAGGAGTGTATAAATTACAGAAACTACACAAGATACAAAATAAGAAAATTTTATTAATAGATGATGTCTATACAACAGGAAGTACAGTAAATGAATGTTGCAAAGTATTACAACAAGCAAAAATCAAGAAAGTAGGAGTATTAACAATAGCAAAAGATTAGTATGAGACAGAAAAGAGGTGTCCCTAACTGTCTCAAAAGGAGGAAAAAATGGAAGATTTAGTAGAAAGTATATTAGATTATGTAAGATCAGATTATACCGATTATGCCATTATGATAAATGGTGAATGGGGATCTGGAAAAACCCATTTTTGGAATAATAAAATTAGAAAGAAAATTGAGTCTTTACAACTAAATGGAAAAAGATACACAACGATTTATATGTCTTTATATGGAATTTCTAATCTAGAAGAAATTAGTAAAAAAATATTTATTGAAACTACCCAACTGATGGATAAAAATTTAAGAAAGTTTATGGATGCCAATGGACAGACAACTATTCCAGAATATGCTAAAACAGGAATCGACATGGCAAACTTTTTTGGTGTTACGCAAAATGGTGATAGAGTAGATTATGGAGAGTTTTTCTCAACAGATGATAAAGTGCTATGTTTTGATGACTTAGAAAGAGCAAATGTAGATGTTATTGATATCTTGGGATATATTAATAACTTTGTAGAACATGATCATATCAAAACCATTATTATTTGTAACGAAAAAGAACTTTCTACCAAATTGAAAAGTTCAAACTTAGAAATGAAAACATTTATTGCGACATACCTTTTAGATAAACAAGATGAGCTAAACAAATCAGATAAGCCAATGGTAGAAAAAATTCAAGATAAAATAGAGCATGTTTTTGATAAAGCCAATGACTATGAAAGAATCAAAGAAAAACTAATTGGAGAAACATTTGAATATGCACCAAAATTTGATTATATTATCAATGGGATTTTAATGCGATATGAAAACAACCCAGACTTAATCCGATTTTTAAGAGAAAATACAGGCTTAATTATTTCTACCTTCCATAAAAGTGGAACTAGAAACTTAAGAATTTTAAAACATGCATTAAACGACTTTAAGAAAATCTATGAAATGGTAAATAAATCTTACTCAAATACCAATCATAGAGTTATGCAAACAATGTTGATATTTACCATAGCTATTTCTTTTGAAATCAAAGCTGGTAAAATAACCAAAGATAAATTCATTAACATTAAAGATAATGAAGAATATAAATCTATCTTAGTATCTTCAAGAATATTGATGGATAATAGACAATTCTATATTAAAGAATTTGATAATAATTATTATTACAATTTTAAATCCGAATATCGTTTCTTTAAATTTATAGAATATTATATTAGAACTCGTATTTTTGATATGAAATTATTTAAAGACAACATGGAAACCATTCGAAACACGGTTGATACAGAAAACTTGCCAGGTTATAAAAGATTATTAACAGAAGAATATTGGAAAATATCAGATGATCAATTCGCGGGGGTTATTCAAGAAGTAATAGAAGACGTAAAGGAAGGAAAATTAACGTTAATCGATACCGTAAAATTATTTGCTTATTTTAGTTATTTTTCAAGAAAAGGACTAATTGACTATGACTTAAAAACCTTAAAAAGTGTATTTTTTAATGGAATGAATATTGCTTCCTTATCATCAGAGTATTGTCCAAATCCTAAAGAAGAACTTGGAAAAATTGCAATTGAAGAAGTAGAAGAAGATATGGAAGAAGTTTTAAAACATTTTAATATGCTAAATGGGCAATTATTAGACAAGATGTATAAAGAAAAGGCAGAAGATGTTATGAAATGCATTCCAATGAGAATGGAACAATTTTATGAGAAATTTGATAGAGAATGTATGGAAATTCCAATTTTTAAATATTATGATTCTTTCCAATTATTCCAAAGAATTTCTTGTGCTAGTAATGAAGATATCGTATTAATC
Source organism: uncultured Clostridium sp. (assembly GCA_946565805.1). Classification (GTDB taxonomy): domain Bacteria; phylum Bacillota; class Clostridia; order TANB77; family CAG-508; genus CAG-269. The sequence goes on from CAMNWO010000031.1 coordinate 3,456, forward strand.
AAAGAAAAACTAATTGACAGAGCAAATCGTTATACAAAACAGATTGAACCAGAAATAAAGAATATCAAACAATTAAAACAAATTATTGATGATTACTTAAAAGGAAAAGACCCAACAATTAAGATTGTTATGTTAAAAGAGTTTTCAAAAGATATGGGATATATTTTGGACAAATATAAAGTAGGATTTTTAATGAAAAAAGAAGAAAAATTAGAAGAAGTAGAAGAATAAAAAGAAAAGCTAAGATGAAAAATGAAGTGAACCCAAATTGTTAGACAAATTTGTTTAATAAGGAGGGTTCATTTT
>CAMNWO010000032.1 GCA_946565805.1 uncultured Clostridium sp.
AAGATCTACTTTTTCTGGTCCTTTTACAGGTTCTTCTGTCTTTTTTGGCTCTTTTTTAAGATCTACTTTTTCTGGTTCCTTAGTAGGTTCTTCTACTTCTTCTGGTTCTTTTGTTGGTTCTTCCTCTCTTTCAGGTTCTTGTGTTCTATCGTTAATTTCTTTTAAAATATTATCAATGTTTTCTCTATTAAAATTATCTTCTATATTTTTATTTAAGTCATCTAATTCCATAAATCTTTCTTTTGGTGTTTTTCCATCTAAAGTATCTATTAATTGGATCTTAGGATTAATTTCATCCAATCTCTTTTTATTATTTAAATAATTTTGTTTTGCTTGTCTAATTTCTTCCTTTTCAGAATTAGTTTTCTTATCAAATTCTTCTTTTGTAATATCATTTAATTCAATTTCTCTGTCTAATTTCTCTTTTTCCGCTCTTAGTTTATCTATATCAATTCCTTTTAAGTCTACTTTTCTATTCTCATCAATATATCGTTTTTGGTTTGCTATTTCTTCTTGCATTTGCGTTTTTTTCTCTTTTATTAAATCCTTGATTTCATTTTCTTTATGCATTCTAGCATTATTAGCGTAAGTAAATTCTTCATGTTTTTTATCTACTTGCTCTTGCACATCTTGATAAAATCCACTTTCAGTATCACTAATCGCATCTCTCTCTTTTTTTAGTTGTTCTTCTTCTTTTCCCAATTTGTTTGATTTTTCTGTTAACTCTTCTAGTTTAACTTCTTCCTCTTTTATAGCTTCAATTTCTGTCTTTATTTTTTCTAATAATTCTTCCATAGAATCCCCCTTCTTGTATACAACTACAATTTTCACATTTTACATCTATTATAAATTATAACAAATCATATAATTAATATCAATTAATTAACATAAGTTTAATACAATTGTCATACTCTAGTAATATTTGTAATATTTGTAATATTTCGTAAAAGAACAAAACGAGCAAATACCCCTTTATCTTGTATTTACTCATTTATTTCTATGTTTTCTAAACTTCTCTGTGCTAATTTTTGATACCTTTGTTTTTTGTCCTTTATCCTTTTTCCCTCTAATTCTGGCAATATACCAAAATTGGCATTCATTGGCTGGAATTTTTTGTTTGGAGTTGAAATATATTTTGCTAATGCTCCTATAACTGTATACTCTGAAAAGCGATGTTTTTTGACCCCGTCCCCAAAAACATCACTAGAAGCATTTAAGCCTGCTACTAGTCCAGATGAAATGGATTCTACATAGCCTTCTACTCCTGTAATTTGTCCAGCAAAGTATAAGTTCGGTATGTTTTTAGATTGATAGGTTTCATCTAATAATTGACTGGAATTAATATAGGTGTTTCGGTGCATGACACCATATTTTACAAATTCTGCTTGTTCTAGTCCTGGTATTTTACTAAAAACTCTTTTTTGTTCTCCAAATTTTAAGTTGGTTTGAAATCCTACCATATTATATAAACTTGCTTGTTTATCATCTTGTCGTAATTGTACAATAGCATACGGTCTCCTTGCTGTTCGTGGGTCATCAAATCCTACTGGTTTTAGTGGTCCAAAACGTAATGTATCCATTCCTCTTTTGGCCATAATTTCAATCGGCATACATCCTTCAAAAATTTCTTTTTTTTCAAAATCATGTAATGTTACAACTTCTGCATTGACTAGCTCTTCCCAAAATTCTTCATATTCTTCTTTTGTCATAGGAAGATTAATATAACTTTGTTCTTCTACTTCTTGTTTTGCTAATCGTGCTTTCCATTGTTCTTCTGTTTCCTCTTTCTTTTTTTCTTGACTATAACGATCGCCATAAAAAGCAATATCAAAATTAATACTATCTTTTTGAATAATTGGCGCTGCAGCATCATAGAAATATAGCTTATCTTGTCCTGTTAATTCTTGAATTTGATTAGCTAGTCCCTCAGAAGTTAATGGTCCTGTTGCGATTATAACAATTCCTTCTTGTATCATCTCTTTAATGTTCGTTACTTCTTCATTTATTAGTTCAATATATAGGTTCTTTCTAATTTCTTCTGTTACTCTTTTAGCAAAAGCCTCTCTATCTACAGCTAATGCTTGTCCTGCTGGCACTCTTGTTTCATCTGCTATACGAATCAATAATGAATCCAATTTTCTCAATTCTTCTTTTAATAAACCACATGCATTGGTTAATAAATTAGATTTAAAAGAATTACTACATACCACTTCTGCTAAATCTTCATTGCTATGAGCTGGTGTATATTTTTGCGGTTTCATTTCATATAATTTTACTTTTATTTTTTGTTTCGCTATTTGATAGGCTGCTTCGCATCCTGCCAAGCCACCACCTATTACAGTTATATAATCTTTCATTTTTCTCTCTTTCTTGCCACTAGTGATAGTTTTTTGGGGCAATTTTTAATATTTTATAGGCGAGTAGAAATCTTCCTACTCGCCTCTTCCCAGACCTATCCTCTTTCACGTTCTTTTTCACAAGTCTGGTTGCCGACAGTACAAGACGTTTTACATGCCGATTGGCACGATGTCTGGCACTCGCCACATCCTCCCTTATGTACGGTGTTGTTTAATCTCTGTGTGTTCAATGTCTTTACATGCTTTGTTTTCATGATGCTTCCTCCTTTTTAGGGTTGAATGTTTTTTTGCTACTTTCTATTCCTTACGGAATTTCCATTATTATATCACATCTAGAATAAATTTGCAATTCCATGATTTTGAAACAAAGGGGTAGGTCTTGAGACAAAGGGGGACAGGTCTTGACTGTCTCATTTTTTATATAAAATAATTATTATTAAAA